>NZ_JBHTFF010000006.1:0-474964 GCF_042666975.1 Microlunatus sp. GCM10028923 | reverse complement strand
CCTCTCTGCGGCAATCGGTCACCGATCAGGCATCAAGTCCCGGCAGCCACGTTACAAAGAGACCTCGTTGGGCCGTGTCCCTATCAGCGGTCACTCGACGCCACCCGACCCGGCGACAACACCCCCCCGGATCATGCGAACGACAGGGGCAGTAAGTCATACCAGGCCCGGCGACCGTGGCCCTTACCTCAAGAGCCACCAGAAAGGTAACGGGGGCGGTCGTTTTTGATCTTTGGGGGACCGAGTCCCCCAAACCCCCTGCGTTCCTGATGGTGTGCGTTTCGTGGGTGTGGGGTTCCGGTGGGGACTGAGTCTTCCTAACCTCTGCCGCGGGTGAAATGCGCTAGCGCGGTCGATCGATGATCGATAGCTTGTGAAGGGCTCCCTGAAGGCTCATCGCCGAATTGCTCCCCCTGACATAAGAACCCGCAGTCGGGTCAGGATCACTAGGGGATAGGTCGGTACCAGGGATGGTTCCAGCGTCGGTTGTCGAATGGGTCATGAGAGCGGTCGCTCCAGGTGGACGGCTGGTCGAGGTGGTACCGCTTCCTGGTTGGTCACCGGCACCTCCGCGATTGCTCTGGATCGAGGGTCCGCAGCGCACCACCCATGTGGTGCTCCGCACCGAGCCGCTGGGTGCGGAAGCGCAACTCCGATTTGTTCGCGAAGTACGAGCGCTGGCGCTGGCCGAGGACCATGCGCTCGCGGCGCCCAGACTTCTCGCCGCCGACCTCGACGGCAGCGAGACCGGGCACCTCGCCACGATCGTGACGGCCTTGCCAGGTCGAAGCAGTCCTCAGATCACGGATCCAGAGCAATTGCGCGCCTATGGTGCCGCGGTCGCGTCGTTGACCTACGTGCAAGGGGGTCTGCGCGACGGACTTCCGTTGCTGGACGGCCCGATTGACATCGATCACGCGGCTAGGGACCGCCGGGGTGCCCTGCGCTACGAGCACGGCACGGCATCCGAGCGATCAGCAATGATCAACCAGGTCTGTGCCGACTCGGGGATGGCACCAGCCGAGGCGGAGCGGTCGATCATCGCTCCGAAGGGTGGGCGGTCCAAGCTGCTGGAGTCGGCCGAAGCGCGGCTGGCTCTGCTGCCGGAGCCGGCCGCGGACCCGGTGCTCGTTCATGGTGACCTGCACCTCGGCAACACCCTCTGGATCGGTCATCACCTGATCGGGATGGTGGATTGGGATGCTGCGGGTATCGGGCATCCGGGAATTGATCTTGGACTAGCCCGGTTCGATGCCGACCTCCACGTCGATCACGAGCTCATCGATCCAGCCACCATTGCCTCCGAGGTTCTTGCCGGCTGGCAGCAGGTCACGAGGGTTCGCCTGGATGAGGCGACGGTCGCGTACTGGGACGTCCGGGCCGCTCTCAACGCGCCCTGTGAATTCGGGCCGAAGGACGGCAGCGAACCCGCACGACGAGACAGGTTTCTCAGGTCGGCCCTTGATCAGCTCTAGCTCTTTCCGGATGATCATCCGCTGGGATCGCGGATGTTGGTCCATGATTGATCATGGGCATCGGGCGGGCATCGCTTCGGCGGCTGCTGGCATCCGGGGATTCCCAGGTTCGCCTCAACGCTGCGGTGCGGCTCGCCTACCTAGGGTTCTCGGACGGGGTTTCGGAGCTGGTACGTGGACTTAGCCACCCGGAGGCGGCGATCAGACTGGTCCAGGTGCCGGAAGCGCTCGGGTTGCTCGGTGATCTTGGGATCTCACGAGCTCGCGCACTGGTCAGCGAACCGGGTCCGGCGCGTCTCGGCGCGGCGCGGACCCTCGCTCGAGCCGGCGAGCCGGCTGGCGTCGGTGCCGCCATCATCGGTGCACTCTCGGATCCCGACCCGGTCACCCGTGACGATGCCGCGTGTCTGGCCGGCGAACTCGGACAGGCTGTCGCCGACGTGTACGGCGCTCTCGCTGAATCCGAGGAGCCACACGCGCTGACGGCCTCGGTCGCGGTCGGCGGTGCCCGCGCACTCGGAGCCGTGACACGGAGCCTCGCCTCCGCCTCGGACCCGGTGAGACCGCTGCGAGCCCTTGCGGGTCTGGGCGCCGTTGCTCGTGCCAGTCGACCGGCGGTGGCCGCTGTCTTGCGGGACTCCGCTGCGACGTTGCGAGCCCGTCTCACGGCTGCCTACACGCTGATTCGGATCGACGACGACGGTGACGCGGTCGCTGACGTACTGCTCGGGGAATTGACTGATGCCGACCGCTGGCTGCGGATCGGCCTGATCCGCGCGTTCGCCCAGTTGAGCCCGCACTATCCACGGCTGCCCGAGCGAAGTGTCATGTGGCCGGAATGGGAGGAACGACTCACCTTCTCTGCGCTGACCGCGACCGTGAGCACCCGTGCCGAGGCGGTCGTGGCGAAGATCACCGAGCAACTCAGGGACGACGACTCGGAAATACGCCGCAACGCGGCGCTCGCCCTGGCGTTCCACGGCCGCCCGGTGCACGGAGCGGAGATCGAACCCGGCCTGGTCCACGAGGTCGCGACGCTGGTGACCAGGGCGCCCCGTGTGGCCAGCGACCCGACCCGCTGGCCGTGGGGTTTGCACATGGTGCGCCCGGAGATCGACCTGGACGAGATCGCGAGCGCGTGCGAGCGGCAGTGGAGCGCCGCGGACGGAGGCGATCTCGACTACGCGCTCGACGTACCCAAGTGGCAGTTTCTGCACTACCTGGTCGAGCGGCATGGTCTCCTGCTGCACGGTTCACAGGTGCCCGGCATCGACGTGCTGGAGCCTCGCAGCCGGAGCTGGGGAGGTGGCCACGTCTCCGGGCAGCCGGGCGTCTTCGCCGTTGATCATGCGCTGTTCGCCATGTACTTCGGCATCATCGACAAGGCCCGCGTTCCGAACCTGTCGAACGAGATCTCGTGGGAGCGCCGACCCGACGGCCGACTCGAGCGTTGCTTCGTCCTGTCGGCCAACGGCGTCGCCCTGGCGGACCGGCCGTTCTGCGACGCCACGATCTACGTCCTGCCGCCGGACACCTTCAGGAGGAGGGGCGAGCTGACCAGCGTCGTCCCGGTGCGTCCGCTGGCCCGCATCGCGATCAACCCGGCCGACTTTCCCCTCCTCGATCGCTTGTGGGGCAGCGATCTGGGTCCGTTGGCCCACCAGTTCGGCGATCGCTATCCGTTCCTTCGCGATGTCGGTGCCTGGCCGACCAAGACCCTCGACGGCTGAGCCTGTCGGGCGAAGGAGTTCCGATCTGGTGGTGAGAGAGGATCTGGCGAACTCAGGCGGGATGAGGCGCCCTCTTCGCACCTCGCCGCCTGGTGACGTAGGGGAGGGCGAAGAGGTAGAGGCCGGTCAGGAGTTGCAGGGCGAGCGGCGGGAGCGGGGCGTAGACCAGGGCGAACGGCAGGGTCGGCTGGTTGACCGTGGCGACGAACGCGACGATCACGGTCGCGGTGAAGATCATCGACAGCCAGCGGTGGAACTGTCGGATGCGTCTGCTTGCCTTCATCGGTCCTCCTCGGAATGATCTTGGTGAAGATCACGCTAGTGTCGTGGCGACCGGCAGTGCTTCTCGATTCCTGATCGACATTCAGCCCGGGCCAGATCCGGGGCATTCGTTCCGGGTGTGCGGCGGTCAGGGTTTCAGTCCTAGCGTGGTGCCGCACGATCCGCCGTTGAGGCGGCGGGCTTCCAGGTGCAGGTTCTGTGAACGCGCCGGTCCCGCCTCGATGCGTACCTCCTGAGCACCGCGCAGGACTCCGGCACCGAGGGATTCGCCGTCCTGGGCGAGGCTCCACCGAACCTCGCTGTCGCCGTCACACAAGTCGTACACCTGGACGACGACGTAGCCGTCGTGCTTGGTGAGGATATTGGGCCGGCCCCGGTCGATGAGGACATCGATGTCCCGCTGCACCGCCGTGGGACGCCAGATGAATTGTTCGGTCGCGGGACAGACGTAACCGCTGGCGCTGTTGCACACATTCGCCGATTTGAAGGGCTTGGTCCCTTTGATGATCGAGGGATCCGAGTCCCACCTGATCAGAATGAGGAACAGCAGAAACAGGATGGACACCAACAGCGTCAGCCCCGCCGTGCCCACCGCGCCCTGCAGGACACCCATCCCTGGAAGGTCGCGCTTCGCGTCGTCACCGTGTTCGAAGCGCCGGGCCTCTCGCATGGCCAGCAGGCAGGCTCCGAACTCGATGACAGCCCCGACGGCCGCGAGCAGCTTCGGCCAGGTCTGACCGATGCTTCCGCCGACCAGGCCCGTGCTGAATCCCACGATCTGCAGGGCCGCGACCACCGCGCTGAGCACCAAGCCGAACGCCGGACCCCGCAGCTTTCCGATCATGCCGCCCAGCGACCACCGCAGCAGCACCCAGCCGCAGGCCACCACGATGAGCACATGGAAGGCGACCGCCACCCATGGCGTCCAGGTCGTCAGTTCCTCCACAGCCAACTCCCCACAGCTGATTCCTCGGAACCCTACCGGCCACCGGTTCTCGGTCAGCGCCTCCGGCGGGCAAGGGGAACCTGCGAACCCGACGCGGAGAACCTTCTATCCTTCGGCCCATGCGCAGCTACGCCGGAATGCTGGTCATCGCCGGAGACTCCGTCCTGATGGTGCGGGAGCCGGACTTCTTCACCGGCGTGCCCGGGTGGACGGTGCCGAGCGGGACCGTCGAGGAGGGGGAGACGCCGGAACAGACCGCGGTACGGGAACTGATCGAGGAGACCGGCTGCCGGATCGGCATTGATGATCTTGAACTGATCTCCACCACGACCGTCACGTTCAACGGTGGCCGGCATTCCGGCAGCTGGAACTTCACAGCCGAGGTCGCTGCGGGGACCCCGCTGCGGCCGGCCGACCCCGACCGGACCGTCACGGACGCGCGCTGGTTCGCCCGGGATGAGGCGATCGCCTTGCTCGCCGAGGTCGCTTACGGGCCGAAGCGGGAGCCGGCTCTGCGCTACCTGACCGTCGGCGAGCGCGGGCTGGCCTGGACGTTCGAACTGGTCGACCCGGACGCGGAGATTCCGTCCTTCCGCTGGTCCGAGCCGGTGACCGGGTGATGACGCTCTACCTGATCTGCGGCCTGCCCGGGGCGGGCAAGACCACCCATGCCGTGCGGCTCGCGGCGGCGACCGGGGCGATCCGGTTCTGCCCCGACGAGTGGCTGGCCGACCTCGGCATCGACCTGTTCGACGAGCCGGCCCGGGAGCGGCTGGAGAGCCGGCTGATCCGGCTCACCACCGAACTCCTGGCCGCCGGGGTCGACGTGATCTTGGAGTACGGGTTCTGGTCGCGGGCCGAGCGGGACCGCCTGCGGGACCTGGCCCGCGAACTCGGGGTCCGGGTCGAACTGCACGCCCTGGTCCTGCCGATCGACGAGCTGTGGTCGCGGATCGAGCGGCGCAACGCGTCCGACCAGTGGCGGGCCGCGCCGATCACCCGGGAGCACCTGGAGGAGTGGGCCGCCTGGTTCGAGGTACCGACGTCCGACGAACTGGCCCGCTACGACGCACCGGCACCTCGCTGACCGCACGCGGGGGCGGGTGCAATCATGGGCCGCATGACTGTGCCGGCGCACGACGGGACCCCTGACCGCGCCCTCGTCCCGACGGGTGCGAGAGCCCGGGCCCGGGTGGTCGTCGTGCGGGCCATGAACCGGCGCGGCATCCGGCTGCTGCACGTCGCCGATCTGGTCCTGGTTTACGCCCTGCTGCTGCTGATCAGCGCCGGCATGGGCGTACTGCGGCCCAACTTCAAGGCGTTCGCCCACTTCGACGAGTACGTCTGGAAGTACGCGCTCGTCGCCTTCATCAGCCTGGCGGTCTTCTCGATCGGCGGACTGTACGACCGCGAGCGGCGGGTGGTGGTCCGGCCGGCCCTGCCGCGGATGGTGACCCTGGTCTGGATCGCGTCGCTGATCGTCGGCCTGATCAGCTGGCTGATGGCCGACTTCCTGATTCCGCGCAGCGTCCTGCTCGGGTACGCGATCATCGGCCCGATCGCGCTGTCCGCGACCCGGCAGATCTCGCGGTCACTCCGGGAACGGATCGAGGGCCCGCCCCGGGTCCTGCTGGTCGGCTCGGCGGAAGCCACGGCGCTGGCCGAACGTCACCTCAGTGAGGCGTCGGCCGTCGCGGTCGCCGGGCGGGTCGGCAGCGTCACCGGCCTGGAACGCCAGGTGATCGAGTACGCCGCGACGGATGTGCTGCTGCTGGACGGTGACACCCTGCGTGATCTCTACGCGGATTCCCTGTCCAGGTTGGAGAACGACGGCGTCGAGGTGCTGCAGCTGGTCCGGCCGCACGACTCGTTGCTGGGGCTGCGGACGGTGGGGGAGATCGGCGGGATGCCGGTGGTGTCGCTGTCCGCGCACGTGCTCACCCGGTCGCAGCAGCGGCTCAAGCGCTGGATGGATCTGGCCGTGTTGTTGATCACCGCGCCGATCACGATCCCGTTGACGATCATGACCGCGATCCTGGTCGCGGTCCGGGCCGGCCGGCCGCTGCTGTTCATCCAGGACCGGGTCGGCCGCGGTGAAGCGTCGTTCCGGATGCTCAAGTTCCGCACCATGCGCCGCGACGCGGAAGTCGGCGGGGTGCCCGTCCAGGCCGCGACGGACGATCCGCGGGTGATCAAGGGACTCGGCTGGCTGCGCAGCACCCGGCTGGACGAGCTGCCGCAGTTGATCAACGTCCTGTTCGGTCAGATGACCATCGTCGGACCGCGGCCGGAACGGCCGGAGGAGATGGAGGAATACGAGCGGCTGATCCCGGGCTACCGGCGGCGGCACCAGATCGAGCCGGGCATCACCGGCCTGGCCCAGGTGTACGGCCGCTACCACACCCACCCGGAGTTCAAGCTCGGCCACGATCTCCAATATCTGGCGAACTGGTCGCCGATGGTCGACCTGCAGATCATGGTCCGGACCGCCTGGGTGATCTTGACCCGCCGGCTCTAGATTGGACGGCCGCAGCGGTTCGGTGAGCCTCAAGGTTCCTGAGTGGCATCGGCCAGCAGGGCCCGCAGCTCGCCCCGCGGATCGCCGGCCACCCGGAGCCGTTCGTCGATGATCATGGTCGACCGGTCCGGCACCTCGTACTGCGGCCAGTCCGTGCCGTCGGGCAGCAGCGGCCGCCCGGTCTCGGCGAAGGTCGCCCAGGCCGTGGACACGCTGTCGGCCAGCCCGGCCGGCAGCCGCTGTCCCAGCTCGTCGGTGAGCCGGGGATGATCTTGGTGCCGGAACAGGAACGGCAACTCGGCCGAGTGCACGGCTCCGCGCCGAGGGCCGGGACGGCGCGGCTCCCAGGTGAAGAGGTACGCATACGTACGCCCCGAAGCGGCCTGCCGGGCGGCGAGCAGCCGGTTGGACGGCTGCCGGTAGGTCCGGTCAGTGAGGTAGCCCCCGATCAGCTCGGCTTCCGACGCACCCGGAACGAGATCGCCGAACGCCGCCCGATACCGGTCGGCCAGCCCCGGCCGGTCCGGGAAGTCGCCGGTGATCAACTCCGGCAGCTGCTCCGCCAGGCCGGCGACCTCGCGGTCGGTCAGCGCCAGCGGTACGCCGAGCCCAGCCGCCTCGTGCTCGTTGGTGCCGACGACGAGGTCGACCCCGGCGTTGGTCCCGGCCGCCACCGACCGGTACGGCAGCTCGGGCAGCACCCGCCCGTCGACCGTGGGCTGGAACGCGAACACGGTCGCCAGCCGGCCCCGGCTGCGTCGCTCGATCAACCGGGTCTGCGCCTCGAGGAGCGCCTCGGCCGGCAGCTCCAGCAGCCGCGCGGCCTGCCGCTCGGACAGGTCGAGCAGGCCCAGCAGCTCGGCGGTCCGCTCGATGCCGAACTCGGGCGGCTGGGCCCGCTCCGCGGTACCGCTCTGCACGATCGCCCGCCGGAACAACCCCTCGGTGATCGGCATCCCGAGCAGCGTCGCGGTCGCCGCCCCGCCGGCGGACTGGCCGAACACGGTCACCCGGTCCGGGTCGCCGCCGAGCGCCTCGGCATGATCACGGACCCACCGCAACGCCGCCACCAGGTCCAGCGGCGCCAGGTTCGCCGCGTCCCGGAACTCCTCGCCCAGCAGGTGTTCCAGGGTCAGGAAGCCGAGCGCGCCGAGCCGGTACCCGACGGCGACCACGATCACTCCGTGCCGGGCCGCGAGCCGGTCCCCGTCCGACAGTGCGTCCGACGGCGCGCCTCCGATGAACCCGCCGCCGTGGATCCACACCATGATCGGCAGCCCGGTCGCGCCGGGCGGCCGCCACACGTTGACCGCCAGGCAGTCCCGCTCACTCCCGGTGAACCCGTCGTCACCGACCTGCGGCGCCGGTGGTGCATAGGCCCGGGCCTCGCGGACCCCGGTCCAGGGCGGTACCGGGCCCGCGACCCGGAACCGCTCGGCCACCGCGTACGGCAGCCCGAGGAACTCCTCGACCTCCCCGTGCCCCGTCTCCCGCCGCACCCCGCGCACGACCCCAGCCGACGTCGCCACCTCAAGCCCCATGCCCCCATCCTCCTGCGCAGGCCCGGAGCCGTCGTCGGCGAGGGGGACGGACCGGCACCTCCCGGCAGCCGAGACCCGCGGAGTGCGTGCCGGAACGGGGGAGAGGGTGACCTGGGACTAGTCTTTACCCTCGGCTGCCTGACGAAGTGTCAAGACCAGGCCGATCAACACCGAAAGGACCACAGTCGTGTCATCCACGTCGACGCAGAACCCCGGCAGGACCGAACCCCGGGTGGTCGACGGCACGACGACCGGTCTCGACCTGTACGGCGACGACCGGACCGTGGTCGCGGTCCGGGTGGACGGCGAGACGTGGGACCTGCACCGGGAGCTCCCGGCTGGGGCGACGGTGGAGCCGGTCATGATCGACTCCGACGAGGGCCTGGCGATCCTGCGGCACTCCGCGGCGCACGTCGCCGCCCAGGCCGTCCAGACGCTGCACAGCGACGCCAAGCTCGGCATCGGACCGCCGATCACGGACGGGTTCTATTACGACTTCGACGTCGCGGAGCCGTTCACGCCCGATGATCTGAAGTCGATCGAGAAGCAGATGACCAAGATCATCAAGGAGCGGCAGCGGTTCCGCCGCCGCCCGGTCAGCGACGACGAGGCCAGGGCGGAGCTGGCCGCGGAGCCGTACAAGCTGGAACTGATCAACGACAAGGGATCGGCCGGCGCGGACGACGGTGCCAACGTCGAGGTCGGCGCCGGCGAGCTGACCATCTACGACAACCTGCGCCGCGACGACTCGGTGGCCTGGAAGGACCTGTGCCGCGGCCCGCACGTGCCGCACACCGGCTACATCCCCGCCGTGTCGCTGATGCGGACGTCGGCCGCCTACTGGCGCGGAAACCAGGAGAACCAATCCCTGCAACGGTTGTACGGCACCGCGTGGCCGAGCCGGGACGACCTGAAGGCGTACCTGACCCGGCTGGAGGAGGCCGCCAAGCGCGACCACCGCAAGCTGGGCCGCGAGCTGGACCTGTTCTCGTTCCCGGACGAGATCGGCTCCGGGCTGGCCGTGTTCCATCCCAAGGGCGGCATCCTGCGCACGGTGATGGAGGACTACTCCCGGAAGCGGCACATCGAGGCCGGGTACGACTTCGTCAACACCCCACACGTCACCAAGGCGGAGCTGTTCGACATCTCCGGCCACCTCGGCTTCTACGCCGACGGCATGTTCCCGCCGATGCACCTGGACGAGGAACGGCACCCGGACGGCACCGTGAAGCGGCAGGGCCAGGACTACTACCTGAAGCCCATGAACTGCCCGATGCACTGCCTGATCTTCCGCTCCCGCGGCCGGTCCTACCGCGAGCTGCCGCTGCGGCTGTTCGAGTTCGGCAGCGTCTACCGCTACGAGATGTCCGGCGTCGTGCACGGCCTGACCCGGGTCCGCGGGATGACCCAGGACGACGCACACATCTACTGCCTCGAAGATCAGGCGCAGGACGAGCTGATCTCGCTGCTGAAGTTCGTCCTCGAACTGCTCGCCGACTACGGCCTGGACGACTTCTACCTGGAGCTCTCGACCCGGGACCCGGAGAAGTCGATCGGCACCGACGAGGAGTGGGAACGCGCCACCGAGATGCTCCGGAAGGCCGCCGAGTCGTCCGGGCTGGAGCTGGTGCTCGATCCGGGCGGGGCCGCGTTCTACGCGCCGAAGATCTCGGTCCAGGCGCGGGACGCGATCGGCCGGACCTGGCAGATGTCGACCATCCAGGTCGACCTGATGCTGCCGGAACGGTTCGGGCTGGAGATCACCGCGCCGGACGGCACCCGGCAGCGGCCGATGATGATCCACCGGGCCCTGTTCGGCTCGATCGAGCGGTTCATCGGCGTGCTGACCGAGCACTACGCCGGTGCCTTCCCTCCCTGGCTGTCCCCGGTCCAGGTGATCGGCATCCCGGTCGCCGACGAGTACAACCCTTATCTGGAAGGCATCGCGGCGAAGCTCCGCGAGCAGGGCGTACGGGTCGAGGTGGACACCTCGGACGACCGGATGCAGAAGAAGATCCGCAACGCCAGCAAGGAGAAGGTGCCCTACGTCCTGATCGCCGGGGGCGAGGACGCGGCCGCCGACGCGGTGTCGTTCCGGTATCGCGACGGCACCCAGAAGAACGGCGTCCCGATCGCCGACGCGGTGTCCGAGATCGTCACCGCGATCGCCGAACGCCGCCAGGTCTGACCAGCGCCGACGCCGGACGATAGGGAGGGGACCGAGTGGAGCAGGCCGAGGAGCTGCCCGGCGTGCCGGACGCGTTCCAGCGGCTCTGGACGCCGCACCGGATGGTCTACATCCGCGGCGAGAACAAGCCGGAGTCGGACGCCGCACCGGCCTGCCCGTTCTGCCGGATCCCGTCCCGGACCGATGCCGACGGGCTGATCGTGCACCGCGGCGAGCACGCGTACGTGGTGCTCAACCTGTACCCGTACTCGCCGGGACACCTGCTGGTCTGCCCGTATCGGCACGTCGCCGACTACACGGACCTGACCGCCGACGAGGGCCGTGAGCTGACCGAGCTGACCCAGGACGCGATGCGTGCGCTGCGGGCGGCCAGCAACCCCGACGGCTTCAACCTGGGCGTCAACCAGGGCTCGATCGCCGGCGCCGGGATCGCCGCCCACCTGCACCAGCACGTGGTGCCGCGCTGGGCCGGCGACGCGAACTTCCTGCCCGTGGTCGGCCAGACGAAGGCCCTGCCACAACTCCTCGGCGACACCCGGGAACTCGTCAGCCAGGCCTGGCGCGAGCTCCGGACCACCACGAGCCCGGACTGATCGCGTCGTGCTGGAACGATTTCGCGGACTCGCCGCTGCCGCCCTCACCCCGGCGGCGCGGTTCCTGCTGCGGATCGGCGCGACCCCGGACCTGATCACCTGCATCGGCACCCTCGGCGTGCTGCTCGGCGCGTTGATCTTCTTCCCCAACGGGTGGTTCCTACCCGGCGTGATCATCGTCACCTTCTTCGTCCTGTTCGACATGCTGGACGGGCAGATGGCCAAGATCAGCGGCCGGACCAGCCGTTGGGGCGCCTTCCTCGACTCGAGCCTGGACCGGATCGGCGACGGCGCGGTGTTCGGCGGCGTGGTGCTCTATTTCGTCGGCCGTGATCAACCGCTGATCTGGCCGGTGATCGCGGTCTGGGCGCTGGTGGCCGGCCAGCTCACCTCCTACGTCAAGGCCAGGGCGGAGAGCCTGGGCTTCACCGCGCCGGGCGGCCTGGCGGCACGGGCGGACCGGCTGCTGGTGATCTTGCTCGCGTTGTTCCTGGCCGGCTTCGGGATTCCGTACGTGCTCGAGCTCGGACTCACCGTGCTGGCGGTGATCAACACCATCACCGTCGTGCAGCGGATGCTGCTGGTCCGGCAGCAGGCCCGGCAGGGCGAGGAGCAAGATCAACAGAACCGTGATGATCAGTCGGCCGAACCCGATCACCCGGCGGGTGGGGAGCCGGATGCGCCGACGTCCTGATCGGTCGATGGTCGACACCCTGCTCCGTGGTGTGTACGCCCTCGGCTGGCGGATCGCGGCACGGATCCCGGACCGGGCCGCCGAAGTGATCATCGCGGCCGGAGCCCGGCTGGCGACGGCGGCGGGTTCTTCGGCCCTGGCCACCTGGCGGCACAATGTCACCGTGTTGACGAGCCGCCCCTGCCCGGACGACCTGGTGCGCCGCGGCGTCGCCTCGTACCTGCGCAACTTCCACCAGGTGCTCGCCCTGGCCCGCTGGAGCCGGGCCGAGATCGACCGCCGGGTGGTGCTGGTCAACGACGCCCCGCTGCGGGCCGCGCTGGACGCCGAGGGCGCGGTCGTGGTGCTGCCGCACAGCGGCAACTGGGATCTGGCCGGTGCCTGGGCCTGCCTCAACCTGCGGCCGGTGAGCACGGTGGCCGAGCAGCTGGGCGAGGACGAGTACGCCGCGTTCGTGAAGTTCCGCGAGGGCCTCGGCATGGAGGTCATCGCGCACACCGACCCGAACGCCCTGTCGACGTTGATCGCCGCGGTGAAGGCGGGCCGGATGGTCTGCCTGATCGGTGACCGGGACCTGGCCGGCAGCGGGGTCGAGGTGACCTGGCGGCTGCCGTACGGCAGGACGGCGCGGACCACGATGCCGGCCGGACCCGCGGTGGTGGCCCGCCGGACCGGCGCCGCCCTGATCCCGGGCGTCGCCCGATTCTCGGGCCGCGGCCTGGAGGTGGTGCTCGGCGACCCGGTCGAGCACCGGCCCGGCCGCGACGGGCTGGTCGCGATGACCCAGCAGGTCTGCGACTTCTTCGCCGCCGAGCTGCCGAAACAGCCCGAGGACTGGCACCTGTTCCAGCCGTTCTTCCCCGCCGAGGCGGCTGCGTGAGCCACCCCGCCCCAAGGGTCGGCCTGGTCTGTCCCTATTCCTTCGACCAGCCCGGTGGTGTCCAGAACCACGTGGTCGGGCTGGCCGGGTTCCTGGCCCGGAACGGGTTCCGGCCGAGCATCCTCGGGCCCGGCCGGCCGGACGCCCTGATCGCGTCCAGCCTGGCCGAGGCCGGGCTGCCGGCCGAGACGTTCACCTCGGCCGGACCTGCGGTGCCGGTCCCGTACAACGGGTCGGTGGCCCGGGTGAACTTCGGCCCGTTCAGCGCCGCCCGGGTCCGCGGCTGGCTCCGCGACGGCCGGTTCGACCTGCTGCACCTGCACGAACCGATCACCCCGAGCGTCTCGATGCTGGCCCTCTGGGCCGGGTCGGTGCCGGTGGTGGCGACCTTCCACACCGCGACGCCGCGGTCCCGCTCGATGCGGATCGCCGGCGGCCTGCTGCGCGGCTCGATCGGCAAGATCGACACCGGCATCGCGGTCTCCGAGTCGGCCCGCGAGGTGGTCGTCCGCTACCTCGGCCGGGACGCCGTCGTCGTACCCAACGGGTTCAGCCACGGTGAGTTCACCGCCGACCTCGAGCGGACACCGGACCGGCCAGGTCCGTGGCGCGGCGGCGACCGACCGCGGCTCGCCTTCCTGGGCCGGCTGGACGAGCCGCGCAAGGGACTCGACGTCCTGCTCGCCGCGCTGCCGCGGATCAGGACCGGCGCCCGCGAACTGGGCATCGGCGAACTCGAGGTCGTGATCGCCGGGCAGGGGGATCGAGGACTGCCCCGGGACTGCCGCGGTGTCGGCATGATCAGCAACGCCGAACGGGCCCGGCTGCTCGGCACCACCGACGTGTTCGTCGCGCCGCACCGGGCCCGGGAGAGCTTCGGGATCGTACTGCTGGAGGCGATGGCGAGCGGCGCCCCGATCGTCGCGTCCGACCTGCCCGCCTTCGTCGACCTGCTCCGCGACGGCGACACGGACCGGCTCGGGGAACTGTTCCCGGCCGGCGATCCGGACCGGTTGGCGGTGGCCGTGATCACGACCCTGGCCGACCGCTCGGCGGTACGGCAGCGCGCCGGCCGCGCCCGCGCCGCGAGCCGCGGCTACGACTGGGCCATGGTCGGCCCGCGGCTGGCCGACATCTACCAGAGCACCCTGGCCGGCGAGCGGATTCCCAGCCTGACCGGCTGAACTCAGTGATCAGCTAGCGCGTGCCGCAGCGGCAGGCGGGTTCGGTCCGCCGCGCCAACTCGGGCGCGAGGTCCTGGGTCTGGGCGACCCGCGCCGGCGGCGGCTGCTGGACCGGTGCGTCGACCGGCACCAGCACGGCGACCATGGTGGCCGAGAACGCCAGCACCTCGATCAACCTTCTGATCGCCGTCACCTCGTGAACACCACGATGTCTTCACCCTCCGTGATCTTGCGGTACTCGCCGGTCTCGAGATTTCTCCTGCGTGATCTCCTCGATCGTAGAGCGGTCCGTGGTGGCACTGCACGCGGTGCCGTCGGGACGACCGCACCACGCTCCATCGGGCGGGCCGAACGGCGCGTCCGTCGTGCCTGGCCAGGCGCCAGGAATCGCGGGCGGCCGGGTACTAACCTGGTGCGATGCCGTCGCCCGGATCCGAACCACGGGGCGGTCGGGCGTCCAGGCCACGACCGTCCCGAGCGATCGTGCCGCCGCGCGCGCCCGCGGCGAGCATGGACCTGCTGCTGCAGATCGTCAAGGAACCGGTCGACCCCGGCTACGCCGAAGCGGTCGCGGCCGGCCGGACCGCACGGCCGCGCTGGCGGCTCGGCTTCGCGCTGGTCGCGATCTTGATCGGCATCATGGTCAGCGTCTCGGTGGTGAAGAACTCCCAGGCCGCACCGGAGATCGCCGACGAGCGGCGCGAGTTGATCACCAGGATCGCCCAGGCCGAGGCCGAGCAAGATCAACTCCGGACCCGGGCCGACGCCCTGGACGCGGAGATCGAGGGGCTTCGGGCGAGTGCGCTCGGCGGCGACGCCGAGGCCAAGGAGCTGGAGCGGCGGATCGCGCTGGCCGATGCGGCCAACGGGGCCGCGCCGGTGACCGGGCCGGGGCTCACGGTCGTGGTCGACGACGCGCCGGGGGACAGCCAGGACTCGCGGGACCGGGTGCTCGACCTGGACCTGCAGATCCTGGTCAACGGACTCTGGCAGGTCGGCGCGGAGGCGGTCACGGTGAACGGGCACCGGTTGTCGCCGCTGACCTCGATCCGCGGGGCGGGCGAGGCGATCACCGTCGACTACCGGTCGATCACGAGGCCGTACCGGGTGGAGGCGATCACCGATCCGGAGACCTCGCAACAACACTTCGTGCAGACCCACGCCGGCGTCTGGTGGAACGAATTGGCGAAGAGCCGTGGAATGCGGTACGAACTGAGCACCGTGAAGGAGATCACCATGGACGCCGACCCCGGCATCAACCTGCGGCACGCGCGGGGCGCCCAATGATTCCGGTCATCGGGTTGCTGCTCGGCATCATCGCCGGCCTGCTGCTCGAGCCGACGCTGCCGCAGGTGCTGCAGCCGTACCTGCCGATCGCGATCGTGGCAGCGATGGACGCGATCTTCGGGGCGTTCCGGGCCTACCTGGACGGGACGTTCACCGACCGGGTGTTCGTCGTCTCGTTCATCTCGAACGTCCTGATCGCCGCCTTGATCGTCTTCATCGGTGACCAGATCGGCGTCGGCTCCCAGCTGTCGACCGCGGTCGTGGTCGTGCTCGGCATCCGCATCTTCACCAACGCTGCGGCGATCCGGCGGGCGCTGCTCCATGCCTGACCAGCGGACTCCCGGACCGGGGGAGCCGGACGAGACCCCGACCCCGAAGCGATCCCGGCCGGCCGAGCCGGAGGAGGCGCCGCTGCGCCGGCTCGGCCGGGCCATGATCAAACCCGGCAAGGCGCAGGTGATCGCAGCCGTGATGCTGTTCCTGATCGGGCTCGGCGCCGTGATGCAGATCCGGGCCAACTCGGCGGACGAGACGTACCGCAACCTGAACCGGGAGCAGCTGTTCATCCTGCTCGACGGCCTGGGCCAGAAATCGAAGCAGTACGAGGCCGAGATCGCCGACCTGGAACAGAAGCGCAAGGACCTGGCGTCCGGCGCCGACCGGTCCAAGAACGCGCGGGAACAGTTGGAGCAGAACCTCGAGAAGGCGTCGATCCTGGCCGGCACCATCCCGGCCCAGGGCCCGGGCATCCGGATGACGATCGAGGACCCGCAGAACAAGGTCGACGGCGACGTGATGCTCAGCGCGGTCGAGGAACTGCGTGACGCCGGCGCCGAGGTGATCGAGATCAACAACTCGATCCGGGTGGTCGCGTCGACCTGGTTCGGCGGCGCCGGCGACCAGCTCGTCGCGGACGGCCAGCCGATCACCCGGCCGATCACGATCAGCGTCATCGGCGACCCGCACAGCCTGGAGGAGGCCTCCCGGTTCCGCGGCGGGATCGTGAGCGAGATCACCGGCCCGCAGATCGGCGGCACGGTGGAGATCTCCCAGCTGAGCAGGCTGGTGATCAGTTCCTTGCATCGTGCCGAACCGAATCAGTACGCTCGGCCCGCGTCGAGTCCGCCGACCCCACGCTGATCATCCGCGCACGAGCCCGTACCGGCCCGCGGCCCACCACCCGAGAACCACCTAAGGAGTGCGGAATGCCCACCTTCCCGGAGGACCTGAAGTACAGCACCGAACACGAGTGGGTGCGCACCGGCAATTCGTCGACGGTCCGGGTCGGGATCACCGATTTCGCCGCCGAGCAGTTGGGCGACATCGTCTACGTCTCGCTGCCCGAGGTCGGCGCGACGGTCGCGGCCGGCGACGCCTGCGGCGAACTGGACTCGACCAAGAGCGTGTCCGACGTGTTCGCACCGGTGAGCGGCGTGGTCAGCGCGGTGAACCAGTCCCTCGACGGGGCCCCGGAGCTGCTCAACACGGATCCGTACGGCGACGGCTGGCTGTTCGAGGTCGAGGTCGCGTCGGACAACGAGCTGGACGACCTGCTCGACGCGGACGCCTACGCCGAGTTGACCGAACAAGGAAACTGACCCGAAACGGCTCGCCGACGGGCCCGCGGAACGGAGTTGTTTCCGGGGCGACGTGCCCTAAACTCTCCATGAATCCTTGAGCACTCTCAGGGGACGACCGAGCCGATTGAGGTTTCATGCCGTACTGCACCAACTGTGGCCACGACAACCCCGAGGGGAGCAACTTCTGTGGCCAGTGCGGTACCCCGCTGACGTCGGTCACCGCGCCCGTCGTCGACCGTACGTCCGCGTCGGACACCACGCGGACGATGCCAGCGGTCGACGATCGTGACTCGGAGTCGCTCACGGCCGAGGACGAGGCCGCGGTCAAGGCGCTGCCGCAGGGCTCGGCGCTGCTCGTCGTCCGGCGCGGGTCGAACGCCGGCAGCCGCTACCTGCTGAACACCGATGTCGTCACCGCGGGCCGGCACCAGGACTCCGACATCTTCCTCGACGACATCTCGGTCTCCCGTCGGCACGCCGACTTCACCCGGTCCGCCGAAGGCACCACGGTCAAGGACCTGGGCAGCCTGAACGGGACCTACGTCAACCGTGAACTGGTCGAGACGCGGCTCCTCGCGCAGGGCGACGAGGTGCAGATCGGCAAGTTCCGCCTGGTCTTCTTCACGGGGCAGGACACGGCCTAGGCCGTACGGGATCGATGGCGGACCAACCGCAGCCCGCGAGGACTCCGGACCACGTCTCCCCGGTGAGGGGTGGCAGTTCGGGAGGTCAGCGACTCCGCAGCATCGGGCAGGCGCTGAACGCCCTACGCCCGGAATTCCCCGACATCTCGATCTCCAAGATCCGGTTCCTGGAGAGCGAGGGCCTGATCGCGCCGGTCCGGTCGCCGTCCTCGGGTTACCGGCGCTACTCCCAGTCCGACATCGAGCGTCTCCGCTACATCCTGTCGGTGCAGCGGGACCATTACCTCCCGTTGAAGGTGATCCGGGAGCACTTGGAGAAGCTCGACCAGGGTGAACCGCCGCCGTCCGTACCGTCGTTGTCGGAGCCGGCCGCCGGCGACGCGAAGCCGCAGCCGGGTTCGAACCCGGACGCCGGCGCGAACAACGCCCCCGCGCAGCAGCAACAACAGCAGCGGTCCGCGATCCGGCTGACCCGGTCCCAGCTGCTCGAGGCGAGCGGCCTGTCCGAACCGGCCCTGACCGAGCTGGAGCGGATGCTGATCGTGCAGCCGCGGCGGGGCACCGCCCACTACGGCCGGGACGCGTTGACGATCGCGATCGCGGCCCGCCGGATGTCGGAGTTCGGGATCGACACCCGGCACCTGCGGGCGTTCAAGATGTCGGTCGACCGCGAGGTCGGCCTGGTCGAGCAGGCGATCGCGCCGCACGTCCGGCGCGGCGGCGGCAACACCGAGGTGTCGAAGGAGATCACCCAGCTGGTGATCAGCTTCCACGCCGCGCTGGTCCGCACGGCCATGGAACAGCGCTAGCGCTGTGCGACACGGCACGGACACCTTTCCGCGGACGGCACCCGAACCTTTGGGCGGGCAGCCGAGAGAAGTAGTGTGGAGTTATGCGTGAACTCGAGGTCGTCGGCGTCCGGGTGGAGATGCCGTCGAATCAGCCGATCCTCCTGCTCCGAGAGGTCGGCGGGACCCGTGCGCTGCCGATCTTCATCGGCGCGAGTGAGGCCTCGGCGATCGCCAGCGCCCAGGAAGGGCTGGAGCCGCCGCGGCCGATGACGCACGACCTGATGGTGAACGTGCTGGAGGCGTTGAACCACCGGCTCACCGAGGTCCAGATCACCGAGGTCGACGACGGGACGTACTACGCCGTCCTGCTGATCGACGGGGTCGAGATCAGCGCCCGGCCGTCCGACTCGGTCGCTCTCGCGGTACGGATCGGCTGCGACATCTACTGCGCCGAGGAAGTCCTCGACGAGGCCGGGATCGAATGGCCCGAGGCCGAGGAGGACGAAGTGGAGAAGTTCCGCGAGTTCCTCGACCAGGTCAACCCGGACGATTTCGTCACCGGCGAGGGCCCGAAGCAACCCTGACCGCCGCCGGCCGATGAGTTCTGCGGCCGGCCCGGGTCTTCCTCTGAACGACTGTCGTTCACCAGGAGGTCCGTCATGCCCGACCGCAGGCTCGTCGTCACCGAGAACATCACCGCCAACGGCGTCATCGAATTCGTCGAACCCTGGTTCGATCCCGGTCAGCAGGACGACGTCGACGACCTGCTCGCCGTCATGCAGGACCAGATGAAGCGCGAGGAGGCGCTGCTGCTGGGCCGGCAGACCTTCGAGGACTTCCGCGGCTACTGGCCGAAGCAGACCGACGACACCACCGGCAGCACCGCGCACCTGAACCGCGTGCAGAAGTACGTCGTGTCCTCGACCCTGACCGATCCCGAGTGGGAGAACAGCACCGTGCTGACCGGCCCGCTGGTGCCGGCCGTCGCCGAGCTCAAGACCCAGGGATCGGGCGGCGAGCTGGGCGTGACCGGCAGCATCGGCGTGGTGCACGAACTCGTCCGGGCCGACCTGGTCGACGAGTACCGGCTGTTCGTGTTCCCGGTGATCACCAGCCTCGGCCGGACCCTGCTGCCCGACGGCGTGACGCTGCGCGGACTGACCCTGAGCGAGGTCACCCGGTTCGATTCGGGCGTCGTTCTGCAGGTCTACACTGCGCGATGACGAGGGTCCGACGAGAACCCTCAGGCTGGTCTTGAGAGCTGGTCGGCATTCGGCCCGCCTATCGGCGTGTCGTTGACCCTCGGCAGAACCGGCCCGTAAATTCGTCTGAGTAATGCCATGCCTGAGATTCGTCCCGGGCGTTCGACTTCCCCAAAGCTGACTGGCATCCGGAGGCAGAAGTGAGCACAACCGAGCAGCATCAGGCACCAGGAAACGATGCCGAGCCGCGGCCCGGCGAGCTGCAGGAACTGCTGTTCGACGGCGACTTCTCGCCGATGCCGGCCGACCTCGGGTTCCGCGGTCCGGTGGCCTGCAACGCCGCCGGCATCACCTACCGGCAGCTCGACTACTGGGCCCGCACCGGCCTGGTCACCCCGGAGATCCGCGGCGCCAAGGGCTCGGGCAGCCAGCGGCTGTACAGCTTCCGGGACATCCTGATCCTCAAGGTGATCAAGCGCCTGCTGGACGCCGGGATCTCGCTGAACCAGATCCGCACCGCGATCGAGCACCTGCGGGCCCGCGGCGTCGACGACCTGACCGAGGTCACTCTGATGAGCGACGGCGTCAGCGTCTTCGAGTGCACCTCCGACGACGAGGTGATCGACCTGCTGCGCGGTGGCCAGGGCGTCTTCGGCATCGCCCTCGGCGGTGTCTGGCGCGACATCGAAGGCACCCTGTCCGCCCTCCCGGCCGAGCGCGCCGAAGAGGAAGCGGCCGCGACGCCGTCCGCCGATGACGAGCTCTCCCGCCGTCGCCGGGCTCGCGCCGTCAGCTGACCGAACGTACGAAGTTCCAAGACGCGACCGGATTCTCCGGTCGCGTTTTGCATGCCCCTAGGTACCGACGGAGAGTGGGCCGCCCTCGATCCGGCGCAGCGCTTCCTGGTACGGGAGTTGGGGCGGGACGTATTCGACGAACCAGTCCGTGCCGGCCGAGCGGAGCCCGTCGAGATAGCGCAGGTCGGCCGCCCGGTCATCGGCCCGCGGCCGGCCGCCGACCGCGATCGTGAACCCCGGCTTGCCCAGGGCCTCGGCGTCCGAGCGAAGCGCCTCGACGTCGGCCGGGGTCACGTCCTCCCAGCCCGAACCCGGCGGGATGCGGTAGAGGCAGGACCCGTCCCAGCGCAGTGCCCGGGCCCGCGGACCCGGCCGGGTGATCGCGCCGCCGACCCAGACCGGGATCCGGGGTCGCTGCACCGGCGGCGGGCGGAGCGCCGGGCCGTCGGCACCGGCCGACCAGAGCCGGTCGATCTGGTCCAGCCCACGGTCCAGCTGCTGCGCGCGTTCCTTCGCGGTCGGCGCGGGCTCGACCAGGGCGGCGTCCAGGTCGTCGTCGCTGCCGATCCCGACGCCCAGCACGGCCCGGCCGCCGGACAGGTGGTCGAGCGTCGCCGCCTGGCCGGCCACGGTCGCGGCCCGGCGCCAGGGGAGTGGCGTCACCATCGTGCCGAGCGTGACCCGCTCCGTGGCCTGCGCGACCAGGGCCAGGGTCAGCCAGACGTCGTGGCAGTCGAGCCCGTCGTAGAACACCAGGTAGTCCTCGCAGAAGACGCCGTCCCAGCCGCTCCGCTCGGCCAGCGCCGCCAGCTCGGCGATCCGGCCCGGCTGCCCCCACGGCCCGGCCGGTGAGATCGCGAGCCCGTACCTCATCGTGTCGGTCATGCCGACATCAGAACAGCCGGCACCGACAGCCGGTCTCGGAACGGCTCAGAGGACGACCTGGAGCAGGTTCCGTCCGGTGATCGTGTACAGGCTGTGGTTGGTCTCGTCGAAGGCGAGCATCGGGAAGCTGGTCGGGTCGGTGGCCAGCCCGTCGACCACGGTCTCGGCCTCGAGGGTGGTCCGGGAGACCCGCAGCAACCGCTGGTGACTGACGGCGTACAGCCGGTCCCGCGCCGCCACCAGATCGACCCGGCCGGTGCCCAGGGCGGCCTGCCGGAGCACCTTGCCGGTGGGCACGTCGAGGGCGAAGATCACGCCGGCGTTCGTGGTGCCGTACAGGACGTCGCCGAGCACCAGCAGGTGCGGGATCGCCGCGGCGCCCGGCACCGGCACCACCGTGCCGACCACCCGCCGGTCGGCCAGGTCGAAGATCGCCACCGTCGCCGAGTCGGCGGCCGTCGGACGCTCGCTGCCGGCGAAGGCGAGTCCCAGTCCGCCGTGCACGGCGGTGCCGACGATCGGGTGTCCCTCGACGACGTTGCGATGGACCTCCAGCCGGGCCGACCCGAGGTCGAAGATCGACAACGCGCCGCCGACCTTGCCGTAGTCCGGGCTGGAGCCGATCAGGATGAGCCCGCGGCGGGGCTCGACGGTGAGATCGTTGGGCCGGTTCTGTTCGTTGCCGATCTCCGCAACCGTCCGGAACGCACCGGTGCCCGGGTCCAGCCGGACCAGGGTCGCCGACGGATACATCGCCAGATAGAGGTGCCGGCCATGCGCCTGGATCGACTTGGCCTCGCCGCTGAGCTTGAGCCGGTGGGTGGTGCCGGGCTCGGCCAGGTCGTGCACCTCGACCCCGCCGTGGCCACCGACATAGACCCGGCTGCCGCCCCGTCCGCAGACCGACTGCGGCAGCTCCGGTGCCGGCGGCATCCCGGCCGCCCGGAAGTCGAACTCGGTCAGTTGCTCCGTGACGAGGTCGTACGTCGAGAGGGTGGCGGCGTTGCTGAACATCGCGACGGTGTCGCCGCGGACGTGCACCGAGGCGGCGAAGTTGCCGGCCATGTGCTGCGTGAGCTGCACCAGTGCGCCGCTGGACACCGTCAGCCGCCACAACCCCGTGCCGCCGGCGAAGTACACCTCGTCGGCGTTCCGGGCGGCGAGCTTGCCGATCGTGATCACGCCCTCCGGATGGACGACGCGACAGTCGGCCGGATCGCTCTTGGCGATGATCGCGAGCTTGCCGTTGCCGTGGGTGCCGGCGATCACGTGGGTCTCGGTCTGGGTCAGCTGATAGACGAAGGACTCGCCGGCGAACTCGGCCGGGGTCAGGTCGCGGCGTTCGCCGGTGGCCCGGTCGATCGCGATCAGCCCGGCGTGGTTGCCGATGCCGGCGTACACGGTGGTGTCGTCGGCGACGATGCTGCGGACGTACTTCTCACCGTCCTTGGCCACGCCGAGATCCCGCAGCGCCCCGGTCGCGGGGTCGTACTCCCAGACCTTGCCGTCCGGATAGGTGCCCAGGAAGAGCTTCCCGTCGGCGGTCCGGCTGATGTCCCAGATGTACGTCGCGCCGGGCACGGAGTGCAGCCGGGTCAGCGCGCCGGACGCCGTGTCCCAGCGGTACAGGTCGGCCACCGTGTGGGTGCCGATGTAGATCACGTCGCCGTCGGTGACGCTGGACCAGGCGCCGCCGCCGGTGGGCAGGTCGACCAGGGCGGCCAGCTGGGTGACCCCGGCATCGAACAGCCCGACCCGGGCCGGCTGCAGCAGATGGGACACCAGGTACGGCCGGTCGCCGACGAAGCCGCCGCTCAGTGTGTTGCAGGCCATCGACGCCGGGCCCAGGTCGACCGTCCTGGTCCTGGTCTCGGCAGCGGCCAGGACCGGGCCGCTCAGCCAACCGGCACCGAGGGCGGGCACGGTGATGGCGGCGGTTCGAAGCAGGGTACGGCGGTCCATGCAGGGCTCCTTTGCGGCACGTGCTCGATGCGAACGTGGGACTTTCGCCTGTCCGGAACCTAGGTACTGGCGTGTCCGTATGTCAACGCTGCTGTCCGGCTGGTGATCGGCCTGTCCGTTCGCCCATCCCGGGGCCGGGGCGTTACGCTGGGCCCTGCCGCAACAGCAGTGCGGGAGAGTCCGTCGGGATCAAGGCCGGCCCGGCGGCGCCGAAGGGGCAACCTCCCCGGAACCTCTCAGGCACCCAGAACCGCACTGTGCTGGCAACTCTGAAGCCGGAGGGGCGACAGAGGGGGAGTGCACCGGACGAGTCCGGGCACCACCCGACGGAAGAGAGCCCCATCCATGGCCGTCATGACCGATCACAGCACCGCCGCCGGCACCGCCGACCCGGACCGTCCGTTCCGGGACCGGCACATCGGACCCGACCAGGCGGAGAGCGACGTGATGCTCGCCGCGGTCGGGCAGCCCAGCCTGGACGCACTGGTCGCCGCCTCGCTGCCGGAATCGATCCGGGAGCCCGCGCCGCTGAACCTCCCGCCGGCGCTCAGCGAGTCCGAGGCAGCGGTACGACTGCGTGCCCTCGCCGAGCAGAACCGGCCGCTGACCGCGATGATCGGGCTCGGCTACCACGGCACCGTCACCCCGCCGGTGATCCGCCGCAATGTGCTCGAGGACCCGGCCTGGTACACCGCCTACACGCCGTACCAGCCGGAGATCAGCCAGGGCCGGCTGGAGGCCTTGATCAACTTCCAGACGGCCGTCGCCGACCTGACCGGGCTGGCGACCGCCGGGGCCAGCCTGCTGGACGAGGGCACCGCCGTCGCCGAGGCGATCACGCTGGCCCGCCGCACGAACAAGTCCGGCTCCGTGGTGATCTTGGACGCCGACACGCTGCCGCAGACCGTCGCCGTGGTACAGACCCGGGCCGAGGCTGCCGGGATCGCCGTGGTCGTGGCCGAAGATGATCTTGCCGCGGCGATCGCCGCGCACGACCCGTTCGCCGTGGTGGTGCAGACTCCGGGGGCCTCCGGTCGGCTCGCGGGCACCGACGAGCTGCGTGCCCTGGCCGAGACCGCGCACGCCGCGGGGGCTCAGGTGATCGCCGCCTGTGACCTGCTCGCGCTGACCTTGATCACACCGCCCGGCGAGTGGGGTGCGGACATCGCGGTCGGCTCCAGCCAGCGGTTCGGGGTCCCGCTGTTCTACGGCGGCCCGCACGCCGGTTTCATGGCGGTCCGGTCCGGGCTGGAGCGGCAGCTGCCCGGCCGGCTGGTCGGTCTGTCCAAGGACGCCGCCGGTACGTCGGCGTACCGCCTCGCGCTGCAGACCCGGGAGCAGCACATCCGCCGGGAGAAGGCCACCTCCAACATCTGCACCGCGCAGGTGCTGCTGGCCGTCGTGGCCGGCATGTACGCGGTCTATCACGGTCCGGACGGACTCCGGTCGATCGCCGGCACGGTGCACCGCAACGCCGCCGCGCTGGCCGACGACCTCGGCCGGGCCGGCTTCGAGGTGGTGCACGGAACCTTCTTCGACACCGTCCTGGTCCGGGTCCCCGGCCACGCCGCCCGCGTCGTCGAGGCGGCCCGCGAGCACGGCGTGCACCTGCGGCTGGTCGACTCCGATCAGGTCGGGATCTCGATCGGTGAGGACGCGGACAGCGGAGCGCTGGCGGCGGTGCGGAAGGCGTTCGACCTTGACACCGCGCCGGGCCAGACCGGCCCGGACCGGCTGGCCGGCAGCCGGCGGACCAGCGACTTCCTCACCCACCCGGTGTTCCACAACTCGCACAGCGAGACCGCGATGCTGCGCTACCTGCGGGCGCTCTCCGATCGTGACTTCGCACTGGACCGGGGCATGATCCCGCTCGGCTCCTGCACCATGAAGCTCAACGCGACGGCCGAGATGGAGCCGATCTCGCTGCCCGGCTTCGCCAACCTGCACCCGTTCGCGCCGGTCGCCGATGCCCAGGGCTACGCGACCATGATCAACGAGCTGGAGACGTGGTTGGCCGAGATCACCGGCTACGCGAAGGTCTCGGTGCAGCCGAACGCCGGCAGCCAGGGCGAGCTGGCCGGCCTGCTCACCATCCGGGCCTACCACGACGCCCGCGGTGATCATGATCGCCGGGTCTGCCTGATCCCGTCCTCCGCGCACGGCACCAACGCCGCCTCGGCCGCGATGGCCGGACTCAAGGTGGTCGTCGTCGGTGCCACCGAGGACGGGTCGGTGGATCTGGACGATCTGCGGACCAAGATCGACAAGCATCGTGATCAGCTCGCCGCGATCATGGTCACCTACCCGTCCACCCATGGGGTGTTCGAGGAGGGCATCGCCGAGCTGTGCGCGTTGGTGCACGACGCCGGCGGCCAGGTGTACGTCGACGGCGCCAACCTCAACGCGCTGCTCGGCCTGGCCCGGCCCGGCCGCTTCGGCGCCGACGTCAGCCATCTCAACCTGCACAAGACGTTCTGCATCCCGCACGGTGGCGGCGGCCCGGGGGTCGGCCCGATCGGCGTCGGCGCCCACCTGGTGCCCTACCTGCCGACCCATCCGCTGGGCGAGGTCGGCGGTGACCGGGGCATCGGCCCGATCTCCGCCGCCCCGTACGGCTCGGCGGGGATCCTGCCGATCAGCTACGCCTACATCGCCATGATGGGGGCCGACGGCCTGACCTCGGCCACCCAGCACGCACTGCTGGCGGCGAATTACGTTGCGGCCCGGCTCCATGATCATTACCCGGTGCTCTACACGGGGCGTGGCGGGCTGGTCGCGCACGAGTGCATCATCGACCTGCGGCCGCTGACCAAGGCGAGCAAGATCACCGTCGACGACGTGGCGAAGCGTCTGGTCGACTACGGCTTCCACGCGCCGACGATGAGCTTCCCGGTCGCCGGCACGCTGATGGTCGAGCCGTCCGAGTCCGAGGACCTGGCCGAACTGGACCGGTTCTGCCAGGCCATGATCGACATCCGGGCCGAGATCGCCCGGGTCGAGGCGGGGGAGTGGCCGGCGGAGGACAACCCGCTGGTGAACGCCCCGCACACGCAGGCCGCCGTGATCGACGACGCGTGGGAGCATCCGTACTCGCGGAAGGTGGCGGCGTTCCCGGCCGGCCTGCACGGCGGTCCGATCGGCGGCGGAGCCCGGGACAAGTACTGGCCGCCGGTCGCCCGGATCGACGGCGGCTACGGTGACCGGAACCTGGTCTGCTCCTGCCCGCCGCCGGAGGCGTACGAGGACTGAGGTCCGGTCAGAGGCCGGCGAGCTGGTGGGCCAGCTCGATGTCGGCCTGGGTGAGGCCGCCCTCGGAATGGGTGGACAGGGTCAGCGTGACCTTGTTCCAGCGGATGTCGATGTCAGGGTGGTGGTTCGCGGCCTCGGCCAGGTCGCCCACCCGGTTCACGTACGCCAGCGCCGCCACGAAGTCGGCCAGCTCGGTGGTGCTGCGGATCGCCGGCTCGCCCTCGACCCTGGACCAGCCGTCCAGGTCGGCGAGCTGGGTGTCCACTTCGTCGTCGGTGAGAAGTCGGGTCATGTCTGCCAGCCTTGACCGGCTGCCCTGACCTGTCAAGGATGCCGACCCGGCGGCAGGGCTGTCGGCGGCGAAGCTTACGGTCTGCGGGTGGACCTGATCGGATTGGCGGAGCGGGTCGTCCCGATCCTGGTCTTCCTGGTCGCGATGACGGTGCTCGCGGAGTTGTCGGACCGGACCGGTGTGTTCGCCCGGATCGCCCACGTCGCGGCCCGGCTCGGCCGCGGCTCGGTGGTGGCTCTGTGGCTGTTGATCACCGTCGCCGCGGTGCTAGTCACGGCGGTGCTGTCGCTGGACACGACGGCGGTCCTGGTCACGCCGGTGGCCCTTGCGCTGGCCCGGCGGCTCGGGGTGGACCGGCTGCTGTTCGCGTACACGACGGTGTGGATCGCCAACACCGCCTCGATGTTCCTGCCGTCGTCCAACCTGACCAACCTGCTGGCGCTGCAGCGGCTGGACGTGCCGGCGCGGGAGTTCGCCGGCTTCGTCTGGCCGGTCGCCCTCGGCTGTGTCCTGGTCACCGTCGTCCTGCTGATGATCATGTTCCGCGGCTCGCTGCGCGGCCATTACCGGAGACCGACGCTGGAGCCGGCACCGGACCGGCCGCTGCTGATCATCGCTTTCGTCGTCGCGGGGGCGCTCGGTCCGATGATCATCGCCGGCGTACCGGTGGAGGTGGCCGCGGTGGTCGCCGCGTGCGTCCTGCTGGTGGCGACGACGGTCCGGCGGCCGGATCTGCTGACGGCGGCGTGGCGGTCCGGGCACCTGGTGCCGTGGCGGCTGGTGGTCGGCGTGTCGATCCTGTTCCTGCTGGTCCAGCTCGCCCATGATCACGGCCTGCCCGCCCTGCTGGTCCGGATCAGTGGCGCCGGCGACGGCAGGCCGGAGCTGGCCCGGCTGGCCGTGCTCGGCGCCGGTGCGGCCAATCTGATCAACAACCTGCCGGCCTACCTGGCCCTGGAGCCGGTGGCCAACGGGCTGGCCCGGACCGTCGCGCTGCTGGTCGGCGTCAACGCCGGCCCGCTGATCACGCCGTGGGCGAGCCTGGCGACGCTGCTCTGGGCCGGCCGCTGCCGTGCGGCGGGTCTCACCGTGTCGTGGCCGGGCTTCGCCGCCCGCGGTGCGGTGCTGGTTGTGCTGCAGTTGCTGGTCGCCGTCGTGTTGCTCGCCGTCACCGGTGGGTCGCAGTCGCTACCCTGACCGGGTGAAGGAGCTGATCGAACGTATCAAGGCACGCCCGGGGATCGCCCATCTGATCCGGACCGGTGAGCGGTACACGACCCGGCTCGGCGACCAGTTCGGCGCGGCGATCACGTACTTCTCCGTGCTCGCGCTGGTGCCGATCCTCATGTTCGCTTTCTCGATCACCGGCTTCGTGCTGACGTACAGCCGCCCCGACCTGATGCAGACGGTCGTGGAGGCGGCGACCGGCGCGGTGGGCGGCTCCGGCAACAGCGGGCAGCAGATCGCCAAACTGATCGAGAACTTTCTGAAGGGCTGGGCGACGGTCGGCATCGTCGGTCTGGTCTCGGCCATGTATTCCGGCTCCGGCTGGATCGGCAACCTGAAGCAGGCCGTGCAGGGCCAGATGCGGGAGAACTTCGACTACGCGGAGAAGAAGGAGAACTTCCTGATCAAGATCGGCGTCAACCTGCTGATCCTGGTCGGACTGTTGATCTTGGTCGCGCTGACCTTCTCGCTGGCGGGACTGTCCACCGCACTGAGCGGCACCGTGATCGGCTGGCTCGGGCTGGACGACCTGCCGTGGCTCAGGCCGGTGCTGTCGCTGGTTCCGGTGATCATCTCCGTCGGCGCCGGCTGGGTCCTGTTCATGTACCTCTACACCGTGCTGCCCGAATACCGATTCCCCTGGCGGACCGTCCGGCGCGGCGCCCTGATCGGTTCGATCGGTCTCGGCGTTCTCCAATATCTGACCAGCTTCCTGGTCGGCATCTTCGCGGGTAACGCGGCCGCCGCCGTGTTCGGCCCGGTGATCGCCCTGATGCTCTTCTTCAACCTGTTCGCCCGCCTGATCCTCTTCGTCGCCGCCTGGATCGCGACCGCACACCAGCCGGCGGTCGCGCCGGTCCAGGTGGAGGAGCGGGTACGGTTCGCGCTGCACCCCGAGCCCGCCGAGCCGGAACCGGTCCTGGTCCCGCAGGAGGTCGCAGTCCGCTCGGTCCGGGTCGGCATGGGCGCCGGCTACGTCACCGGCGCCGCAACCGGCGTCGGCCTCGGCGCCGTGATCGCCGCCTTCGCCGCCCGCCTCGCCCGCCGCCGAGCCGACAAGAACTCGTAACCCCGCCCGACCCGTCGGCTCGGTTCATGACGCCGAGTGGACGGCTTGACCCCGATCCCGGCGGTTCTGCCGGTCAAAGCGTCCACTCGGCGTGCTGGGGTGCTGGTCGGGGGAGGGCGCGGGTGTGGCTGAGCAGGAGGACGGGCGGCGGGTCGGTCGAAGCTGATCGTGCCGGCCGACGGCTGATCCCTCGATTCAGCCGAACCGGGCCAGATCGAGGTCTGGCGTGCGGGCGGGCCGTGTGGCGACAGCGCCGAGACCTCTGTCAACGGCGAAGTGCAGGATTCCCCGTTCCGGGCGACTTCCCGAGTGGCGTGGCGCCGTTCGGTTCGGCGTGCAGCTGATCTTGGAACGGGGCGCCGGTGCGAGTGGCACAGATTTGTCGTTTGCGGCCGCGCCGACGTCGAAATCGGGCCTGGCGAGGCCCTTGAAGTGCAATCCAGTGACATTCGCGCGGCGCTGCCGAGGGTCAACGTTCTGATCGACCGAGGGCCGTGCGTGTTGGCCGGCAGATGATCATCGACTCAACGGAGCCAGGCCGGATCGGGGGCGGCCGTTCGGGCGGGACACGTCGTGGCAGTGTCCAGACCAGCGGCACCGCGACCGGCCGGTTCGTCGGCGCGGAGGGAGCTTCCCGAGCGGCATGGGATTGCGCGGATCGGCGCCCCTTACCGATCCGGAACGGAGTGGCACAGATTTGTCGTTTGCGGCTGCGCCGAAGCCGAAATCGGGCCCGGCGAGGTCCTTGAAGTGCAATCCGGTGACATTCGCGCCGCCGTACGGCCGAAGGCGCCGTTCTGGCAGTCGACCGAGGGCTGATCATGCTGATCATCGGACTTCATGGCGCCGAGTGGACGGGTTGACCTCGATTTCGGCGGATCTGCCGGTCAACGCGTCCACTCGACGACCGGTCGAGTAGAGGCTAGTGCGCTGCGGCGGGTTGCGGGGTGGCCTGGCCGATGCCGGCAAGCAGGTCGGCAAACCAGGGCTGGGTGATGTCGAACGGCTTGCCGCCCTTGATCCGCTCGAACTCGATCGCGCGGAGTTCGTCGCCGCGCTCCTCGTCCTGGCCGATCACGCCCGGCTCGCCGCGCAGGGCGGAGTCGACGGCGAGGTCGGTCATCGACTTGATCAGGTCGAGGTCGCGCTGGTTGGCGGCGGCGGAGCGGGAGAAGTAGCCGGACTTCTGCACCATCACCTTCTCGGCGCCGATCCGCTCGGCGAACTTCGAGGCGAACCAGGCGCCCGGGTTGATCGTGTCGATCTTGACGTGGCCGAAGGGGTCGCGCTCGACCTCTTCGCCGGAGCGTTCCAGTTCGGCGACGATCGTGTCCAGGCCGGCGCCCTCGGAGAGGAAGATCGTCACGTTGCCGACCTCGTCCATGATCGACTTCAGCCGGACCGACTCCGCGTCGAGGTCGATCACGGCCTCGGGGACGTACACGCCGTGAACGTCCCAGGCCGCCCGGCTGAGTCCGATCTCGGGCAGCCAGTCGCGGGTGTCCAGCCAGTCCCGGTACGCCTGCGCGGTGGCCGCGGTGAGCCAGCCGCAGTGCCGGCCCATGACCTCGTGCACGATCAGCATCCGGGAGGCGGAGTTGTGCTCGCCGACGATGTTCTCGGCGAACCGGGCGCCCTGCTCGGCGGCGGTCCACGCGCCCAGCGACTGCCGGATCGGCACCACGTCGTTGTCGATCGTCTTCGGCAGCCCGACGACGGTCAGCGGGTAGTCGTGCTCGGCCAGGTAGGCGGCCAGGTCGGCCGCGGTGGTGTTGGTGTCGTCGCCGCCGATGGTGTGCAGCACGTCGACGCCGTCGGTGGTCAGCCGCTCGGCCGCGGCCTGCAGCGGATCGACGCCCTCGGCCACCAGACCGCGCTTCACGAGGTCCTTCGCGTTGGTCAGCTTGACCCGCGAGTTGCCGATGGGGGAGCCGCCGTACTCGTGCAGCAGGCCGGCTTTCGCCCGTACCTCGGGCGTGACCACGAGGGAGTCGCCGGAGAGCAGGCCCTGGTAGCCGTGCCGGTAGGCGATGATCTCGACCTCGGGGGCGAGTTCGGTGTAGCGCTGGATCAGCCCGCCGATGGCGGAGGAGAGGCACGGGGCGAACCCGCCGGCGGTGAGCAGTGCGACCTTCTTGACCATGGCGGTCATCCTAGGGTCCCCGGTCGACGGGGCGATGCCGACCCCGGGGCGCAATTGGGTTCCCTCGGTGAGGCTGCCGTACTAGCGTGCTGGGCGCGACCGCATACGACCGAGGCGACGGGGGATGTCCGTGGCAGAGTTCGATTACGTCATCGTCGGGGCCGGACCGGCCGGCTGCGTTCTGGCGGACCGGTTGTCCGCCGATCCGGGCACCACGGTGCTCCTGGTCGAGGCCGGCGACCACGACAGCAATCCACTGATCGCGATGCCGGGCGGCGCCTTCACCCTGCTCGGCGATCCGAACACCGCCTGGTTCCATCCGACGCGCCCGTTCGGGCCGACCGGGCTGGTCGAGCACTGGGTCCGGGGCAAGACGCTGGGCGGCTCGAGCTCGGTCAACGGCATGGTCTACAACCGCGGCCAGGCCGCCGACTACGACGAGCTGGTCCGGCTCGGCAATCCGGGCTGGGGCTGGCCCGACCTGCTGGCCGCGTTCACCGCGATCGAAGATCACGAACTCGGCGCCGATCCGGTTCGGGGCGCCGGCGGGCCGCTCCAGGTGAGCAGTACGGAGGTGCGGGCCACCCCGCTGCTGGACGACGTGATCACCGCCGGGACCGAGCTGGGCTGGCGGTCGACCCGGGACGTCAACGAGGCCGACGGCGAACGGATCGGGTACGCGATCGCGACCATCCACGACGGCCGGCGGGTCAGCGCCTCGACGGCGTTCCTGCAGCCGGCGCTGGACCGGCCCAACCTCACCGTCGCTGTCCGTACCGTCGTCGATCGGTTGTTGTTCGACGGCGACCCGGCTGCGGAGGTACGTGCCGTCGGCGTCACCGGCCGGCACGACGGCCACAGCTTCGAGGCGACCGCGACCCGCGAGGTGATCCTGGCCGCCGGCGCCATCGGCAGCCCGAAGCTGCTCCAGCTCTCCGGTCTCGGGCCCGAGCCGGTGCTCCGGGCCGCCGGCGTCGACGTGCTCCGGGACGTACCGAAGCTCGGCCGGCGGATGCGGGAGCACCGGGCCTTCCAACTCCAGTTCCGACTGACCGAGGAGCTCGGCTACAACCCGGTGCTGAGCACGCCGGAGGGCCAGCAGGCTGCGCTGCAGGAGTATCAGGAGCACCGGCGCGGAGTCCTCGCGGCGCCTCCGTTCGAGATCGTCGGGTTCCTGAAGACGCGGCCCGGACTCGACCGGCCGGACGCCCAGCTGCAGATCGCGCCGCTGTCCATCGCGCCGCGGCGGCAGGGTGCGACGGTCGAGGTGGAGCGCGAGCCCGGCATGATGGCGATCGGGTTCGCGCTGCGGCCGGTCAGCGAGGGGAGTCTGCGGATCACGTCCGCGGATCCCGACGCACCGCTGGACATCGACGCCAACTACCTCGCCATGGAACCGGACCGGACCACCACGGTCGGCGCCTTCCGCGCGCTGCGCCGCCTGTTCGAGACCGCGCCGCTCGCCGATCGGATCGAGCGGGAGACCGAACCGGGACCGGCCGTCGGCACCGATCAGGAGATCCTCGACTACGTCCTGACCGTGGGTAGCGCCGGCTATCACGCGGTCGGCACCTGCGCCATGGGTCCGAGCGCGGAGGACGTGGTGGATTCGCGGCTGCGGGTCCGCGGGGTGGCCGGGCTGCGCGTGGTCGACGCCTCGGTGCTGCCGGTGATCGTCTCCGGCAACCTCAACGGGCCGGTCACCGCGCTGGCCTGGCGGGCGGCCGACCTCATCCGCGAGGAATGATCAGGCGGGCTCGCAGAGCCGGGACGTACCCGGCTCGAGGTAGACCGCACCCGGCCCGTCCGCGGCGACCGTGTCGTCCGGGTTCTGCAGCGAGCAACGCTTGAGGCTGAGGCAACCGCAGCCGATGCAGTTGTCCAGTTCGTCCCGGAGCTTGATCAACCGGGCGATCTGCGCGTCGATCCGGGGCCGCCAGTCCCGGGACAGCCGCGCCCAGTCGGCCCGGGTCGGCGTCCGGTTGTCCGGCAGGCTGTCCATCGCTTCGGTGATCTCCGTCAGCGACAGCCCGACCCGCTGCGCCGACCGGATGAACGCGATCCGGCGCAGCATCGCCCGTTCGTAGCGGCGTTGGTTGCCGGTGGTGCGGGTCGCGGCGATCAGACCCTGCGACTCGTAGTAGCGCAGCGCCGAGGGCGCGACACCGGACCGGGCGGCCAGATCTCCGATGGTCAGCTGATCGTTCTTGTGCAGCATGATCACCAGACTAGTTCAAGCTGAAGCAAGCTTTAAGAGTGGTACGGGATTCCGGTGGCGAGTGCGGCTTCGATCACGGCCGGGGCGGTTGCGGCCTGCACGGTGGGCAGGTCGTCGCCGGGCCAGCTGCGGCCGCGATCCACCCAGCCCGTCCGCAGGCCGACCCGCGCTGCTCCTCGTACGTCGGCGTCGGGGTGATCACCGATCATCCAGGGCTCACTCCGGTCGGGGGACCGGTCCATCGCGATCGCGAAGATCCGCGGGTCGGGCTTCTTGCAGCCGACGGCCTCGGAGATGATCACGTCGTCCACGAGGTCGGCCAGCCCGGTCAACTTGAGCTTGCGCCGCTGCTGCCACACGCTGCCGTTGCTGACGATCACCCGCCGGACGCCCTGCGAAGCCAATGACTCGAGCAGGCCCGCGACGCCGTCGACCGCCCTGATCTCCTCGACGTGCTCGCGCAGCAGCCGCGCGACCAACAGATCCGGGCTGTCCGTCAGCTCGAACCGGTCCCGCAGCGCCACCGCGACCCGGTCCCGCGGCGTATATCCGTCCGCGTCGAGCTCGAGCAACCAGTCGACATCACCAGGCCCACCGCCCACCTCGGCGACGAACCGACTCGCCCAGGCCGCGAACGCGGCCTCCCGGTCGACCAGCGTGTTGTCGAGATCCATCAGCAGCAGCACCCCCGAACCCTCCCCCCAAACCACCGACCGGGCACAACCGCAGCCGTTCTGTCGGCGTGTCGCTGCGGAGGTGCCGAGTCGGCGAGAAAGGCGGGGCGGGCGACAGGTCGCAACTGCGGGCTGGGCCGTGGCGTCCTGCTACCTGCCGAGTTGAGGGAAGACGGCCTCGGGCGTGCCCACCTCGGGGCCGGAACCGAGTTGGTGGCGGAGCCGGTCGGCGCCGTCGGGTACCAACGGGGTGAGTTCGTCGGCGAGGACGCGGCAGACCGAGAGGGCCGTGGCCAGGATGCGGTCCAGGTACGGGTCGTCGGCGGGCAGCCGCCAGGGCTCGGACTGCTGGAGATACCGATTGGCCGCGCGGGCCACGTCGATCACGGCAGCGGTTGCGGCACGCAGGTCGAAGCGGGCCAGCGCCGTGTCGACCCGGCCGGGCAGGGCGTCGGCGGCGGCCAGCAGGTCGGCTCCGGCCGGCTCCGGATCGGGGTCGAGCCGGTCGACGCGGCCCGAGCGTCGCCGGTTGATCAAGGTGACGGTGCGGTTCACCAGGTTGCCGACGCCGTTGGCCAGGTCGGAATCGTGGCGTTCGACCAGGGCGGGCTCGGTGAAGTCGGTGTCGCCGACCCGGGCCACGCCGGCGGCCAGCCACCAGCGGACCGCGTCCCGCCCGTAGCTGTCGACCACGGCCGCCGGATCGGCCGACCCGCCCGCGGACTTGGAGATCTTGGCGCCGTCGACGGTCAGGTAGTCGTGGACGAAGATCGAGGTCGGCAAGGGCAGGCCGGCGGAGAGCAGCTGGCCGAGCCAGGTCAATGCGTGGAAGCGGACGATGCCCTTGCCGATGACGTGGATCCGCTCGGCCGAGTCCTGCCACCAGGTCCGGTAGTCGGCACCGTCGTCGGCGTACCCGAGCGAGGTCAGGTAGTTGGCCAGCGCGTCCCACCAGACGTAGATCACCTGGCCGTCGTCGCCGGGCACGCCGATGCCCCAGCCGTCGGCCCGGGCGGCCGGGCGGGACACGCTGACGTCGGGCAGCCCGGCGTCGATCAGGCCGAGGATCTCGTTGCGCCGCGACTCCGGCTCGATCCGCACCTCACCGGAGTTGATCAGCTGCCGGATCGGCTCCGCGTACCGGCTCAGCGCGAAGAACCAGTTCTCCTCGGCGACCGGTTCCGGTTCGGTGCCGTGCTCGGGGCAGCGGCCGGCGACGAGTTCGTCGTCGGTGTAGAACTGCTCGCAGCCGGCGCAGTAGCGGCCGCGGTACGTCCGCCGGGTGAAGTCGCCGGCCTCGGCGCAGCGGCGCCAGATCCGCTGGACGCCCGGCGCATGGCGCGGGTCGCTGCCGGTCCGGATGAAGTCGTCCAGGCTCAGCCCGAGCGGACCGGTGAGCCGTTGGAAGGCGTCCGCGTTCTCGGCGACGAAGGTGGCCGGGTCGACGCCGGCGGCCCGGGCGGCGGTGACGTTCTTCAGGGCGTTGTCGTCGGTGCCGCTGAGCAGGCGTACCGAACGGCCGCGATGGCGGTGGTGCCGGGCCAGCACGTCGGCCTGGACGAACTCCAGGGCGTGGCCGAGATGCGGCCGTGCGTTGACGTACGGGATCGACGTGGTCAGGTAGACGGTCATGGCAGAACTCCTCGGGGAGGCGACACCTCGGAGTTCGGCCACCCCGCGATGCCGCGGGGTGGATGGGCGCAGGCCGGATTACCCCGTGGGCGGGGTCATCATGATCGGCGTGCGGAACATGCCCACCAGCCTAGCCAGGTCACACCCGAGGCCGCCCACCCTTTTCGCCAGGGCGGGAGGGCTCGCCCCGGGCCGAATCCCGGGCGAGTGCGACCATCGTCACACCGTCTTAACGCGCCGAGGCGGCGGCAGCCTCGATCCGCGCGGCCAGGCGGGTTAGTATGCCGCTCATGACGGAGGCGGACCGCTTGAGGTTCAGGTACGCCGCCCGAACCGACGTCGGTCTGGTCCGCCCGCATAACGAGGATTCCGGCTTTGCCGGCCCGTATCTGCTCCTGGTCGCCGACGGCGTGGGCGGCGCTGCAGCCGGGGAGATCGCATCGGCGAGCACGGCATTCGCTTTGAGTTCGGCTGCGATCGTTCATGATCACCCAGATCTGACCGGTTTCCTGGCCGAGGTGATCGAGGTCGCCCACCGGCAGCTGCGCGACGACGCGGAGTTGCATCCGGAGCGTCGGGGGATGTCCACGACGTTGACCGCGATCATGTCCGACGGTGACACCTGTGCGATGGCACACGTCGGGGACTCGAGGGCGTACCTGCTCCGGGACGGCTTCCTGACCCAGCTCAGTCATGATCACACGCTCGTGCAGCGGCTGATCGACACCGGCGAGCTGACCGAGGAGGAGGCGCTGAGTTATCCGTACCGCAGCGTCGTCCTGCAGGCCGTCGACGACCGGCAGCCGCCGGTGCCCGACTTGTGCCAACTCGAGCTGATGGTGGGGGACCGGCTGCTGATCTGCAGCGACGGCCTGAGCGACCTGGTCGACGACCAGCAGATCGCCGACCTGCTCTACATCCACGACCTGGACGATGCGGCCAAGGCGCTGATCGCGGCGGCCGTGGACCGGGGCGGCCGGGACAACATCACCTGTGTCATCGGGGAGGTCGAGACCGGTCCGTTGATCCGGCGGCACGGCCAGTTCGTCGGTGCGTGCGGGCCGGACAACCTGATCGACCCGACGCCGGTACGGCTCGAATCCGCTCCGGTCCGGATGGGTGCCTAGATCTCTCCACCCGGACGGCACTAGGGTCGGACGATGGCGAAGTACTTCGATGTGCACCCGGACAACCCACAGCCCCGCGCCATCGGGCAGGTCGTCGACCTGGTCCGTGACGGCGCGCTGATCGCCTATCCGACGGACTCCTGCTACGCCCTCGGCTGCCAGCTCGGCAACCGGGAGGGGCTGGAGCGGATCCGGCGGATCCGGCAGCTGGACGACAAGCACCACTTCACCCTGGTCTGCCGCGAGTTCGCCCAGTTGGGCCAGTTCGTCCACATCGACAACGCCGTGTTCCGCAGCATCAAGGCGGCCACCCCGGGCAGCTACACCTTCATCCTGCCGGCCACCAAGGAGGTGCCGCGCCAAATGCTGCACCCCAAGAAGAAGACCGTCGGGGTACGGATCCCGAACCACATCACCACCCAGGCGCTGCTCGCCGAACTCGGCGAACCGATGCTGTCCAGCACCCTGCTGCTGCCCGGCGAGGAGGACGCGCTGACCCAGGGCTGGGAGATCAAGGACCGGCTCGACTCGGATCTGGACGCGGTCCTCGACTCCGGCGACTGCGGCGCCGAGCCGACCACGGTGATCGACTTCTCCGACGGGGCGGCCGAGGTCGTCCGGGTCGGCGCGGGGGACCCGACCCCGTTCGAGTGAGGAGGCCGCGATGCGGTCCATCTGGAAGGGCGCGATCTCGTTCGGCCTGGTCAACGTCCCGGTCAAGCTGTACAGCGCGACCGAGGACCACGACCTGTCGCTGCACCAGGTGCACGACGCCGACGGTGGCCGGATCCGCTATCAGCGGCGCTGCGAGGTGTGCGGCAAGATCGTCGACTACGAGCACATCGACAAGGCCTACGACGACGGCAGCACCACCGTCGTCCTGACCGAGGACGACCTCGCCGCGCTGCCCGAGGAACGCAGCCGCAGTATCGACGGGCGTTCGTGCCGAACGACCAGCTCGACCCGATCCGGTTCGACCGCAGCTACTTCCTGGAACCGGACAAGGCGGCCGTGAAGCCGTACAAGCTGCTCCGGGACGCGCTGGCCGAGTCCGACCGGACCGCGATCGTCACCTTCGCGCTGCGGCAGAAGAGCCGGCTCGGCGCCCTCCGGGTGCGCGACAAGGTGATCATGCTGCAGACCCTGCTCTGGGACGACGAGGTACGGGAAGCGGACTTCGACGTGCTGTCGTCGACGGCCTCGGTGTCCAAGCAGGAGAAGAAGATGGCGTCGTCGTTGATCGACAGCCTGGCCGGCGACTTCCGGCCGGACGCGTTCACCGACGAGTACCAGGAGCAGTTGCGGACCCTGATCGAGGCGAAGAAGGCCGAGGGCGAGGCGCTCGACACGGCGGCGACGTTCGGCGTCGAGGAGGGCGAGGGCGAGTCCGGCGGCGAGGTGATCGATCTGGTCGAGGCCCTCCGGCGCAGCGTCGAGGAGGTCGGCGGTCGGCGTACCGGGAAGAAGGCGGCCAAGAAATCCACGGCTAAGAAGAAGGCCACCAAGAAGTCGGCGGCCAAGAAGACCACCAAGAAATCCTCCGCGAAGAAGGCCAGCTGACCACCGCGCCTTGAGCTTGTCGAAGGGCTAGGGCAGATGTGGCTTCGCCCTTCGACAGGCTCAGGGCGCGGTGATGGTTTGGCTCAGGGAGCGTCGTGGCCGCGGCGGACGAGTTCGAAGCAGGCGACGGCGGCTGCGCTGGCGACGTTGAGCGACTCGACCGCACCGGGCATCGGGATGGTGACCCAGTCGGTGATCAGTTCGCCGACCTCGGGGCCGATGCCGTCCGTCTCGCTGCCGAGGACGAGGGCGACGGCGGGCCCGAGTTCGACGGTGAAGATCGAGTGGTCGCCGGACGCGGCCAGCCCGACCAGCCGGAAGCCGGCGTCGCGGAGTTGCCGGGCCGCCTCGACGGAGGTGCCGGACCGCAGCACCGGAGCCCGGAAGGCGACGCCGGCGGAGGCCTTGATCACCAGCGGGTCGATGCTGGCCACGCCGCGGTGCGGGATGACGATGCCGTCCAGGCCGGCGGCAGTCGCGGTGCGCAGGATCATGCCGACGTTGCTCGGCGTACGGACGCCGTCCAGCAGCAACACCTGGCGCGGCCGGTCCGGTCCGTCCAGCGCGGCGGTCAGGGTCCGCATGCCGGGCGCGATCACGTCGGCCAGCACGCCGTTGTCGTGCTTGCCGTTGCCGGACAGCAGCTTGATCCGGTGTGCCGGGGCCCGCTGAACGTCGACGCCGCGGCCGCGGGCGGTGGACTCGATCTGGCGGGCGGCCGGGCCGCGCTCGCCGTCGGCGATCATCACCTTGTCGATCGCCAGGTCCGGGTCGTCCAGGGCGGCCTGAACCGGCCGGTGGCCGTACACGGTGATGAAGCGGTCCTTCGGTGAGTCGGCCCTGGGCATGGCGGAGAGCCTACGCCCGGGCTCAGGAGTACGCGGTCGGGATCCTCGCCTCGGCCCGGAAGCCCTCGAACAACGGCCCGCCGAACTGGTCCAGGATCTGCTCCGAGACTTTGGCGATCGGGCCCGGGTCGCCGGTCCAGGCGGACCGGGTCGCGCCGAGCAGGTCGTCCAGCCAGCGGCTCCCGGTCTCCTTGTCCATCCGCTCCAGCTCGGTTACCAGCGCCTTGCCGCCACCGACCCAGCGCTTCGAACCGGACAGCAGCAGGTCGGCCGACGACTCGAGCAGGCCGGAGCCGATCATCCCGATCCGGTCCTGGTCCTGGGCACCGCGCAGGTCGTCCAGCAGGTCGGTGATCCGGTAGCGGCGGGCGTCCACCTCGGCCTGGCTGAGCGGCTCGGGCCCGGTCCGCAGCCAGTCCAGGCAGCGCCGCTGCCAGGAGGCGCCGGTGCCGTCGTGGTCGGCGAGGATGATCGACTCACCGACCAGCCGGATCATCGTCGGACGCCTGGTCTCGAGGCCCTTGTCGCAGAAGTGTGACAACGACTGCTCGGTCTGGACGAACACCTCGACCGGGTACCCCTCGTACCGCAGTGATTCCCGGTACGGCGCCGGCGGACCGGGCAGCAGCACCGTGAGATCGAGGTCAGAGGTGGGGGTCGCCGTTTCGCTGACGAAGCTGCCGCCCAGCCAGGCGGCCCGGAGATGGGGGAAGCGGTCCCGGACAAGCCCGCGGGCGAGGTCGACGAGTTCGAAGTCGATCACCCGGTACATTCTGCGGCCTTTTCGCGAAATTGGTACCGGAAATCGTGATTCCGTCTCATTCGACCTCGGGCGACATGCCTGGCCGCCGGGCGGTCCGGTCGAAATTCAGGCTCGACAGGGGCACCGGGGGCGAGTGGCACAGATCTGCACTTTGCGGTGTCGCCAAGCCCGATTTCGGGGGTTCGGGGCTCGTTGAACGGCAATCCCGTGCCACTCGGCGCGCCGGCAGCGGACGGCTTCGAGCGGGGCGGATCGACCGTTTCCGGGAGCGGCGTCGTCCGGCCGCCGCCGGCTACCACTAACATCGGCGCAATGACGTCTTGGCCCGGTCTGCCGCTCAGCACGTTCCTCGCGACGGTCCAGGTGGTCGCCTCCGCATGATCGCTCTGCTCTCCGCCGGCGCCGTCGGCCTGCTGTTCAGCCTGTTGGTCACGCCGGTGGCGATCCGGCTGTATCGGCGGTGGGGTTGGGGTCAGCCGATCCGGGTCGACGGCCCGACCACCCACGAGGTGAAGCGCGGTACGCCCACCATGGGCGGGCTGGTGTTCATCACCGGATCCCTGGTCGGCTACTTCTTCGGCCACCTGGTCGGGCCGGGCGTGCCGATCTCGCCGAGCGCGCTGCTGGTGATCCTGATGCTGGTCGGGCACGGCGTCGTCGGCTTCCTGGACGACTTCACCAAGACCCGGCTGCAGCGCAGTCTCGGCCTCACCGGCTGGCAGAAGATCGCCGGTCAGGTGACGGTCAGCACCGTGTTCGCGATCCTGGCCCTGCAGTTCGCCGACCCGCGGACCGGCCTGACCCCGGCGTCGACGGCGATCTCGTTCACCCGCGACATCCCATGGCTCAACCTGGCTGCGCTCAGTGTGGTCGGCGTCGTGCTGGTGCTGATCTGGATCAACCTGCTGGCGGTCGCCACCTCGAACGGCGTGAACGTCACCGACGGCCAGGACGGCCTGGCCACCGGCTCGACGATCCTGGCCCTGTCGGCGTTCATCTTCATCGGCTTCTTCCAGTCCAGCCAGGCCTGTCAGAGCGCCACCCGGTCGCTGGAGCACCAGTGCTTCGAGGTCCGCGACCCGCTGGACCTGGCGATCGTCGCGACCGCGCTGTCCGGCAGCCTGATCGGGTTCCTCTGGTGGAACGCGCCGCCGGCCAAGATCATCATGGGCGACACCGGCGCCCTCGGCCTCGGCGGTGCGCTCGCCGCCCTGGCCGTGCTGAGCCGCACCGAGCTGCTGCTGATCATCATCGGCGGCCTGTTCTGCGTCATCACCGGCTCGGTGATCGTCCAGCGGGCGTACTTCAAGATCACCAAGGGCAAGCGGATCTTCCTGATGAGCCCGCTGCACCACCACTTCGAGCTCAAGGGCTGGGCCGAGGTGACGATCACGATCAGGTTCTGGATCATCGCCGGCGTCTTCATGATCATCGGCGTCGGCATCTTCTACGTCAGCTGGCTCGGCACCTGACGTTCGGCCCGGTCAGGCCAGCCGGAACGCCAGCGTGTGCTGCCACCGGCTCAGGTCGGGCTGCTCGGCCGGGTCGGTCTCGTAGATCTCCAGCCGGGCCGCCCAGCGGTCGTCGGTGACATCGAACCGGTGCCCCTCGGCGGCGGCCCAGTCCAGCAGCCGCCCGGTCACCGCCATCAACTCGTCCGGGTGTCCGGTGTGACCGATGGTGGCGTACCGGCCCGCGGGCAAGACACCGCTCTCGATCTCGCCGTCACCGGCCAGCTCCGTCGCGGTGGGGACGCCGACCTCCACCTCGAGCTCGGCGGGCATGTCGATCTCGTTGTACTTCCAGAACGGCGGGCCGGCCGGGGCCAGGCCCAGTTCGGCCAACCGGGCGAACACGCGTCCGTGCACGGCGGGCAGGTCGGCGAGGCCGCTCATCGGGGTGCGGCGGACGATGAAGAGGTACGGCTGCGCGGCGCGGTCGACGATCCGCGGGTCGGTCATCACAGGATCCATACGGGTAAGACTCGCCGAACCGCCGGAACTCAGCGGCCTGGCAGCACCCTGATCGCCCGAGGCGGAACCGGATCGGGCAAGCCGCGCAGCGGTCCGCGCCCCGGCGTGATCGAACCGAGCACCGACGCGTGCCGGGCCCCGGTGCCGGACGGCAGCGTGCCGGGCAGCCCGTGCACGGTGAGGAAGCCGAGCAGCGCGAACAGGATCGCCTCCTTGGCCGCCGACGGCAGCCCGAGCTCGTCGGCGGTCCGCAGCGGGACCGGGTCCAGCAAGGCGGCGAGCCGGCGGGCCAGCGTCGGGTTGCGCAGCCCGCCGCCGGACGCCACCACCTCGGTCGGGCCGTGCCGCAGGATCGCCTCCGCGACGGTACGGGCGGTCAGCTCGGTCAGGGTCGCCAGCGCGTCGTCCAGCGAGTCCTCGGCCAGGGGCAGGACGCCGTCGAGGTGGCCGAGGTGGAACAGCTCCTTGCCGGTCGACTTCGGTGGCAGCCGGCGGTAGTACGGCTCCGCGAGCAGCCGGTCGAGCGCGTCCGGCAGCACCCGGCCGCGGGCGGCCCGGGCCCCGTCCTGGTCGTACGGCTCGCCGGTCACCTCCCGTACCGCCGCGTCGAGGAGGGCGTTGGCCGGCCCGGTGTCGTACGCCAGCGGACGGTCGGTGCCGAGGTCGACGGTGATGTTCGCGATCCCGCCGAGGTTGAGCGCGACCGGGTTGCCCGGCCGGGACCGGAGCCACAGCACGTCGAGCAGCCCGACCAGCGGCGCCCCCTGGCCGCCGGCGGCGATGTCGCGGGCCCGGAAGTCGGCGACCACGGGCAGCCCGGTCCGCTCCGCGATCCAGGCCGGCTGGCCGAGCTGCAGGGTGCCGCGGGCGGCGCCGTCCTCGACCCAGTGGTAGACCGTCTGCCCGTGCGAGGCGACCAGGTCGGCCCGGCCGTCGCACAACTCCTCGACCGCCTGGGCGGCGACGTCGGCGAAGCTCTGGCCGATCTCGGTGTCCAGCCGGCAGATCAGGTCGGCGCCGATCGGCCGCGGCGGCAGGGCCTCGGCCAGCGCCGTCCGCAGTGCATCCGGATAGGGCCACGACACCAGGCCGAGCGGCCGCAGCGTGATCGCGTCGCCCTCGAACTCCAGTTCGACGGCCGCCGCGTCGACCGCGTCGAACGAGGTCCCCGACATCATCCCGATCACCCGAAGCGGCACAGCGTCACGGTAACCGATTCGTCCGAACCGGCCGGCGGCCCGGTGTCCTAACCTGGGCGGGTGCGCTCCCATGTCACGGCCCGCCAGCGGGAGCTGCTCGACCTGGTCCGCGACAGCGGCACGATCACCGTCAGCGAACTGGCCGAACGGCTCGACGTCCACGTGATGACGATCCGCCGCGATCTGCACCTGCTCACCGAGCACCACCGGGTGGAATGGCGGCACGGCCGGGTGCTGTGGCCCCGCACGCCGTGGCAGCCGGACCCGCCGGCCCCGGATCACGGCGTGACCGTCGGGATGGTCGTCCCGGTCCGCGACTACTACTACGCGGAGGTGATCCGGGGCGCCCAGGCGGTCGCCGCCGAGCAGGGCGTGCGGCTGGTGGTCAGCCTCACCGAGTACCTCGAGAGCAACGACGGCGCCGAACTGGACCGGCTGCTGGGCGAGGGCGTCCAGGGCGTGCTGTTCACGCCGGCCGGCGACTCGACCATGATCAGTTCCGATGTCCTGGACACGCTGGCCGACCGCCGCAGCCCGCTGGTGATCATGGAACGCAGCCTGCCGGCGGGCCATCCGCTGGCCGGCCACGACTCGGTGTTCGCCGATCATGCCCACGGTGTCGGGGTCGCTGTCCGCTATCTGGCGGACGTCGGCCGGCAACGCGTGATCATGATGAATCGCCATGCCAAGCCGGGCACCCGGTATCGGGACGGCTACCTGGCCGCGATGCGCAGCCTGGGCCTGCCGCTGCCGACGCCGCCGATGGAGTCGGTCGAGGAGTCCCGTCCGTTCGCCGAGGCGATCCGGTCGCTGGTCCGGCTGGTCCGGGCCGGCCGGGCGGACGGGATCATCATCCAGAACGACAGCAGCGCGATCGACGTGGTCCGGGCGCTGCTCCAGGAGGGGATCCGGATTCCGCGAGACCTCGCGGTGATCGCGTACGACGACGAGCTGGCCGAACTGTGCGAGATCCCGCTCACCGCGGTGTCGCCGCCCAAGCGGCTGGTCGGGGCGCGCGCCCTGGAACGGCTGCTGCACAAGATCGCGGCCGCCGGCGAGCCGGCCGGCGACCGGGTCCCGGAGCCGAGCTGGCACCTCGGGCTGGTGCCCGAGCTGGTGCTGCGGGATTCGACACCCGGCTAGCCGCTGCCGACCCGGATGTTCCTTTTGTGCCGTTCGGGCGGATCGTTGTGTCGCCTTCGGCGGGCTTGATAGGAAGTCGGGAACCGCTGACCACAGAGTCGAAGGACAGCCATGACAGAGACGTCAGAAGCACACTCGTCGCGACCTCGGACCGGCCGCGCCCTTCTTGCCGCGGTCCTGGTCGCCGTCGTGATCACCGTCGGGTTCGCCCGGCCCGCCGCCGCGGCGATCCTCTGGGACGGCAACGCCAGCAAGGGATTCGGGGTCTTCGCCGCCGTACTGTGCGACGGCGGCTCCGCCACGGTCACGGACTGGAACGACGGCCACGGCGCCATCTTCTCGCTGAACAAGCCGGTCGGCAGCGACCGGTGCGAGGTGCACAGCATCAACGACGAGTCACGCCTCGGGGACAACCGGACGCTGTGGTTCGGCTGGGACCTGAACACCAAGACCGGCAACGCGCAGACCGTGTTCCAGTGGAAGTCGAACGGCACCAATGATCAACATCAGCAGAACTACCCGGTGATCATGAAGGTGGAGGACGGCCGGCTCAGGGTCTGGTACGTCGCGCCGGGGGAGACCTGGATCGGGATCGGCAGCGCCGCCTGGACTCCCGGCACCTGGAACGCGATCCAGCTCGGCATCACGACCAGTTCCGGCAGCGCCGGGTCGATCGAGGTCTACCTGAACGGGACCCGGATCGCGGCCCGGTCCGGAGTCCGGACCTGGGACGACCTGGGCAACAAACCGCGCTGGGGGACCTACGGGGCCACCATCGCCAACACCGAATCGCACGTCTGGGTGGACGACCCCAGGCTCGGCACCGATAGGGGATCTGTTTCATGATCGACAACCTTCCCGGAGACCGCCCGGCCGGCCACTGGAGCAGGCGTCGGCTACTGGCCGTCGGCGGGACCGGCCTGGCCGGTGCCCTCTGGCTGGCCGGCGGCCCGCTGACCACGGCGAGCGCCGAGACCGGGTTCGACGCACTGCGGGAACGCAGCCGCACGCTCCATCTCGGGCCGCCGTTCGACGCCTCGGCGGAGCCGTACCGGACCGCGCTGGAGACCTTGATCAGCACCGCGACGCGCTATGCCGCCGACTTCGCCCCGCGCCCGGGCGCGCTCTGGCCCGACCTCGACTACGTCGATCCCGACCCGGACACCGACCAGGAGTCGTACGGCTACTCGGCCCGGGTCTCGAGCTCGTACACGCGGCTGCTCACGCTGGCCGAGGCCTACGTCCGGCCGGACACCGCGATGACCGGCGACGCCGCCGTCCTGGACCGGGTCCTGACCGGGCTGGATCAGCTGGAGGCGGAGGTGTACGGCGCCGACCGGCCGAGATTCGGCAACTGGTGGGACTTCCAGATCGGGTCCCCGCAACGGCTCGGCTCCACCGCGGCGCTGATCTTCGATCACCTCACCGATGATCAACGAACCCGCTACGCCGCGGCGATCGAGCGCTTCGTCCCGGACTCGGCGGTCGCCGACTACACCGGCACCAGCACCGGGGCGAACCGGGTCGACCTGTGCCGGGCGATCCTCGGCGGCGCCCTGCTCACCGGCAATGCGGCCCGGATGGCGGTCGCCCGCGACGCGCTGTCGCCGGTGTTCCCGTACGTGACGACGGGGGACGGCTACTACGCCGACGGGTCCTTCATCCAGCACACCACCGTCCCCTACATCGGCGGGTACGGGTCCGCCCTGATCGACGGGCTGGGCTGGGCGTTCTCGCTGCTGACCGGGTCGGAGTGGGAGGTCACCGATCCGAACCGGGAGTTGTTCCTCGACACGATCGACCTGGCCACGGCGCCGTTCATCATGAACGGGCTGATGATGGACCACGTGTCGGGCCGCGGGATCAGCCGCAGCGGCAGTGGCGAGTTCGGGCGCGGTACGCCGGTGCTCGGTGCGATCGCGGTGATCGCCAAGGGCGTCGACGCGGAGCGCGCTGCCAGGTGGCGGTCCATGATCAAGGGCTGGCTGGTCCGCAACGACGTGCGCCCGCCGCTGGCCGACCCGCGGCAGTCGCTGGTCCGGCTGAGCAACCTCAAGGCGATCATGGACGACGCCACGGTCAAGCCGGCCGCGGAGCCGGTCGAACACCGGGTCTTCGGCAGCATGGACCGGGTGACGCATCGCCGGCCTGGTTGGGCGGCGGGGATCTCGATGGCGTCGCGCCGGATCGCCTACTACGAAGTGGGCAACGGGGAGAACCTGCGTGGCTGGCACACCGGGTCGGGCTGGTTGCAGTGGTGGACCGACGCGACGATCGGCCAGTTCTCCGACGCCTTCTGGCCGACCGTCGACCCGTACCGGCTGGCCGGGACGACCACCTCGCTGAAGCCGCTGCCGAACGGCGCCGGCGGCGACTGGGGCGCTGCCCGGCCGGACAGTGTCTGGGTCGGCGGCTGCACCGACGGCGAGTTCGGCGCGGCGGGCCAGGACCTGCGCGGACTCCAGTCGACCCTGCGGGCCCGGAAGTCCTGGTTCAGCATCGACGAGGGCATCGTCTGCCTCGGTGCCGGGATCGGGTCGACCGACGGCCATGAGGTCGATTCCATGATCGAGAACCGCCAGGTCGCGGACGACGCGGCCGGCCTGGTCGTCGACGGCACACCGCTGGCGCTGACCGACGGCGCGCCGGCCCGGCTCCGCCGACCCCACTGGGCCCATCTGGAGGGGCACGCCGGCTACCTGTTCCCGGCCCCGGTCCGGGTCACGGCGCTCGACCAGCGGCGGACCGGCCGGTGGCGCGACATCAACAACGGCGGGCCGACCGACGCGATCACCCGGCGCTACGTCGCGCTCTATGTCGATCATGGTGTCGATCCGGACGCCGCCGGCTACGCGTACGTGATCTTGCCCGGGGCGACGGCGGAGCGGACCGAGGAGCTGGCGGCGCCGGAGCAGCGCGGCCGGCTGACGATCACCGCGAACACGGCCGCGGTGCAGGGCATCGAGGTCGATCACCTCGGCCTGACGGCGGCCAACTTCTGGGAGCCGGCCGGCGTCGGCGCCCTGGCCGCCTCCGGACCGGCCTCGGTGCTGGTCCGGCGCGACGACGACCGGACCGCGCTGATCTGCGTCTCGGACCCGACCCGCTCCGGGACCGGCCTGACGATCACCTGGGACCATCCGGTCGCCTCGGTGATTAGCAAGCCCGACACGGTCACCAAGATCACCACCGGGGACCGGCTGGTGATCGAGTTCGCGCCGCTGACCGACCAGGCCGGCGGCACCCAGCAGATCCAGGTCCGCTTGTCCTGACCCGACCGTGAGATCATGATGCGCGTGTCACCCGGACCGACCGAACTGGCCGCAAGGCTGCCGCGACTCTTCCAGCCGAGCCGGGTCGACTACGCGAACTGCGATCTCACCTTCACCGTCGACCCGGTGCCGGACGACGCGATCAACCGGCTGCACCTGCTGGCGATCACCGCGACCGGCGAGGTCGTCGTCTGCGAGAGCTCCGAGGGTTGGCGCTTCCTGCCCGGCGGCCGCCGGGAGCCGGGGGAGTCGGTCGACGAGCTGGCGCACCGGGAGGCGATGGAGGAGGCCGGGCTGCGGCTGGACGGCCCGCCGGTCGTGTTCGGCGCGCACGTCGCGGTGAGCGGCGACCCGGCTCCGCACCGGCCCCACTTCGCGCACCCGGTCGGCTACTGGGCGTACGCACACGTTCCCGCCACCGTCGTCGCCGAACCGACCAGCCCGCCGGACGCCGAGCAGATCACCGGCGTGCACACCCTGCCGCCGACGCAGGCCATCGCATACCTGGAAGTGCACGACCCGGACCACGCCGACGTGGTACGGCTTGCCATGTTGGCCGGGATTCTGCCAGCGGACCGAGGCTGAAGCTGGCAGACTGACCGGCCGTGAAGCGTCCTTGGCTGATCGGAGCGGTCGCGCTCGGCGTGGTGATCATCGTCGTCGCCGTGCTAGCCGTGGTCGGCGGACTCGGCCGGCAGCCGGCGGTGCAGCCGGACCGGCCGGAGCTGCCGGTCAAGGGCGAGTTGATCAAGCAGGCCCGGCCGGACCCCGGCTGTGCGCGTCAGCCGCGACCGGAGCCTTCCGGTGCCGGCGACGTCAAGCTCGGCGTGATCCGGCTCCGCGGTCATTGTCTGATTCCCGAGACCGTGCTCGCCGCCGAGTCCGAGGTGCTGCCGAAACTGGCCGAGCTGCGCGAGCAGCCGGACGTCGTCGCCGCCGACCGGGCCGAATCGCCGCGGCCGCCCGCGGCACCCCGCGACCCGTACCCGGCCACCGACGGCACCGAGGAGAGGCAGTGGGGCCTCGACGAACTCGGCGGCGCGGCCGCGCTGAGTGCGCTGTGGCCGGACGATGCGCCCGAGCTCAAGATCGGTGTCGTCGACACTGGCATCGATCCGAAGCAGGCCGAGTTCGGGGACCGGGTGGTCGCGGTCAAGGACACCGAACTCGGCGACGACGACTACGCGTCGCACGGCACCGAAGTGGCCGGCATCATCGCGGCCGCCGCTGACGGCACCGGGATCACCGGCCTGGCGCCGAAGGCGAAGTTGCTCGACGCGCAGTACTGGCGCGGCGGCGCGACGGTCGGGGAGGAGGGCATCCACGACGAGATCATCTGGGCCGTCGACCAGGGCGCCCGGGTGATCAACCTGTCCGCGGGAGCCTCCGACAGCTCTCTGTTACGGGCCGCGTACGAATACGCCGAACTGAGCCGGGTCGTGCTGGTCCCGGCCGTCGGCAACTGCGGCGGCACCGGCCGCCGGATCACCCTGCCCTGGGAACGCGAGTACGACCGGAAGGCCTGCGACCGGCCGGACGAGGTCGCGGGCCAGGCCGATCAGCCGACCGTTCTCGGCGTCGGTGCCCTGACCGATGACGGCAACCGGGCCGACTTCTCTTCGGCGAACCGCACCGTGATGATCATGGCGCCCGGACAGGACGTGCTGTCCACCTGCGTCACCCGGGTCTCCGGCCCACGCACGCTGTGCACGAACGACGGGACGTCGTTCGCGGCACCGTTCGTGACGGGCGCGGTGGCCATCCTGCTGGCCCGCCATCCGGAGGCCCGCCCGGCGGACCTCCGGCAGGCGTTGATCATGACGGCCGATCCGATCGAGGGCGAACGCGGCCTGCGCAACGACGAGTACGGCTACGGCAAGCTGAACGTGACCGCCGCCGCCCAGTATCTCGACGACCACCCACCGGAACCGCTGCCCGAGGATCCGGTGATCACCGCGGCCCAGCAGACCGGTCTGGAGTCGGCGACTCACCAGACCGAGTTGATCTTGGACTCCGGCAAGAAGATCGCCGTGCAGAAGCTGGATCCCGAAGGCGCGACACCGGAGCTTGCCTTCAGCGCGGACGGGGCCTGGTTCGCCGCCGTCGACGGGAAGACGGTGACCGTCGTCGATGCGTACACAGGTCGGCAGCAGTCGACCGCGTGCGAGTGCAGCGGAGTCGCGTTCAACACCAGGAACCAGGTACTCACCGCCCAGGTCGGCGCGTCGGTGAAGGTCGCCCAGTACGACCCGCTGACGACGGACTGGACCGGCACCACGTACGCGCCGGAGCTCTACCCGAGCGAGAGCGGAGCGGCGAAGGTCGTCGGCGCCGCGGGCGACGTGGTCCTGCTCACCGTCGGGCCGACCGAGGTCAACCTGGAGGAACTCGTCGGGGTCTGGCCGGACAGCACGGTCGTCCGGCTGCACAACACCGAGGACGGGATCGGCCGGGTCACGGCCTCACCGGACGGACGGTATGTCGTGGCGACCGGGACGAAGACCTGCTGGTCCGATCCACGCCAGTACCGACTCATCGACCTGGAGAAGTCCAAGGCCGGCGGCAAGGCCTACGCGAAGTGGCTGACGCCGTCGGCGGCGCTGTCCTGCTGGCCGACCTCGTTGCATTTCGAGGGCGACGAGCTCCACGCTGCCTGGATCGCCGCCGACGACGGGGTCCGGGATTCCTGCCCTGCAGGGGAACCCGAGGACCCCTCGGTGGTCGCAGTCGGCTCCCGGATCAAGATCGGCGCATTCAAGGCCGGCGACGGCTACACCGAGGACCCCTGGGCGAAGCTGACCTGCGGGACCGCCGGGGTCTGGCACCTGTCCAACGGCGAGTCGGTTCGCCTCGAGGTCGGTCGGCTGATGCCGTCCATCGATCGAAGCCCGTACCACTACCGGGTGATCCGCGCCCGGCCCGGCGGCAAGCCCGACGTCGAGTTGGCCGACCGCGCCGAGGTCATCGTGGTTCGGCCGCGGTGAGACTGGCAGACTGTGCCGTCGTGAAGCGTCCCTGGTTGGTCGGAGCGATCGCGCTCGGTGTCGTGATCGTCGTCGTGGCCGTGATCGCCGTGATGAACATCGTCGGTGATCAGCCGACCGCCCAACCGGACCGGGTGGAGCAGCCGGTCAACCACGAGTTGATCAAGCAGGCCCGCCCCGACCCGGCCTGCACCAAGCTGCCGCGTACCAAGCCGTCGGGATCCGGCGACGCACAGCTCAGTGTGATCCGGCTCCGCGGCCACTGCCTGGTCCCCGAGACGGTCCTGGTCGCCGACGCCGAGGTCGCGGCGAAGCTGGACGAGCTGCGGAAGCAGCCGGACGTCGTCGCGGCGGACCGGGCGCAGGCGGCCGTGCCGCCGTTCGACGATCTTGAGAGCGGCGAAGGCAAGCAGTTCGAGCAACCGGACCGGGACACCCTGGGCGGTGATCGCCTGCTGGAGCTGTGGCCCAAGGAACAGTCGGAGCTCCGGGTGGCCATGATCGACTCCGGCGTCGATGCGAACCATCCCGAACTGGCCGGCCGGGTGGTCGGGGCCAGGGACACGAAGCTCGGCACGGACGGCAGCCGGGACCACGGTACGTTCAGCGCCGGGATCGTGGCGGCCGCGGCGGACGGCCAGGGCGTCACCGGCATCGCGCCGAACGTGAAGCTGTTGGATGCCCAGTACTGGCGCGACGGCGATGACTGGGGTGTGACCGAGGGCATCAACCAGCCGGGGCTCGCCGACGAGATCATCTGGTCGGTCGACAGCGGCGCGCAGGTGCTCAGTGTGTCGGCGACCCAGGTCGAGGGATCGTCCACGCTCACCGCGGCCTACGAGTACGCGGAGCTGAACGGCGTGGTCGCCGTCGCCGCGGCCGGGAACTGTGGCCGGAAGTCGGGCCGGCCCGACTACTGCCGGCGGCGCGACGACGTGATGGCCCAGGCCGACCAGCCGACGGTGCTCGGGGTCGGTGCCACCTCGAAGGGGAAGAAGGCCGAGTATTCGCCGGCCAATCGGACCGTTCAACTGGTGGCGCCGGCCGGGGACATCCACGACGCCTTCATTCCGGACGACAAGACACTCTCCACGTGTGTCAACGATCCGGCCCGCCCGCGAACGCTCTGCAAGAGCATCGGCACCTCCTTCGCGGAGCCGTACGTCGCGGCCGCGGCGGCGATTCTGATGGCCCGGCATCCGGAGGCCGCCCCGGCGGACATCCGGAACGCGTTGATCATGAACACGAACCGGGACGATCTTGATCTTGAGCCCGGACAGCGCAACGACAAGTACGGCTACGGCCGGCTGGACATCCTCGCCGCCGCCAGGTATCTCGATGAGCGTCCGCCGCAACCGAAGCCCGAGCCGCCGGTGATCAGCGCGGCGGTGCGGACCGGCGGCAAGGTCGAGTTGATCATGGACGACGGCAAGAAGCTCGCCGTACAGAAGGTCGGGAAGGGCGATACGCCGGCGTTCGCGTTCAGCGCCGACGGCGCCTGGTTCGCCGCCGCCGACGGAAAGGCGTTGACCGTCGTCGACGCGTTCACGGGGCGGCAGCAGTCGATCGATTGCGCGTGCAACGGCGTCGCGTTCAACAAGAAGAACCAGGTGCTCACCGCTCAGGCCAGCGGTGGCTTCAAGATCGCCCAATACGACCCGATGTCGGCCGACTGGACCGGCAGCACGTTCGCGCCCAAGCTCCCAGTCACCGACCTGGACGCGCCCAGGCTGGTGGGCGCCGCGGGCGACGTGGCACTGGTGACCTTGAGCCAAGGCGAGTACGCGAACAGCCTGTACGGGGTCTGGCCGGACAGCACGGCGGTCGAGCTGGACGGCGGCGGGCTGGCCTACACCATGGTGGCGGCCTCGGCCTCGGGCCGGTTCGTGGTCGCGTCCAGTCCGCAGTCCTGTCCGCTCGTGATCGACGTGGCGAAGACCCGGTCGTCAGGCAAGCCGTGGGCGAAATCGCTCTGGTACGACGACACCTTCTGCGCCACCGCGACGCTGGCGCATTTCGACGGCGACAAGTCGCTGCAGCTCGGCTGGCTCGGCACCCAGTACAGCCAACGGAAGCCCGGCTGCCTGCAGGCCATCAAGGACCGGGCGCCGGTCACCGGCCGGCTGCCGATCGGCGAGTTCACCCCGAGCCAGGAACCGATCGACCTGCCCTGGAAGGATCTCGACTGCACGGCCTCGGGCCTCTGGTCGCTGAAGAACGGCGAGCAGCTCCGGGTCCGCGGCATCCTGGGTGCGACCGTGCCGTTCAAGTACACGATCGTCCTGGCGAAGCCGAACGGCGAGGGCGAACAGACCCTCGCCGAGAAGGTCGACGAGGTCGCCGTCCGGCATCGTTGATCAACCGAGCACCACCCGCCGGTCCCGGCGACCGACCGCTTCCTTGATCAACTCGGCCAGCCGGGCGAGCTTGAGCCGGTCCCGGACGCCGGACGCCGGATCGTCCACGGTGATCTCGTCGGCGCCGGCCTCGCTGGCGCCGATCACGCCGATCAGGGCGTCCCGCCGCGATCGTGAGTCCTGGATCCGGCGGCCCAGGCTGCCGTCCGGCTCCAGCCGCACCCGGACCCCGGCCGCTCGGAGCAGCCGTACCGCGTCGTCGGCGGCCTCGCGCTGGGCCGCCGCGACCGGCAGCAGGCAGAGCTGGACCGGGGCCAGCCAGACCGGCAGCCGACCGTCGTAGATCTCCAGCAGGAACGCCGCCATCCGCTGCATCGACCCGATGATGCCGCGATGGATCATCAACACCCGGTGCGCGGCACCGTCCTCGCCGATGTAGCTCAGGTCGAACCGCTCCGGCTGGTTGAAATCCAGCTGTACGGTCGCGATCGACTCCTCCTTGCCGGCCGCATCGAGCACCTGGACGTCGATCTTGGGTCCGTAGAACGCCGCCTCACCCGGAGCCTCCCGCCAGTCCAGCCCTCGCTCCGCCACGACGGCCCGCAACTCGGCCTCGGCCTGCCGCCACTGATCCGCCTCGCCCAGAAAGCCGGGGCCGTCGTCGCGACAGGACAACCGGAGGTACTCGACGTCGATGCCGAGCACCGCGAACGCGTCCAGCAGCGCGTCGAGCGCCAGCACCACCTCGTCCCGCAACTGGTCCGGCCGGCAGAACACGTGGGTGTCGTCGAGGTCGATCTGGCGGACCCGGCTCAGTCCGCTCAAGGAACCGGACGGCTCGGACCGGAACATCGGCGCCAGCTCGTTGTAGCGGACCGGCAGCTCCCGGTAACTGTGCTGCTCGGCGGCGTAGATCATCGCGTGGTGCGGACAGTTGGCCGGCCGCAGCACCAGTTGATCACCGCCGACCGGCATCGGCGGGAACATGTCCTCGCTGAACTTCTCCCAGTGCCCGGACCGTTCGAACAGCGCCCGCTTGCCGAGCACCGGCGAGTAGACCGGCTGGCAGCCCGACGCCAGCGCCACCTCCCGGGCGAACTGCTCCAACTCGTGCCGGATCACCGCGCCGGACGGCAGCCAGAGCGGCAGCCCGGCGCCGACGTCGGGGTGGCCGGCGAACACGCCCATCGCGCGGCCGATCTCGCGATGATCGCGAGCCGAGGGTCTGTCCTGGTCGATCATGATCATGCTCCTGGAGTGACGGGGAGCCGCCCGGGCACGAGAAAAGCCCCGGAGCAAGCTCCGGGGCTTCGAGGCTGAGAGGGGTCAGCGAGCGCGCCGGAGGTCGTCCGGCGTCGTGGTGTGCAGTGCGCGCTGATCCATGCCGCTCACCGTACCCGCGCCGAGAGGCCAGCGCAACAAGGAAATCTCAGCCCCGCGGCCGCGGCCGGCGGCGGCCGGTGGAGCCGCGGATGATCAACTCCGCCGGGAACACCTCGCGACGCGGCGGCAGTTCCGGGTCGGCCAGCCGGTCGCCGAGCAGCTCGACCGAGCGGGCCGCCATCGCGGCCAGCGGCTGGTCGACGGTGGTCAGGTCGATCGACTTCCAGCCCGACTGCAGGGTGTTGTCGAAGCCGACCACCGAGATGTCCTCCGGCACCCGCAGGCCGCGTTCCTTGATCGCGTTCAGCGCGGCGAAGGCGAGCAGGTCGTTGTGGCAGAAGATCGCCGACGGGGGATAGCGCCGGTCCAGCAGCTGCTCGGTGCCGGCGAACCCTTGCTCGTAACGGAAATCGGTCTGGATCCGGAACTCGTCCCGGAGCTCGATTCCATGATCGGAAAGCCGGCCCAGGAAGCCCGCGGTCCGTTGCGTGGCGGTGCTGGTCCCGGTGGTCCCCTCGATCATGGCGAGCCGCCGGTGGCCGAGCCGGTAAAGATGATCGACCACCGCCGCGGCCCCGGCCGGATTGTCGCCCTCGACCGAGTCGCAGGCCAGCTCGACGGTACGGTTCGCCAGCACCAGCGGGAAGCGCCGCCGGACCAGGTCGTGCAGGATCTCCAGCGTCGCCGTCGCGGCGGTCAGGATGATCCCGTCCACCCGCTGCTGCAGAAGCAGCTCGACCGCCTCCTGTTGATCACCGGCGTGCCCGTTCTGCAGCAGCATCTGCTGGCCGCGGTCGGCGAGCGTCCGCCCGATCTCCTCCAGGAACTCGGGATAGAAGGGATTCGTGATGTCGGAGACGACCACGCCGACCAGCCCGGTCCGGCTGGTGACCAGGCCGCGGGCGACCGCGTTCGGCGAATAGCCGAGCGACTTGCTGATCTCGAGGATCCGGGCCCGGGTCTCCTCGGAGACGACGCCGCCGTTCAGCGCCCGGGACACCGTGGCCTGGGAGATGCCGGCGGCCCGCGCGATGTCCACGCTGGTCGGCGCCTTGCGCCTCTCGCTCATCACTAGAGTCCCTTCCGTGCAGATACTCGACATCCGCCACCTCACCGTACCCATCGAATCGGAGATGGCGAACGCGTACATCAGCTTCGCCAGCATGGACGTCAGCGTGCTGGCGATCGTCACCGACCAGGTCCGCGACGGCGAACCGGTGATCGGGTACGGATTCAACTCCAACGGCCGCTACGCCCAGCCGGGAATCCTGGACCACCGGATCATCCCGCGCGTGCTCGGCGCCGAGCCGGACAGCCTGATCAACCCGGACACCGGCCAGCTGGACCCGGCCCTGATCTGGCGCGCGGCCATGATCAACGAGAAGCCTGGCGGGCACGGCGACCGCGCCGTCGCCGTCGGCATCCTCGACATGGCCGCCTGGGACCTCGCGGCGAAGCTGGCCGGCCGGCCGGTGCAGCAGTTGATGGCCGAGCGCGGCGCCGCCGGAACGGGCACACCGCTGGACCGGGTCTGGGTCTACGCGGCCGGCGGCTACTACTACCCGGACCGCGGCACGTCCGCGCTGCTGGACGAACTGCGCGGCTACCTCGACCTCGGCTACCGGACCGTGAAGCTCAAGATCGGCGGGGCCCCGCTGGCCGAGGACCTGGCCCGGATCGAGGCCGTGCTGGCGATGCTGCCGGACGGCGCCGACCTCGCCGTGGACGCGAACGGCCGGTTCGACGCGGCCACCGGGATCGCGTACGCGGAGGCGCTGCGGGAGTTTCCGCTGCGCTGGTACGAGGAGCCGGTCGACCCGCTCGACTACCAGGCGCTCAGCCGGGTCGCCGAGGTCTATCCGGGGCCGCTGGCGACGGGGGAGAACCTGCTGTCCCGGCAGGAGGCGGTGAACCTGGTCCGCTACGGCGGCCTGCGGCCGGACCGCGACGTGCTGCAGATGGATTCGGCGCTGAGCTACGGCTTCACCGAGTACGACCGGACCCTGGTCGCGCTGGCCGAGCACGGCTGGTCGGCCGGGCGCTGCGTGCCGCACGGCGGTCACCAGTTCAACCTGGCGATCGCGGCGGCCTGCGGGCTGGCCGGCGCGGAATCGTACCCGGGGATCTTCGAGCCGTTCGGCGGCTTCGCCGACGCGGACCCGGTCGTCGACGGCTACGTCACGCTGCCGCAGGTCCCCGGCATCGGCCTGGAACAGAAGGCCTCCCTGGTGCCGGTGCTGGACCGGCTGCGGGACCGCTGACCGGGGCGCGTTTCCCAGCAGTTGAGCGATAACGCCCGCACCCTTGCTCGCTATCCTCCGATTGTTGTAATAATCTTCGGTATATCGAAGTGATCGCAAGGTCTGCGGAAGGACGGGGCGGATGACCGAGCGGACAGACCCGGGCCGGCTCGGCGGGGTGATCAGCGTCGTGCAGACGCCGTTCGACGACGCCGACGAGATCGACCCGACGGCGCATCGGCGGCAGCTGGACTGGCTGTTCGCCGAGGGCACCGACGGTGTGGTGACCGGCATGGTCTCGGAGGTGCTGCGGCTGACCGCCGACGAACGGGACCGGCTGGCGAGCCTGACCTGCGAGGCGGCGGACGGGCGCGGGCCGGTGATCGTCAGCGTCGGCGCGGAGTCAACCCACACCGCGGTCCGGCACGCCCGGCACGCGGCCCGGGCCGGCGCGGCGGCGGTGATGGCCGTGCCGCCGGCGCTCACCGCGGTCGGGGACGACGACCTGTTCGGTTACTTCGCGACGATCGCGGAGTCGTCCGGGCTGCCGGTGGTGGTCCAGGATGCCTCCGGTTACGTCGGCCGCTCGCTGTCCATCGAGCTGCAGGCCCGGCTGTTCTGGGAGCTGGGCGACCTGGCCCTGTTCAAGCCGGAGTCGCCGCCGATCGGGCCGAAGGTGTCCGCGCTGCGCAAGGCGACCGACGGCGGCGCGCGGATCTTCGAGGGGACCGGCGGCCTGCACCTGATCGACAGCTTCCGCCGCGGCGCGATCGGCACCATGCCGGCCGGCGACCTGGTCTGGGCCATGGTGCCGCTCTGGCGGGCGCTGATCGCCGGCGACTACGACCGCGCGTACGAGATCGGCGGGCCGCTCGCCCTGGTGATCACCCACCAGTCCAGCCTTGACACGTTCGTGTCGGTGGAGAAGCACAACCTGGTCCGCCAGGGCGTGCTGCCGTCGGCCCGGATGCGCGGCCCGGTCGGCCCGATCGGCGACGAGGACACGCTGGCCGAGGTGGACCGGCTGGTCGACCGGCTCCGCGCGGTGGTCGAGGCGGCCGGGTGAGGATTCGCGACGTCACGCCGTTCCTGCTCCGCGGCACCGAGCGGTACGGGTCCGGCGCGACCGGCACCGAGGCGACCGATCAGGGCGACTGGCTGCTGCTGATCCGGGTCCGGACCACCGAGGGCGGCCAGGCCTGGGCCGACGTGGAGACGCTGGCGCCGGTCGCGGCCCGGGTGGTCCGCGGCGACGGGATGGGCGCCATGGGCTTCCGTACCCTCGAGGAACTGCTGGTCGGTCGCGAGTTCGAGGATCCGGCCGAACTCTGGGACGAGCTCTACATCGGCTCGGTCTACTACGGCCGGCGCGGGGTCGCGATGCAGGCGCTGTCGGCGATCGACAACTGCCTCTGGGCGCTGCGGGCGCAGCGGGACGGCGTGGAACTGGCCGACCTGCTCGGCGGCCGCCGCCGGGACCGGATCCCGGCCTACGCCTCGACCCTGTTCCGCGGTACGCCGGAGGGCAACGCCGAGGCGGCCCGGGCCTATCGCGAGCGCGGGTTCCGCGGCGTGAAGTTCGGCTGGGGCGGGTTCGGCGTGGACGCGGCCCGGGACGCCGAGATCCTGGCGGCGATCACCGAGGCGCTCGGTGACGTCGCGCTGATGGTCGACCCCGGCTGGTATCTCGACGAGGACGGTCGGCCCCGGCTGCGGACCCCGGCCGAGGAGGACGCCATGCTCGCCCTGCTCGCCGAGCACCGGCCGACCTGGGTCGAGGACATCGTCCATCCCGAGCAGTTCGAGCGGTACGCGGAGCTGCGCCGGGACCACCCGGCGCTGCGGTTCGCGGCCGGCGAGCAGCAGGCCACCCGGTGGGAGCTCGGCCGGCTGCTCGAGACCGGCGGCCTCCACTATCTGCAGCCCGACCTGTCCCGCTGTGGCGGGCTGACCGTGGCCCGCGGGCTGGTCGAGCCGGCGGTCGAGCGCGGCGTCCAAGTGGTCACCCACTCCTGGCTGACCGACCTGCTGCACGGTTACAGCCTGAGCCTGCTGGCGACCCTGCCGAGCGCACCCTGGGTCGAGTTCAACGTGGCGCAGAGCGAGCTGAGCCGAGGCGTGGTGGCGACCCGGCTCGCCCTGGAGTCCGACGGTACGGTCCTGGTCCCGCAGGCGATGCCCGAGGTGGACGAGACCTTCGTCCATCGGCACGCCGTCCAGCTCTGACCTACTTCTGCTCGACCTCGCCCGCGTCGGCGTGCTCGGTCCGGGCCGTCGCCCAGTCGTCCGTACCCGCGAGTCCGGTGCGCAGGTAGGCCGCCGTCAGCCGGCCGAGCGCCGCGACCAGAGCCGGGTTCTCGTCGGTGGTCTCGGCCGCGTCGTAGCCGCTGATGCCGCCGAACAGGTGCCCGGCGCCGAACACCGTGAGCAGGGTCTTCGGCCCCGGCGCCAGCCGGTACGGGTCCGCGTGCCAGTCCGGGCCGACGTCGGTGAAGTGCTGGGAGTCGTCCTTGTCTCCGGCCACCACCAGCGCCGCCGTGATCATGGTCGAGAAGTCGAGGCTGCGGGTGAACTCCACCAGCTCGGCCATCGGCCCGTTCAGCACGTCGCCACGGCCGGGCGCGCCGAACAGGACGCCGCACCGGATCCGCGGCTCGCGCAGGTCGACCTCGTCGATCCGGGCGCCCAGGGCGAGGCTCGCGGTGAGGCCGCCGAGCGAATGCCCGGCGACCGCGATCCGGTCCCGGTCGAGCCGGCCGGCCAGGCCGGGCACCGACTGTTCGATCAGGTCGAGCGCGTCGATCAGCCGGGTCAGGTCCCGGGCCCCGGACTGCCAGAAGTACGGCTCGCCGGGTTCGTCGGCGACCCGCGCGCGCAGGGTCGCGGAGCTGAGGTGGGTCGGCTGCAGGACCACGAAGCCGAGGCTGGCCCAGAGGTCGGCCAGCGGCGCGTAGCCGTACAGCGAGGAGAGGTGGTTGCTCATTCCGTGGCCGTGGGACAGGAGGATGATCGGCAGGTCGGTGCCGGCGGCGGGGGCGGTGACCCGGACCTCGAGGTCGACCGGGCGGCCGGGCGCGGGGATCACGATCGGGAAGTACGAGAGCACGGGTGAGTGCGGTTCGACGGGCATGACAGGGTCCTCTCGGAAGTGGTGGGCTATGCTCGGCCAAAGAAGCGGAACATCGCTCCACTTACTATACGGAACGTTGATCCGTTTTCAAGACGAGGAGGTACGGATGCCCGAAGCGGGTGGGGAACGGCGGGCCAGAGCCGACGTGGTGCGGAATCAGCAGAAGCTGCTGGCCGCGGCCGCGGAGGTGTTCGTGGAGTCGGGCGTGGACGCGCCGATCCGTGCCGTCGCCGCCCGGGCCGGCGTCGGCCTGGGCACCGTGTACCGGCATTTCCCGACCCGGGCCGACCTGGTCAGCGCCGTGTTCCAGCACCAACTGGAGGAGTGCGCCGAGGCCGGCCCGCGGCTGCTGGCAGAGTCGGCGTCACCCGTCGAGGCGTTGCGCCGCTGGATCGACCTCTTCGTCGACTTCCTGGTCACCAAGCACGGCCTCGCGGACGCGTTGCGGTCCGACAGCGGCCGGTTCGCCACCCTGCATCGGCAGTTCCTGGACCGGCTGCTGCCGGTCGCCGCGGAACTGTTGGAGGCCGCCGTCGCGGCCGGTGAGCTGCGGTCGGGCACGGAGCCGTACGAGCTGATGCGGGGGATCGGCAACCTCTGCATCGGCGGTGACGCCGACCCGGGCTACAACCCCCGGAACCTGATCAACCTCGTCCTCCGCGGACTCAGCTCAAACGCGCCCTGAGCCTGTCGAAGGGCCAGGTCACCGGTGGCCTTGCCCTTCGACAGGCTCAGGGAACGTTGTTGATCAAGAAGCGAGGGCGTCGATCCGGGCGACCTCGTCGTCGCTGAGTTCGATCTTGGCGCCGGCGGCGTTGGCGATGATCCGCTCCGGCTGGGTCGACTTGGGGATCACCACGAAGCCGTGCTTGACGTGCCAGGCGACGATCACCTGGGCCGCGTTCGCGTCATGATCAGCGGCGATGGCGAGCAGGGTCGGGTCCTCGAGATTCGAAGCACGGAAGGGGCTGTAGCCTTCCAGCAGCACGCCGCGCTCGGCCAGCCCGCCGGCGATCGCGGGATCGTACAGCGTCGGTCCCCACTTGATCTGGTTCACCGCCGGGGCGACGCCGGTGGCGGTGATCAACTCGTCGATCTGGTCCAGCGAGTAGTTGCTGACGCCGATCGAGGTGGCCAGCCCGTCGGCCTGTGCCGCGACGAACTGCTCCCAGGCGGCCGGCGTGGCCTGCTTGTTCGGCGGCCAGTGGACGAGCCACAGGTCGACCCGGTCCAGGCCGAGCTTGGTCAGGCTCTCCTCGAGCGTCTGCCGCTCCCGGCCGACGTGGTCGGGCGGCATCTTGGTGGTGACGAAGACCGAGTCGCGGGGCAGTCCGGCCTCGGCCAGGGCCCGCCCGATGCCGGCCTCGTTGCCGTACCCGGTGGCGGTGTCGATGTGCCGGTAGCCGGCCTCCAGCGCGGCGGCGGTCGCGGCGGGCGCCTCGGCGTCGGGGATCTGCCAGGTGCCGAACCCGAGCAGCGGCATGGTCGGTCCGTTGCTCAGCGTGGCGGCGGGCTGTGCGTAGTCGGCGGTCGTCATGGCCCCAGTCTGTCCCGCCGGTCCGGGATCCGGTGCCCCGGAGCCCAGTCAGTGGGACGTGCTTGTCTAAGGTTGGGGGACCTCGCCGTCCCGTCAACGGAGCTGATCATGACCCGCGCCTGGCAATTCGTGCTGACCGATTCCCTGGAGACCGTGCTTCCGTCCGCGCCGCCGCGCGCGCACGCGGAGACCGGCGGGCCGCGCGGCGGCGGCTCGGTGTTCCTCGGCGAGCCGTACTCGGTGCAGGTCGCGTTCCGGCCGCCGCCGGAGGGCCGGGTCGGCAGCCACGCGCTCGACTTCACGCTGTCCGGTACGGCAGCCCCGTACGCCTCGATCTTCGCGGTCGATCTGGTCCCGGCACCGATGCCGGCCTTTCCTGATCATGACGACAACTATGTGATCACCGAGCCATCTCTGGCTCCGGACGTGCTCCGGCCGGTGCCGGATGGCCGGGTTGAGCCGATCGTCGGCAGCTGGCGGAGCGTCTGGATCGACGTCCGGGTGGACCCGGCGCAGGCTCCGGCCGGGGTCGCCGAGCTGGACCTGGAGCTGACGATCACGGCGCGTCGGACCGGCACCGAGGAGGCGTTGTTCGCCGAGACCGTACCGGTGCGGGTGATCAACCAGCAGTTGCCGCCGCTGGACCTGGTCAACACCCAGTGGCTGCACGCCGACTGCCTGGTCGACTATTACGGCGGGACCGCGTTCGACGAGGGCCACTGGGCCGCCCTTGATCAATTCGTGGGCAGCGCGGCCCGGATGGGCATCACCGGTCTGCTGACGCCGCTCTGGACCCCGCCGCTGGACACGGCCGTCGGGCTCCGGCGGACGCCGGTGCAGCTGCTCGACATCACCCGGGACGGCGGCGTCTACCGGTTCGGGTTCGACAAGCTCGGCCGGTGGCTGGACCTCTTCCGCAGGCACGGGATCGCCTACCTGGAGCTGTCCCACCTGTTCACCCAGTGGGGCGCGAAGGCGACGCCGGCGATCGACGCGGTCGTGGACGGCCGGCCGACCCAGCTGTTCGGCTGGGACGTCGCCGCGACCGATCCGGAGTACCGGCGGTTCCTGGTGGCCCTGCTGCCGGAGCTGCGCGCGTACCTGGGTCAGCACTGGGATCCGTCCAAGATCATCTTCCACATCTCCGACGAGCCGCACCATGATCAACTGGAGTCGTACCAGGCGGCCCGGAAGGTGGTGGCCGACCTGCTCGACGGCTGCCTGGTCGTCGACGCGCTGAGCGACTACTCGTTCTACACCAGCGGAGTGGTGGCCAATCCGGTCGTGGCGACGAACCACGTCGAGCCGTTCCTGGAGGCGAAGGTCGAGCGGCTCTGGGTGTACTACTGCGTCAGCCAGAACAAGATCGTCGCGAACCGCTTCATCGGCATGCCCGCGGCCCGGCACCGGGTGCTCGGCCACCAGCTGTTCGCGGCCGACGCCGGCGGCTTCCTGCACTGGGGCTTCAACTTCTACAACGGTCAGCACTCCCGGACCCGGCTCAGCCCGTTCACCGACACGACCTCCGGCGGCGCCTTCCCGGCCGGCGATCCGTTCATCGTCTACCCGGGCCCGGACCGGACCGTGTGGGAATCCACCCGGCACCGGGTCGCCGCGCAGGCCATGAATGATCATCGGGCCATGCAGCTGCTCCGGGACAGGGCCGGCCGGGAGGCCGTACTGAAGATCATCGACCCGGACGGCACGGTCACCTTCTCGAACTATTCGCGCGACCCGGGACACTTCCTGCAGACCCGGGAACGGATCAACGCCGCCATCCTGGCGGGCTGACCGAACGCGCCCTGAGCCTGTCGAAGGGCCAAGCCCGATCGGGCCCAGCCCTTCGACAGGCTCAGGGAACGTCGTCGACGGTCAGGGTGCGGGTTCGAAGGCCTTCCGGTCCACGGTGACGACCTGGCCGGCGTCGGGCATGCCGAGGAAGGACGCGATGGCCCAGGCCGACGACCACAGCGTTCCGCGGTACGTGAGCAGTCCGCTCGGCATCGTCACCTGCGCGTACGTCCGCTGACCCCACCGGGGCACCCGGACGATCTGGCCGACCTCGCTCGGGTCGAACCCGGGCGGCGGCTCGGTGTCCGGCGGCGGCGCACCCTCGAGCAGCTCGGACACGTAGACGGTGCCCCAGCGGTCGACCGTGACGCCGGTGGGGGAGGTGAATCCCTTGATCACCTTGACGATCCTGCCCTTGTGGTTCACCACGTAGACCCGGCCCTCGCCCGGCATCTCGGCGGTCAGGGCCGAGACGTACAGCAGGCCGTCGGGGCCGTACGCGAGGCCGGTCGGCACCGCATCGCAGCCGACGCCGCTGGTGGTGTTGTTCGGCGCCGTCGCGCAGGCACCGGTGGTGACCGTCGGCGGGGTGAAGAAGTTCTTCACCGTGCCGCGCCGGTCGACCTTGAGCACCGTGTTGGCGCCGGCGTCGGCAACCAGCAGGAAGCCGTGCCGGCCCCGGCCCCGGTCCCGGAGCACGAAGTACGGGTTCGACAGCGCGTCCAGCGGTTTGCCGTCCGGGCCGAACTGGATCTGGCCGTCCGGGTTGTGGGCGAGTTCGTACGCGGTCAGGTCGGCGAACAGCCGGGCCTTCCCGCCCGGCTTGGCCACCATCAGTCCGGACGACGGCGCGCCGCTCGGCTCGGTGTCGGGCGCCGCCTCGCCGGTCGCGATGTAGAGGCGGCCGCCGACCTCGGCGACGCCCTGCGGGGCGAACAGGTCCCGGACCAGAACCTTCGTCTTTCCGGTCCGTGGGTCGACGGCCGTGATCAGGCCGGCGTCGGACTCGGCGACCACCAACCGGCCGAAGCCGGTGCTGAGCTGGCGCGGTCCGTTCAGGCCGTCGGCCACGACCTTGATCGGTTCCGAGGTGTGCGCGACGGCGGGGCCGGCCGCGCCTGCCGCGACGGTGAGGGTGGCGGTGAGCCCGGCGGCGAGGGCGATCAGACGTCGCCGGGCGCGCGGAGGTGGATGTTCAGGCATGGCGTTGACTCCCCGGATGGGGGCGGATCCCCGTTGGCCCGCCCGCTGTGATCCGTCCTACACCTGGTTCGTTGAGCCCGCAACGAGATCCGCCGAATCCGTACCCCGACCGCCGGATCAGCGGCTCGAGCAGCAGTTGCAACCGTCGTCGCAACCCTCGGCACCGTCCGGATCGACCGCGAGCGCGAGCCCGGTCGGGGTGCAGCAGCCGTCGCCGCGCCAGGCCCGGATCCCTTCCCGGACGGCGAGTCCGGCGATCACCAGGGCGACGACCGGGTCGGCCCAGCTCCAGCCGAGGGTGGCGTTGAGCACCAGGCCGAGCAGCAGCACCGCGGACAGGTAGGTGCAGATCAGGGTCTGCCGCGAGTCCGCCACGGCCGACGCCGACCCGAGTTCCCGGCCGGCCCGGCGCTGCGCGTACGAGAGGAAGGGCATGATCAACAACGACAGTGCGGCGAGCGCGATGCCGGGCCCGGAGGTCTCGGCCTCGCCGGTCCCGGTGAGCGCCAGCACCGAGTGCACGGTGACGTAGCCGGCCAGCGCGAAGAAGGACAGCGCGATCACCCGCAGCGCACGCCGTTCCCGGGCCTCCCGGACCGCATGATCGCGGGCACTGAACTGCCAGGCGACGGCCGCGGCCGACGACACCTCGATCACCGAGTCGAGGCCGAAGCCGATCAAGGCGCTCGACGATGCGATCGTGCCGGCGGTGATCGCGACGACCGCCTCGATCACGTTGTAGCCGATCGTCGCCGCGACCAGCAGCCGGATCCGGCCGGTCAGCACGGATCGCCGCTGCTCGGTCAGCATGGCCGGGACCGCCATCAGCAGCAGCCCTTGGTCGCGGCGTCCGGACAGCCCGGTTCGGCGGCGACGGCGAGGACGGCGGTCCGGACGTCGTCGATCGCGTGCCCGAGCCGGTGGTCGGCCAGTTCGTAGCGCTGCCGGCGGCCGTCCGGGATCGCGACCACCAGACCGCAGTCGCGCAGGCAGGCGAGGTGGTTGGACAGCCGGGAGCGGCTGATGCCGAGGGTGTCGGCCAGATCCGCCGGATGGGCCGGTCCGTCGCGGAGCAGCAGGAGCAGCCGGCACCGGATCGGGTCGGCGAGCGCCCGGCCGAACCTGGTCATCGCCTCGATGTCGGTCGCGATCGTCAGCACCCCAGCGACGATACAGGAAGTCCTGAACTCAGGAAATCCTGAACTCAGTTCTTGATCACGCGGTACCAGTGTTCCGTCGTGCCGGGCAGCCGCTCCAGCCCGACCTCGGCGTCGCCGTCGTACGCCCGGGTGCCGCCGCCGAGCAGGACCGGCACGACGAAGACCAGGACCTCGTCGAGCAACCCGGCTTCGAGGCAACTGCGTGCCGCACCGGCGCCAAGCACGTTGACGTAGCGGTCACCGGCCAGGTCCTTCGCCCGGGTCACCGCCGCCACGAGATCGCTGTGGAACTCCACGCCGGGCAGCGGCCGCTCCGGCGGCCGCCTGGTCAGCACCACGGTCGACCCGTCGTACTGCCCGGCGAACGCACCCTCCTCCTCGGTGCCGCGGTTCGGATCGTCGCCGCGGAACGTGGTGCCGCCGACGAGCACGCAGCCGATCCGGTCGACCAGGCTCGCGGCCGCCTCGCTCGGCTCGATCGGGTGCCGGTTCAGCCAGGACATGTCGCCGCCCGGTCCGGCGATGAAGCCGTCCAGTGACATCGCGGCCGAATACAGCAGTTTCGCCACGGTTGCTCCTCTCAGGGTGACCGGGTCGGTTCCATGATCACGGACACCACCGACCCTTCCGCCAGCTGCTCCGCGCGCCGGACCGCGTCCTTGACCGGCAGGGCGTAGCCGCCGTCCTTCGGGAACAGCGACGTCGTCCACTCGGTGTCACCGATCCGGGCCCGCACCGGGATCACGCCCCAGCCGTAGCTGAGCACGGTGGCCAGGTCGCGGATCTGGGCGCTGGCATCCTCCGGCACGGTGACGAAGTGGAACGGCGCCGGCCCGCGCCAGTGCCAGATGTCGCCGGTGAACTCGAACCTCAAGCCCTCCATGGCCCGACTCCCTCCATGAGCACCCCCAGGTGTCGGATCGACCCTAGCGGTCGGGGCCGACGGCGACTTGGAAGAATGCGCCCATGATCGACGGGGACGCCATCGACGGCGAACAACGGCTCTGGTACCACGCACCCGCCCAGGACTGGCTGGCGGCACTGCCACTCGGCGACGGCCGGCTCGCGGCGATGATGTTCGGCGGGGTACGGGAGCAGCGGATCCAGCTCAACCACGGCTCGGCCTGGTCCGGCTCCCCGCGCAGCGGCGATCAAGATCATCGCGGCAAGCCGGAGAACCTGGCCGAGCTCCGGGCCGCGCTGGCGGCCGATGATCATGCGGCGGCCGAGGCTGCCGCGGTCCGGCTGCAGGACGCGGACAGCCAGTCCTACCTGCCGTTCGTCGACCTGTTCCTGGAGCAGGACGGGATCCACGAACCGCTGACGTACCGGCGCGACCTCGAGCTGCCCACCGCCACGCACTCGGAGCTGATCAAGACGCCGACCGGCCAGGTTCGTCGGGCCGCCTTCGTCGCCGCCGATCCGTCGGTGTTGGTGATCATGGTCGAGTCCGAGCAGCCGACCGACCTCCGGTTCCGGGTGGAGACCCCGCTGCGCCTGCTCGGAACCCGGCGCGAGCCGACCATGATCACCGCCGACCTGCAGCTGCCGAGCGACGTGGATCTGCGGCGGGACACGATCGACTGGGACGACGACCCGGCCGCAGCCCTGCGCGCCGCCGTCGCCGTACGGTGGCAGCACGACGGCACCGAGGACGCAGCCGAGGACGCGCTCCGGGCGACCGGCGTGCGGCGCTGCGTGATCATGATCACCGCCGCCACCGGGCATCCCGGACTGGCCGCGCTGGCTGCCGGCCGGACCGCGCTGCGCGACCTCGACACGTGCCGGCGGGACGCCGTCGAACGCCTTGACCGGGCGGCCGGCCTTGGCGCGGAAGCCTTGCAGGCAAGCCATCGCGAGGACGTCGAGCGACTGTACGGAAGGGTCGGCCTGCGCCTCGGCGGGGCCGGGCAGGGGAGCGATCTGCCCACCGACCGCCGGCTGGACCGGGCCAATGCCGGACCGGGCGGGCCGCTGGCGGTGGATCCGGGCCTGGCCGAGTTGCTGTTCAACTACGGCCGGTACCTGTTGATCAGCTCGTCCCGGCCGGGCGGCCATCCGGCCAACCTGCAGGGCATCTGGAACGACCGGCTGCCGGCGCCGTGGCGGTCCAACTACACGATCAACATCAATCTGCAGATGAACTACTGGTCGGCCGAGGCGACCGGGCTGACGGAGTGTCTGGAGCCGCTCTACGACCTGATCGACGTGCTGCGGCAGCGCGGCGCCGGGACGGCCCGGGAAAAGTACGGCCTGCCCGGCTGGCTCGCCCACCACAACACCGACGGCTGGGGCTACACCGCGATGCCCGGCGCCGGGATCGGCCAGCCGCGCTGGTCGATGTGGCCGCTGGGCGGCCTGTGGCTGGTCCGGCACCTGGTCGAACGGCTGAACCATCGCTGGGACGAGGACTTCGCCCGGGACCGGGCCTGGCCGGTCCTCCGCGGAGCCGCCGAGTTCGGTCTGGCCTGGCTGGTCGATGCCGCCGACGGGACCCTCGGCACCGCGCCGTCCACCTCGCCCGAGAACGCCTTCCTGATCGACGGCTCGCCGTACGGCGTCGGCGTCTCGTCGACGATGGACCTGACCTTGATCAGCGACACCCTGCGCCAGCTGACCCGGCTGGCCGGGCGGCTCGGCCTGGCCGACGATCCGGTGGTCACCGCGGCCACTGCGGCGCTGCCGCGGATCCCGGCGCCGAGCCCCGGCCGGGACGGTCTGATCAAGGAATGGCTGAGCGATCCGGAGCAGGCCGAGCCGCACCACCGGCACGTGTCGCACCTGTACTTCTGCTACCCGGGTGATCATGACGACGAGCGGCTGGCCGACGGCGTCCGGGCCAGCCTGGAGGCCCGCGGCGACGAGTCGACCGGCTGGTCCCTGGCCTGGAAGCTCGCCCTGCGGGCCCGCCTCGGCCACGCCGACAAGGTCTCCGATCTGCTGAAGTTGATCTTCCGCGACATGTCGACCGACCGCGGCGGCCAGAGCGGCGGCCTCTACCCGAACCTGTTCGCCGCCCACCCGCCGTACCAGATCGACGGCAACTTCGGCTACGTCGCCGGCCTGCTGGAATCCCTGCTGCACAGCCACGACGGCACCCTCCGCCTGCTGCCCGCCTTGCCGGCCGAGCTCCCGGACGGAACGCTGACCGGCGTCCGCGCCCGCGGCGGCCTGACCGTGTCCCTGCGCTGGGCCGGGGGAGTCCTCACCGAGGCCGAGGTCAGCGCAGACACCGACCGCACGCTCGAGGTGAGCTGGCCCACCGGCCGGGCCACCCTGGACCTGAAGCGCAACACTCCGACCCGAATCCCCCTCTGAGGCTTGGACGTGCGCCGGGCTCAGCGCCAGGTTCCCTGCCAGTCGTAGAGCGGGGCCGTGGTCTGGTATTCGCGCAGTTCGACGATGAGACCGCCACTGACCCGTGCCACCGATGCGCCGTCGAATACGGCCCGTTCGCCGGCCCAGGTGCACTCGAAGGTCCACTCGGCGACCTCGCGATCCGCGGTGCCGAAGCGGTCGTTGACGTCCCATCGGTGCACGATCCCGCCGGCGCCGAACCAGGTCTCGGCCCAGCGCCGAACCCAGTCCCGACCGCGATAGACCGGCCCGTAGCACTCGGTGATCACGCAGTCCTCGGCGGCCACGGCGGCGATGCCGTCGACATCGGCGGCGATCCAGGCGTCCACGTACGCGTCGAGTGCACTCATCCGCTCACGATAGCGGCGGGTTCCGACGGAGCGACCGGGTGAAGAAGTCGGCGGCCAGCCGTCCGGCCCGGAACCAGCCGGCCTCGTCGTCACGAGCCTCCGGATCGAGGGCGAGGTTGTGGTGCCGGCCGTCGAACGGCACCAGCGTGCTGCCGGCACCCGCCCGCCGGAGTGCCTCGTGCAAGTTCACGGCCTGGTCGAACGGAACCGTCTCGTCGGCGGTGCCATGGATGATCAAGAACGGCGGCGCGTCGGCGGTCACGTGGCTGAGCGGACTCGCGGCCAGCAGCTGCTGCCGGTGCGTGGTGAGGTCGCCGCCGACCAGGGCGGTTACCGGCGACGGCCGGTCGTTCACCAGCTCGCCCCCGGTCATGATCAGGCTGGTCGGTCCGCTGATCGTCACGACGGCCTGGACATCGGTGTCAGAGGAGCTCGAGGTGAGGCCGGCCAGGGCCGCCAGATGCCCGCCGGCCGAGTGTCCCCAGAGACCGATCCGCTGCGGGTCGACCGGCAACCCGAGTGGATTGGCGCGGAGCCAGCTGATCGCGGCCAGCACGTCGTCCAACGGGGCAGGAAAGACGGCCTGGCTACTGTTCCGCGGCGTCATCGCCACGGTCAGGAAGCCGCGCTCGGCCAGCAGGGGATTGGCGAACGGAGCCACCATCGCCGCCGAGCGAGGCCCGGGTCCCCAGGCCGGACAGCCGTCGATGCGGACGATCACCGGGACGGGTACGGTCGGCAACGGCAAAGGCCCGAGGATCTCCAGGCAGAGCCGGATCCCGCCGACCCGGGCGTACTCGACGCCGACGAAGCACGTGAACGGGACGGGTTCCGGAGACCTTCGAGGCATCACAGCACCGTGCCACGACCCGGCGGCCCCGACCAGAGCGATGAGCCCGACTGCTTGCGGACCATGATCACAGGCATCATGATTGTTTCGTGACTCCGAACGATAGTTCGAGATACCGAAATGATCTTCCCGAGATCGAGCGGCTGATCGCCGGACTGCGACTGCCGGCGTCCGCCGTCCTTCAGCTGTACGAGCTCGCCCAGCACCCGCCGCTCGACGACGTACGGCTGCCCGACGACGCCGAGTCTGCGGAGCTGCTGGACCGGCTCGGCCTCGCGGCCGCGGACCGGGCCGAACTCGTCACCGCCAGACCCGATCCGCAGGCCACGCCGGAACTGTGGTGGCTCCTGGAACGGTGCGTCACCCTGCTCCGCGAGCGGCAGGGGAGCGTGGCGCCGCTGAGCCCGTGGCCGGACCTGCCGGACGAGCTCGGGGCGGTCGGCCGCTACCTCTATGTCTGGGTGATGCTCACCGCGGCCGCCGACGCCCGGGCCTTCCACCGGTCCCGCGGGATCCCGGATGATCATTCCTGGGCGGCGCTCGGCGTGCTCGCCGGCCAGCTCGGCAACCGGCGGGCGCTGCACGGCCAGGGCGGGCTGCACACGCAGAACTGGGTCACCCACCACTTCCGCGGCGCGATCTACGTGCTCGGCCGGCTGCACTTCGAGCGGACCATGATCACGTTCGATCCGGGATCGGCCGTCGCGGCGCCGGGGATCGGGGCGCCGGCGCTCGGCGTACACATTCCGGAGGGGCGGTTGACGCCGGAGTCCTGCGACGACGCGCTGGACCGGGCCGGCCGGTTCTTCGCCGAACACTTCCCCGACGAGCCGTATCGCTACGCGACCTGCTCGTCCTGGGTGCTGGATCCGCAGCTCAAGGAGTATCTGGACCCGGACAGCAACATCATCCGGTTCCAGGAGCGGTTCACCCTCAGCCCGGACACCGGGCCGGACTCCAATTCGACCGTGATCGAGTTCATCTTCAAGCGGCCGTTGGCCGAGCTTGATCAAATACCGCGCCAGACCTCGCTCGAGCGCGGCATCGTCGACCACATCAGGTCCGGCCGGGCCTGGCACTTCCGGACCGGGTGGTTCGAGTTCCCGCCCTGATCGGGTACGGCAGACTGTGATGATGAAAGCCGTCTCCAGCTGGTCCCTGCATCGCACCCTCGGCTCCTACCACTCGGGCTCCGTCGCCCCGGCGGACCCGGAGCAGCTCGATCCGCCGACCTCCGGTCTGTCACTGCTGGAGCTGCCGGCCGAGTTGCACCGGCGCGGCTACGACACGGTCCAGCTGTGCCACTTCCACCTGCCCAGCCGGGATCCCGGCTACCTCGCCGAGCTGCGGTCGGCCCTCGCCGACGCCTCGATCACCCTCGACGCGCTGCTGGTCGACGACGGTGACCTGGTCGATCCGGACGCGGCCGACGCGCACCAGGAGTGGATCTCCGGCTGGATCGACGACGCCGTCGCCCTCGGCGCGACCAGGGCCCGGGTGATCGCCGGCCGCCAGTCGCCGACCCCGGAACGGCTGGCCGAGAGCGGCCGCCGGCTGGCCGAACTGGCCGACCGGCACCCCGACATCCGGATCGTCACCGAGAACTGGCTGGACCTCACGCCCGGCCCGGAGCAAGTGGAAACGATCTTGGACGCCGCCGGAAGCGGGGTCGGGCTGCTGATCGATCTGGGCAACTGGGCCGCGCCGGACAAGTACGACTGGCTGGGCCGGATCGCGGCCCGGGCGGAGACCTGTCATGCGAAATGCCACTTCGCCGGCGACCGGCCGGACCGGGACGACTTCGCCGCCTCGGTCCGGGTGATCAACGACGCCGGGTACACCGGACCGCTGGCCCTGGTCTACGACGGTACGGAGCCGGAGGAGTGGGAGTCGCTGGAGACCGTCCACGCGATCGCGAGTACGGCTCGCTGACCCGGACCCTCCTGGTTCGCCGTCGACCACCCCACCACTGACAAACATGTGATGTTTCTGTAGGCTCGGCCCATGTTCGCTGAACGAAAGGGTCGCGTCGTGGCGATGTCATCCGATGAATGGAAGCTGGGGCGCCGGTCCGTGCTGCGGGCCGCCGGGCTCGGACTCGGCGCGGTCGCGCTGCCCGGGGCTCTGACCGCCTGCACCGGTGCGCCACCGGCCGCCGAGCAGTCGCCGGCCGGGTTGCCGGACGTGCCGCAGCGGCAGCTGGGCCCGGAGACCGACGGCGTCCCGTACCCGAAGGACTACGTCGGTCCGCGGGCCAGCCGGAAGGAGCCGATCCACGACGGGTCGCGGACGTTCCGGGTCGTCGTCCCGCAGGACGCGCAGAACGTCGGGGACTGGAACAAGAACGCGATGACCACGTGGTTCCAGGAGCGGACCGGGGTCAAGGTCGAGTTCGAGGCGGTGCTGATCACGGGCCCGAACGGCACCGACCTGACCAAGGTCAACGCGATGCTCGCCTCCGGCGAACTCCCGGACGCGTTCCTCGGCATCCCGTTCACCGACGACCAGATCTCGTTGTACGGGCAGCAGGGCACGTTCGTCGCGCTGGACGACCTGATCGAGACCTACGCCCCGGAGGCGCGGCGGATGTTCGCCGAGTACCCGGACTGGCGCGGTCTGACCACGGCGGCGGACGGGCGCCGCTACCAACTCCGCGGGATCAACGACTGCTACCACTGCCGGGTCGGCGAAGGCCGGGCCTTCGTGAACCGGCGCTATGTCGACGCGGTCGGTGGCGCGATGCCGAAGACCACCGCGGAGTTCCGCGAACTGCTGCAGCTGTTCAAGGCGAAGGACCCCAGCGGAACCGGAAAGATCATTCCTTTCACGGGCAGTGCGAGCAACTCGCTGGACCGGTTGGTCATGAACGCGTTCCTGGACAACCCCGGTGGGACCCAGTCCGGCGGCTGGATCCGGCTGGTCGACGGTCGGGTCGACTTCGTCGCCGACAAGCCCGAGTGGCGGGAGGGCTTGCGGTTCCTGCGCAGCCTGGCCGACGACGGAACGCTGACCCGGGAGGCCTTCACACTGACCGACCAGGAATTGCTCGAGGCCGGCAACCAGGGCCGGCTCGGCGCGGTCCGGGCGTACTACTGGGGCCAGTTCGTGGAGATCGACTACCAGGACGGCGCCCGCTGGCGCGACTATGCCGGGCTGCCGCCGCTCGAAGGTCCGGCCGGCGTGCGGTTCGCCGCCTGGGACCACTTCGGGTACGGCGGCGAACTGCTGGTGATCACCAGCGCCTGCTCCGATCCCGCGATCCTGGTCCAGTGGGCCGACGCCCAGATCGAGCTGGAGGCGGCCACCCGGGCCAGCTCGGGCGTCAAGGGCGAGAACTGGGACTGGGCCGAGCCGGGGGACAAGAGCCTGGTCGGCGACCAGGCGATCAACAAGATCTACAGCTACCCGGCGCCGGCGGGCACCGGCTGGAGCTACTTCCCGATCATCTACAACTCCTCCGACCTCCGGCTGGCGCAGTTCAGTGACCCGAAGAATCCGAACTTCGAAGCCGATCTGTACCAGGTCACGACGGAGTACGAGCCGTTCGCCGCACCGAAGGAGTCCCAGCTGCCGCCGTTGATCTTCGACGAGGCCACCGCGGCGCAGAAGGCGGACACCGCCGTCTCGATCGAGAGCCACGTCAAACAGCACCTGGCGAAGTTCGCGATCGGCGAGCTGGACATCAACGACGACGCGGCCTGGAACGGCTACACGGAAACGCTGCAGGCGATGGGACTGACCGGCTACCTTGACCTGCATCAGCAGGCCTACGACGCGAGACCGCGCTGATCATCGGCGGCCCGATCCCGTACGATTCTGATCATGGGACAACGTGTGGTCTTGGTCGGGGACTCGGTGACCGATTGCGGTCGGGACCGGGAGGATGACGGCTCACTCGGCCACGGCTGGGTGTCCGTCGTCGGGGCGGAACTGCCGGACGTGACGGTGATCAACCGCGGGATCTCCGGCAACCGGGTCCGCGATCTGGTGGCCCGCTGGGACGCGGACGTCCTCGCCGCCGGGCCGGACACGGTCGGAATCATGATCGGGATCAACGACACCTGGCGGCGGTACGACCGCGACGACGCGACGAGCACCGAGGCGTTCGCCGCCGACTACCAGACGCTGCTGGACCGCACCTCCGCCGCCGGCGTGGGCCGGGTGATCCTGCTCGAGCCGGTGCTGACTCCGGTCAGCGACCCGCAGTGGGACTGGCGGGAGGACCTCGATCCCAAGATCAGCGCGGTGCGCCGGCTGGCCCAGCGCCACGGGCTCGAGCTGGTGCCCACCGACGCAGTGATGAACGCGACCGCGGCCACCCGGCCGCTCGGCGAGCTGGCCGGCGACGGAGTCCATCCGTCCGAGGCCGGCCACCGGGTGATCGCGGACGCGTTCCTGCAGGCCTACCGCGGCCGCTCGTCGTAGGCGCGCTGGAACAGCTCCAGGTACTGGCCGAGGTTCATCTTCTCCAGCGTCGCCATGTAGTCGTTCCACACCGCGTCGTCGTGGACGTCCAGCCCGGCCGTGGCGAACTTCGCCATCGACTTGATCACGTGATCACCGATCGTGGTCTCCAGGTCCGAGATCTCGGCGATCGACGCCTCGCCGAAGATCAACGGCGGTAGCTGGCTGTCCACCGGCTGGCTGAACTTCTCGTACTGCTGGGAAACCCGGTAGAGCTCGCTCTCGAAGGTGGGCGCCTTGGGATCGGCGTACTGGGCGTTGCGGAAGTCGAGGCTGCGGTACATCAGCGAGTACTGGCTCCACCCGCGGCCGGGCGTGGTGTCGGTCCCGTACTCGGTGATTGCTTTCCACACCGCCTGCCGGCCGTCGATGCCCTTCTCGCCCTTCTTCGCGTAGTCCCACTGCGCACCGGGCTCGCCGCCGGTGTCGTAGGCCCGCAGGATCGGTTCCAGGTCCATCTGGTAGTCCGCCCACTGCACCAGCAGGTCCGGCCGGCGGCAGTTCTTGGTGATCAGCAGCGTGCGCCACGGGCTGAGGTAGTGGTTCGTGCTGGTCAGCCGGTTCCCGCCCGGTCCGACCAGCGGCAGCACCGGCTGGTAGCGGCGCCACAGCGCGTCGTCGTCGTAGCTGATCGAGAGGAAGCCGCCCCAGTAATAGGACCGGGCGCAGCCGATCAGTCCTTGATCACCGAGCTTGGCCATCTCGGGGGTGGCGATCGAGAACGACTGCTTGGTGAGGGTTCCGTCGTCGTACAGGCTGCGCATCAGGGCCATTCCCTGGCGCCAGCCGTCGGTGTTGGCGACGAACTCCATCCGGCCGTTGTTCAGCCGGATCCACGGCTTGCCGGGGTTGAAGGTGTACGGGTTCACGAACCAGACGTCCATCCCGTCCCAGCCGGCGTTGCCACCGAGGAACGGCAGGAAACCCTTCTTCCCGCTGGGATTGCGAGCCTTGAGCTCGCGCAGCACGTTGCGGAAGTCGTCGGTGGTCTCCGGCATCGCGGCACCGATCTTGGCCAGGTAGTCGGTGTTGATGAAGGTCTTGCTGGTCGTGGTCCGGCAGTGGTAGCAGTCGCTGATCGACGCGTACTGATAGATCTTGCCGTCGCGCGCCGTCATGGTCTGCTTGATCGTCTCGACCTCGGACATCAGCTGCCGCTCGACCGGGGCATAGGCGTTGATCAAAGGGCCCAGCTCGAGGAACAGTTCCTGCTCGCCGTACAGCGAGATCTGGCTCGGCGACAGGTTGATGCCGAGGAACGCGTCCGGCAGGTCCCCGGACGACAGCATGGCGTTGATCTTGCTCAGATCCTCGCTGCCGTCCGGGCCCTTCATGTTGACGGCCTGGTATTCGATCTTGACCCCGGTCCGCTGCTCGAGCCACCGGGAGAACTCGTTCACGTTCCAGTCGCCGACCAGGCTGTCCTGCGGCACCACGACCCGGAACGAGGTGCTCGGGTCGCCGAACGGCTTGCGGTCGTACGCTCTCGGGCCGGCGTACGGGTCCGGGTACGGCCGCTCGATCGGCTCCGGCAGCTCCAGGTGCACGTTCGGGTCGACGCTCGGGCCGGTGCCGGGATCGCTGCCCTCGGCGGGAGTGCAGGCGGCTGCGCCGCCGAGCGCCGCCAGGCCGAGGGTGCCGCCGGCGGCCTTGATCAAGGTCCGGCGATCGAGCCGGGTCCGGGCCGGCAGGGATGTCGTGGTCATCGAAGGGACTCCTCGTCGCTGAGTCACGCTGCTGCGTGGAAGTTGTTGATCAGAACAGGCTCTGCTTGGCGATCCGCCGGGCCAGGTAGTTGGCGCCGACCAGCATCACCAGGGCGATCACCGACTTGAACAAGCCGATGGCGGAGGCGTAGGAGAACTGCGGGATCGCGGAGTTCAGGCCGATCTCGTACACGTAGGTGTCGATCACCTGGGAGACCTCGAGGTTGAGCGGATTCTGCATCAGCAGGACCTTCTCGAAGCCGCTGGACAGCATCGACCCCATGTTCAGCACCAGCAGGGTGATCGCCACCGGCATGATCCCGGGCAGGTCGATGTGCCACATCCGGCGGAGGATGTTCGCGCCGTCCATCCGGGCCGCCTCATGCAGCTGCGGGTCGATCCCGGCCAGCGCGGCCAGGTAGATGATCGCGGACCAGCCGAGGGTCTGCCAGGCACCGGACCAGACGTACAGGTGCCGGAAGAAGCCGGGCTCGCTCATGAAGTCGATCGGCTCGCCGCCGAACAGCTGCACCGCCTGGTTGACCAGGCCGCTCTGCGGCGACAAGATCATGAACATGATCCCGACCACGACCACGGTCGAGATGAAGTGCGGTGCGTACGTGATCAACTGCACGGCCCGGCTGTAACCCCTGCTGCGCACGGCATTCAGGCACAGGCTCAACACGATCGGCAACGGGAACAGCGCGATCAGCTCGTACCCGTTCAAGATCAGCGTGTTCTTGATCACCGGCCAGAACTGGTAGCTGGTGACGAACTGCTCGAAGTACTTGAGGCCGACCCACGGACTGCCCAGGATGCCGCGGGCGACCGAGTAGTTCTTGAAGGCGATCTGCAGGCCGTACAGCGGCCCGTAGAGGAAGATCACGACGTAGACCAGGGTCGGCACCAGCATCAGGTACAGCTGCCAGCACCTGGCCATCCGGCGCGGCAGGCCGACGGCGGCCCGGGCGGTTCGGGGTTCGCTCATTTCAGGGATCCGATCAGGGCGCCCTTCACGAAATGGCGCTGGACGAAGGGATAGGCGATCAGCGGCGGGATCATCGCGACCACGATCACCGCGTAGCGGAGCTTGTCGAAGAGCTCCTTGTTGCGTTCCAGTTGGGCGGCGTCGGCGCTGCCGAGATCGGCCGGGTTGACGGCGCCGAGGGCGAGGATCTCGCGCAGGATCAACTGCAGCGGATACTTCGACGGATCGGTCAGGTAGAGCATCGAGGAGAACCAGCCGTTCCACTGGGCGATGCCGTAGAAGAGCAGATTGACCGCGATGATCGGCTTGCTCAGCGGCAGCGCGATCTGCAGGCAGAACCGGGCGTCCGAGGCGCCGTCCATCCGCGCCGCCTCGAGCAGTTCCTTCGGGATGGTGAGCTGGTAGAAGGCGCGCGTGATGATCACGTTGAACACGCTCATCGCCGCGGGCAGGACGATCGCCCACCGGGTGTTCATCAGTCCGAGCTTGTCGATCACCACGTAGCTGGGGATGATGCCCGCCGAGAACAGGGTCGGGATCAGGATGAAGAACAGCAGGCCGCGGCGGAACGGCAGGTCGGGCCGGGACAGCGGATAGCCGGCCAGCACCGTCAGCGCCGTCCCGAGCAGGGCACCGGCGACGGCGTAGAAGACCGAGTTCGCGAAGCCGGTCATGATCGACGCGGTGCCGAAGATCGTCCCGTACGCATCCAGGTTGAAGCCGACCGGCCACAGCTTCACGGCGCCGCTCGCGATCGCGCCGCCGGAACTGAACGAGCTGCTGAACACGTACACGAGGGGATAGAGGACGCTCAGCGCGAAGAGGGCGAGCAGGCAGGAGTTGATCACGTGGAAGGTCCGGTCGACCGCCGGCTCCTTGATCCGCCGGGACCGTGGCGGGCGCCGGACCTCGTGGTCGGGGGCACGCCGGGTGATCGTCAACGTCATCGGTGGCTCGCGCCCATGATCACAACGACAGCGGGGCTCATGGGCGCCAACCCTAAGCCTACAAACGTATGATGTCTAGCAGTTCATCGAACTGCTCCGAGGGTTCAGCCTTCCGAGCTCAGCAGGCTGTAGGTACGACGCCAGGAGTCAAGGATGTGCGCCCGCATGGCTGCCGCGGCGGCCTCGCCGTCGTTCGCACAGAGGGCGGCACAGATGGCCTCGTGCTCGGCGAGGGCGTCGTGGATGGTGGTGACCAGGCGCTCGTTGGTGAGCTGCGCGGGCTGGACGACCCAGGCGTGGGTGCTGCGGGACAGCGCAGAGGCGAACTCGTTGCCGGACAGATCGACGATGAACTCGTGCAAGGCCCGGTCGGCCTGCAGGAAGGCCGGCCCGTCATCCCCGATCCCGTCGAAGGCCGCCAGCATCCGGCCGAGCTGGACGGCGTTCCCGGCCGTGAACCGTTCGGCCGCCTGCCGGGTCATCTCACTCTCCACGGCAGCCCGGACGACGACGAGCTTGGCACTGGACTCGAAGTCGGCGTCGTACTCCTGGCAGGCCGAGATCACGATCGGGTCGAACAGGTTCCACCGGATCCGCGGTTGCACCGTGGTCCCGCGGCCCTGCTGGACCGAGACCAGCCCCTTCTCCTCGAGCACCTTGATCGACTCCCGGACCACGGTGCGGCTGACCCGGAACCGCTCGCTGAGATCGGTCTCGCGGGAGAGCAGGGCGCCGGGCGGGAACTCGCCGCGCACGATGCTGCGGACCAGTTCGGCGGTCACCGTGGGCACCAGCCGGTTCGGGGTGCGCCGGGCCGGTGCCGTCGCGGACAGGGTCTGCTCAGCCATGGTCGGATCCTAGCTTCAGCATCCCTTTACAGCCGGGAGATCGTCGGGCTAGGACTCGAATCCTCCGGTAAAGATCATATGTTTCGCCGTTGAGGCTCGGGATCAATGCCGCCGGCGGGACACCGACACCAAGGGTGGTGGAGTTCATGCGTAACCGGATCGCTGTCATGCTCGCTCTTGTCCTGCTGCTGGGCCTCCCGGTCGCCACGGCGCGGGCCGTCAGTCCACAGTTGCAGCTCTACGTCGCGCCGAACGGCGACGATCGCGCGGCGGGCGGGGTGGACCAGCCGCTGCGGACGCTGGAGGCGGCCCGCGACCGCATCCGTACCGTCAAGGAGGGAGGTGGCCTGCCGAAGGACGGCGCCACCGTGTTCCTGCGCGAGGGCAGCTATCCCCGTTCGGCGTCCTTCACGCTCACCGAGGCCGACTCCGGCACGGCGAGCGCGCCGGTCGTCTACCGCTCCTACCCGGGCGAGACCGCCCGGCTGTCCGGCGGCACGGACCTGGACCGGGCCGACTTCGCGCCGGAGACCGATCCTGCCGTGCTGGACCGGATCATCGACCCGGACGCCCGGGCCAAGGTGCTCAAGTTCGACCTGGCGGGCCACGGGCTGACCGACTACGGCGAGGTGAGCCGGCACGGCTACTGGAAGGCGAGCGAGCTGAGCAAGCTGCCGCCGATGGAGCTGTACGTCGACGACAAGGCGATGACCCTGGCCCGGTGGCCCAACGAGGGCACCGTCCAGATGGACAAGATCATCGACCCCGGCCCGACCGTCGACGATCCGGACCTGCACGACCGCGGCGGCACCTTCAGCTACACCTACGACCGGCCGGCGCTGTGGACCGAAGCCGAGGATGCGTGGCTGGACGGGATCTTCAGCTACAGCTGGGAGTGGTCGTACAACAAGATCAACTCGATCGACCCCGTGGCGAAGACGATCACGCTCCGCTACGGCGAGATGTCCGGCCTGCAGAAGTCCTGGTATCCGGACTTCCACTTCGCCGAGAACCTGCTGGAGGAGCTGGACCGCGCCGGCGAGTACTACATCGATCGCGAGCGCGGCGTGCTCTACCTGATGCCGAACCAGGCGTTCACCGACGGTTCCGGCGACGTCACCGTGACCACGCTGCGCGACCCGATGGTGATCACCCGCGGCACCTCGCACGTCCGCTTCGAAGGCCTGACGTTCGAGTTCGGCCGCGACGCCGGTCTGGTGATCACCGGGGGTGAGCAGGTGGTCGTCAAGGGCAGCGACATCGTGAACTTCAGCAACGGGGGAGTGCGGATCAACGCCCCGACCCAGTTCATGGCGCCGATCCCCGATGACGAACTCGACGGCGTCGGCCACCTGATCGACAGCAGCGAACTGCGCCATCTCGGCGCGCTCGCGGTGCAGGTCAACGGCGGCGACAAGACCACGCTGGCCCCGGGCCGGAACGAGGTGCGGAACTCGCACCTGCACGACTTCGCGTACTACAACAAGGCGTACAACCCGGGCATCTCGCTCAGCGGCGTCGGCAACCGAGCTGTCGGCAACGAGATCAACGACGCTCCGCACCCGGGCATCCTGATCTACGGCAATGATCATCTCGTCGAGTACAACGAGATCTACGACATCTGCACGATGTTCTCCGACCTCGGTGCGATCTACATGAACGCCGGCTCGACGCCACAGGAGCGCGGGACCGTCATCCGCCGCAACTACTTCCACGACATCGGAGAGGGCAATCCCGGCGTCGAAGGCGTCTATCCGGACAACTTCACCATGGGCCTCACGATCGAGGAGAACATCTTCCAGGACCTCGCCAACTCGGCGGTCAAGAACAACGCCGGCTCGTACATCAACACCCGGAACAACCTCTTCATCGACACCTACGTGCCGATGGACAACTACGAGTTGTTCCTCGGTGATCAACCGGGCAACAAGGTGGACGAGTCGTACATGGAGGGCTGGCGCAAGCTGTTCGCCGACACCAACAACTTCGAGGGCACGCCCTATCTGGAGGAGTATCCGGAACTGGCCACCTTCTTCGAGGAGAACCGCTACTACCCGGACACCAACACGTTCGCGAAGAACGTCGTCTACAACCCGAATCGGGAGCGGTCGGCCGATGTCGGGGAGCAGGGCACCCGCGACGTGCACAACCTCTTGCGGCTCGCCGACAACTGGGTCACCGACGACGACCCGGGCTTCGTCGACCTGGCGTCGGGCGACCTGCGGCTGCGCGAGGATGCGCCGGTGTTCGACCGGATCCCGGGCTTCGCCGACATCCCGTTCGAGCGCATCGGGACGCACGGTCCGATCGGCACCGGTGATTGACAGTCCGCACCCGGCGGCACCCTGCAGCAGTAGGGTGCCGCCATGCCGGAGATCAGGAAGGTCCGGTTCCTTGAACCGGGCAATCGGCCCTACCGGCCGGCCCTGCGCAATCACGTCACCTATGACCGCTACCTCCGCAACCCGTCGCTCGGCCTGACTCTGCTGGCGACGATCGTCGAACGGCGGGTGCCGGACACCCTGTTCTACTCCGAGTCGATCGCCCGGATCCGGTGGGACGACGTGCTCGATGCGGACGTCGTGTTCATCGGGATGTTCACCTTCGCCGCACCGCGCGGGTACGAACTGGCCCGCTACGTCAAGGAGCATTCCGCGGCGACCGTCGTCCTCGGCGGGCTGCACGCGTCGCTCAACTACGAGGAAGCGGCGCAGCACGGCGACTACGTCCTGCTCGGCGAGGCCGACGACAGCATCCTCGACTTCCTGGACGCGTACCAGCACGATCGCCCGATCGACTTTCCCGGCGTGGCTTTCCGGGCGGCGGACGGCCAGGTGATCAAGACCGCCGAGCGTGCCGCGCCGACCGAGATCGACACCATCCCGAACCACGATCTGGTGTACCGGTTCGCCGACATGGTCGGACACAACACCCTGTGGCCGCAGGTGATCGCGTCCCGCGGCTGCCCGTTCCGCTGCGACTACTGCGCCGTCGTACGGCACTGGGGCCAGAAGATGCGCGGCCGGGATCCGCAGAACATCGTCGAGGACATCCGGCAGACCATCGCCTTCTTCGATCAAGGTCGGCTGCCCCGGCTCAACCGCGCGATGTGGATCGTGGACGACAACTTCTTCGCACTGCGGCCGTGGTCGAAGCAGGTGCTGCAGGCGATCATCGACAGCGACATCGACTACCGGTTCACGGCCCAGGCCAGGTTCGAGGTCGGCTTCGACGACGAGATCCTCGTCCTGCTGAAACGGGCCGGCTTCTTCGAACTCGCGCTGGGCATCGAGTTCCTCGAGAACGAGTCCTTCGACGCCTACCACAAGACCTGCACCTCGGAGGAGGTGATCAAGTCGATCCGCAACATCCAGGCCCACGGGATCAACGTGCGCGGCCTGTTCATCCTCGGCGCCGACACCCACACCCCTGGCGTGGGCGAGCGGCTGGCCCAGTTCGTAATCGACAACGGCCTGCGCGGAATGCTCGTCCAGTCGATGTACTTCGTGCCCGGCACCCCGGTGTGGAACACACACCGTGATCGACTGATCCACACCGACTGGTCCAAGTACACCGGCCACGTCGTGCACCATCCGACCCTGATGACGCCGAGCGAGCTGAACCGGGAGCTGGTCCACGTGAGCCGGCGTGTGTACTCCTATCGGAGGCTGCTGAAGAGTTTGATCTTCGACCGCGGCCTGAACCGCCTGCTGTTCCTGGGCGAGTTCTTCTGGCAGCGCAGCGTCGCCGCCGACCGGGCCCGCGAGGGCCGCAAACTGGCCGGGCTTCCGGCGGGCGGGCCGAAGCCGCAGCAGCTGCCACTCACTCCGGTGGACGGTCGACCGAACTCCGCATGAACTCGGATCGGCAGGTTCGCGGGTCGATGGCCGATCGGTGGCCGGGAACGAAGGTCAAGGCGAACGGCGAGTGATCATCTTCCGGAGCGTCTTGTCGCCAGTCAGTGATCAACTTTACGTTGGCTGCACTTGATGAAGGCGAAAGGCACGACATGCAGCAGCGGGCAAGCGTTGTCGGAGGCAGGGTACGTGGCGAGAGCGGAAGCGTGCAGGGTCAGCTGCTGACCCCCATGATCACCGTCGCGACGGCAGGGACGCGGCGCATTTCCGGCGGATCGGTCCGGATGCCGCCCGGTGGGGCGAGCCGGACGCACCACCACCCCGATTCGGACATCATCGTTGCGGTGGTGTCCGGGCGGGCGGCGACCATCGTCTGGCATGACGGGGAGCCCGAGGTGCTGCCGCACACCGTCGACGAGATGTGCTACGTCCCCGCCGGTCTTCCTCACTGTGCCGTCAATCTGAGTCTTTCCGAACCCGTGCTGGCGCTGGAGTTCCGGACCGACCCCGAGTTCAATGCCGACGTCGCGCTGCTGCCGAACCTCGAAGACCAGGCCCGCGCGCTGGTCGAGGAGCTTCGCGCGTCACCGGTCTTCTGACCTGCCGGCGCCAGAGTGCCTACCGGAGCCCGGCGTCGGCGAGATCCTGAGCCAGCCTGACGATTGCGCTGCGAGGTGCTTCGATTCCTGTGGTCCCTGTCATGGAACTGAGCCAGGGCAGGGATTCGAAGGTGCGCACGATGCGGAGGGTCAGCATTCTGTCCCAGGCCAGCCGTCGTTCCGTCGTCTCGCCGGTTCGCTGATCGAGCTTGGTCAGGTACGTGCCGAACAGGTCCTGTTCGGATCGTCCGGTCTGGGTCGCCAGCGAGGGGAGGATGCCCGCGAGGTCGGTGTAGAGCGGTCGCAGCGACATGGTTTCAAGATCGAAAACGACGAGCTTCCGGTTCGCTCTGCGGTCCAGCCAGCCGACCTGTTGGTAGCTCAACTCGTTGTGGTTGAGGGCCAGAGGCAGGCTTCGGGCGGCGTCCAGCGCGTCCCGATAGGCGTCGAACCAGCGGCTCCCGTGATCGGCGGTCGGCAGGAGCTCCATCAACACGTCACGGATGCGGTCTTCGTACCCCGGCATTCCCTGTGGTGGTTGGAAGAGCTCGACCGGCGGTGCGCTGAGGCCGTTGAGTTCGGCGATCAGGTCGAGAAGATCATCGGCCTGTTCGGCCGAGGTGCCGATGATCGGCAGGAACTGCAGGACCATGATCTGGCCCGCTGCGGTGGTCGCCGTGCCGAGGAGTGGGGCGACCGGCGTGCCGCGTTCCAGCAGGTAGCGGTACTTGGGAATCTCGGGCCGGGCCGGGTTGCTCAGCTTGACGAAGATCGTCCGGTCCTGCCGGCGCCCGTCTCGATCGTCGTACCGGATCGTCAGGATCTGCGATCGACCCGACTGGTGCAGGCCCTGAATCTGGTGCGTACGGTACGCGCCGACGGGTCGGCGCAGCTCCGGGACGGCGGGGCGAAGATCGTCCCACTGCAGGCCCCAGGGCAGGTCCACCTGGGTCGCCTCGATCCGGATCGGTGAGTACACCGTCTCTTGATAACAGATCCCGTCCCGATGATCATCCGTAATTCGGTACGTATGGCACGATGCACCCGTGCAGACCTCGGTACGGCAAGCGCTGGCGGACAACGACTACCCGGGACGCGGCCTCCTGGTGACCAGAACCCCCGCGGACGGGCTCTGCATCGTCTACTTCATGACCGGGCGCAGCGCCGCGAGTCGTGAGCGCGTCCTGGTGCTGGACGGCGATTCCCTGTACGCGCGGCCGCGTGGCGTCACCGAGCACGATCCGTTGCGCCACTACCGTGCCGCGTCGGCCGGGCCCGATTGGTGCGTCGTCGGCAACGGCGACCAGGTCGACACCGTGATCACGAACCTCGCCACGATGGGACCGGCGCAGGCCGTCCAGGGCATCGAGTACGAGCCGGACCCGCCGCTGCGGACGCCGCGGATCACCGTGGTGGCGCCGCGCACGGCAGGCGGGCCTGTGCTCATCGCCGGCTCGCGCGCGAGCGTGCTGACCCCCGAGCAGACGTACGTCAGCACCGTGACCGTAAACGACGTGGCGGTCGGCAGCGGCGTGCTGACGACGACGTACCTGTCCGCCGATCGGCAGGTCCTGGCGACCCACCAGGCCCCGGCGGAGGTGACGGTGGCGGCGGCCGACGCGCAGGAACTGCTCGACCTCGTCTGGTCCTCGCTGGCCGACGATCTTCGCGTCGCCGCGGCAGTGATCAGGCCGACAGCAACGGAACCCCTCGCCGCAGACCTCCTACGATCGGCCTGATCCGTACCCGATCAAGATCAACAGTCCGTGTACCGCGCCATCAGCTCCACACAACGACGGAACTGTGCGGGCGTCGCGGGGTTCTTCCACGCGAGCAGCTCGAGCATCCAGTCGATGGCGAACGCGGGGATCAGGCCGGCCGCGGCTGCCTCCGGATCCGCCACCCGGGCGTAGCCCCGACGGACCAAGTCCAAGCGATCGTTGAAGCGGGCACCGGCCGACACCTCCCACCGGGCCAGGTCGGAGGCCGGCGCGGCGGGGCCCGCGAACTCCCAGTCGATGACGCCGGCCACGGATCCCTGGTGGACCAGGAGATTCTTGGGCAGGAAGTCGCCCTGGGCGAGCGAGAACGGGGGCGTCGGCCGGGTCGAGATCTCCCGGCGCAGGAACTCCGCAGCACGCTCGACGATCTCCGCTGCCGTCGGGTCGAGCGTCCGGCCGACGATGCCGGCGATCCTGGTGAGTTCGTCGGCTTCGGGCCGGCGCAGGTCGTGCCGGATACCGAGCCCGTCGTCCGCACCGACGCTGTGCACCTTCGCCATGATCTCGCCGGCGTCCACGATCAGCCGTTCAAGATCAACAGCGGTACGTTCGCGGACGAGCTCGGCGAGCGAACGGCCCGGCAGGAACTGCTGAACGGAGAAGGACAGCAGCTCCCCTTCATGATCACGATGGACCAGTCCGAGCACCTCGGCCGTCGGCACTCCGACCTCGCGCGCCCGCGTCATCAGCTGCGCCTCGTCGACGAACCACGGCGTCGGCTGGCGGGCGATCCGGACCACGACCGTGATCGCCCCGCCGAGCTCCGCGCGGTACGTCTCGTTCATCCCGCCGCCGGCCAGGAGGGCGAGCTGATCGACGCCGCGGCCGCAGACCGACCGCACCACCGAGTCGATGATCGGGCGGGGCGTTGTCACCATGACCCCGAAGTCTGGCCCAACCATCCCCGGCAGGTCATCCGAATTCCCACGACAGCGGCACCGGCCAGCCGGTAGCTTCGGCGGAATGTCGAACCAGCCAAGGATCAGCAGCCTCGTCGTCGTCGGCGCGGGCATCGTCGGCGCCTCGGTGGCCTACCACGCGGCCCGGGCAGGTGCCGCCGTGACCCTCGTCGATGCCGGGCAGCCGGGCGGTGGCGTGACGACAAACTCGTTCGCTTGGATCGGCTCGGCCGGCGTACGCACGGGCGCCGCCGCCGAGCTGCGGGTGGCGGCGACGGACGAGTATCGCCGTTTGCAGGGCGAGTTGCCCGGGCTGCCGGTGACCTGGGCCGGCTCGCTGTCGTGGCGCCGGGAAGGGAGCGCGCCGGAGGCCGGGCCGGGGGAGGAGATCATCGACGGTGCCGCCGTTGCGGCGCTCGAGCCCAACCTTCGGCAAGCCCCGGACTGGGCCGTCTGGGCGGCCGGCGACGGCGGGGTCGACCCGGTCGGCGCGATCGACCGGATGATCGCGGCCGCGCGGGACCTCGGCGCACGGGTCCAGCTGGACGCCCCGGTCACAGCGGTCCGTCGAGACGCCACGGGCCGGGTCGTCGGGGTCGAGACGGCAACGGACTCCATCTCCGGCGACGCCGTCGTGCTCGCCGCCGGAGTGGCGACGGCCGACCTGGCCGCGCCGCTGGGCGTCGAGGTGCCGGTTGCCCCGTCGCCGGCGACTCTCTTCCGGTTCCGGGCACCGGCCGGTCTGGTCGGCCGGATCGTCACCACCGAGGACTTCGATCTCCGCCAGATCGCCGACGATCGGCTCATCGCCGCCGCGGATTCGCCGGAACGCACGCTCGCCGCGATCCGGTCCACCTTCCGCGGAGCCGACGGCGTCGACCTGCTCAGTGCCCGGGTCGGGGCTCGCCCGATGCCGGCCGACGGCGAACCCATCATCGGCCCGGTTGCCGAGGCGCCGGGCCTGTATGTCGCCGTGATGCACGCCGCTGTCACCCTCGGCGCGGCCGTGGGCCGCCTGGTCGCGCAGGAGTTGATCGAGGGCACCGACGAGCCGCTACTGGCCGGTTGCCGACTCGACCGCTTCTAGGCCTGCGAATCGGCCGCCGGCAGCTGCACGGTGGCGCGGAGCCCGCCGCCCGGCCGCGGGGTCAGGGTCAAGGTCCCGTCGTGGGCCTGCGCGATGCTCTTGACGATGGCCAGGCCGAGGCCGACGCCCGAATGGTCCGTACGAACGCGCTGGGTGCCGCGCTGGAACGGTTCGGCCAGGGTGGCCACCAGCGACGGCGCCAGTTTCGCGCCGGTGTTCTCCACCGTGATCAACACGCTCTCGGGAAGGACCCGGGTGGTGACCCAGATGGAGCCCTGGTCGGGCAGGTTGTGCACGATCGCGTTGTGGACGAGGTTCGTCGTCAACTGCAGCAGCAACGCGTGCGAACCGAGCGTGGTGGCGACGTCGCCAGAGGTCTTGATCATCACCCCGCTCTGCTCTGCCAGCGGGAGCAGCGTCTCCGTGGCTTCCTCGGCGATCAGGGACAGGTCGACCGGTTCCTTGCTGAAGGACCGCTGGTCGGCGCGGCTGAGCAGGAGCAGGGCCTCGGTGAGGTCGATGGCCCGGGTGTTCACGTGGCGGAGGCGTTCGACGAGTTCGCGGTTGTCATGATCAGGATCGCTGTGCGCCACGTCCAGCAAGGTCTGCGTGATCGCGAGCGGGGTACGCAGCTCGTGGGAGGCGTTCGCGGCGAACCGCTGCTGTTCGACGGCATGGGTCTCGAGCCGGGAGAGCATGGTGTCGAAGGCGTCGGCGAGCTCACGCAGTTCGTCGGCGCGGCCCTCCAGCTGGATCCGGTGCGAGAGCGAGCCGTTCGTGGCCAGCCGCGTCGCATGGGTGATCCGGTTCAGCGGTGCGAGCATGCTGCCGGCGAGGATCCAGCCGCCGATCAGTCCGAAGATCAACAGGAAGATCACGGCGCCGATGGCCGGCGGGGTGAATGCGCGGATCAGGTCCGACTGATTCGGCATCGCCGGTTCCCGGCCTCCCGCGCCGGGAATGAGGATCCGCTCGGGTACGTACCGGAGCAGAAACACCCAGACGACCGCGAGCAGCACGCCGCCGGACGCCATGATGCAGGCGGCGTAGCTGAGGGTGAGTTTGAGGCGAACGCTCAGCCCCGGAGCTCTAGCCACGGACGATCCCGGCCGAACGCGGCCCGTCCTCGACGTACGACACACACATGGCGCCCAGTACACCGCATCGGGGCTGTCGCCCGCGTATCGACGCCGCCGACCGAGCCACGTGGTGTCCGCTACTCGCCGGCCCAGGGGACACCACGAGTGACCAGATACGTGCGGAGCTGAGCCGTGTGCATCTGGAGGTGGGCCAGGCCCACCACGAGCATCTCGCCGAGCGGCGTGCCGCTGTGACGGTGTGTATCGGCGACGGGCAGTTCCGCTCGCTCGTCGGTCAGGCCGGCGAAGAACTCGTCGGTCTTGCGCAGACAATGATCGGCATACGCCGAAAGATGCTCGCGAGTGTGGGTCGGCGGCACGACATCCTGGTCCTCGTCGTGCAGCGACATCGGTGCCGGCGGCGCCCAGTCCTTCTCCGTCGCGGAGAGTTCGGCGTCGGTGTAGAACAGGATGTGCGCGGCGGTCCGCCACACCGAACCCTGGGCCCGCCGCTTCTGCGCGGCAACCTTTTCGTCGTCGAACGGCCGCCCGTCCGGATCGAGGGGCGTCCAGGTCGGCGGTTGGTCGGGGTCATCCGGATACAAGCTCTCCTCCCAGAGCTCGTCCGGACAGGTACGAATCGCGATGGCCAGGTCTTCGAGGATCGCCCGGTACCGCTCTGCGATGGAGGTGAGCCAGATCGTTGCCATCTCCTGACCGTACGAAGGAGCACTGACACTCCGGAAGCCCGAAAGGCTGGTCGGTCCCGGTCCGGAGCGGGCATCCTGGTCCGATGGACCTGGGATTCGGCGGCGAGATCTCCGACCTGTATCACCGCTTCCGGCGTGGTTATCCGCCGGAACTGATCCGGGCCGTCGCCGAGGCGTTCTCGCTGGGCGGCGACGATCTGGTGATCGATCTCGGGTGCGGCACGGGACAGTTGGCCACGCCGATGGCGCGGCAGGTCCGGGCCGTGATCGGCGTCGACCCCGAACCGGACATGCTGGCTCGGGCACGCTCGGCAGCCTTGGAGCAGGGAGTCTCCAACGTGGGATGGATGGTCGGAAAGGACACCGACCTTCCGCTGCTGCAATCACTGCTGGGGGAGCGAGTCGGTGCCCTGACGATCGGGCAGGCTCTGCACTGGATGGATCACGAAACGCTGTTCGCCACGGCCGGCGCACTTCTCCGGCCCGGCGGCGGCATCGCCGTCGTGTCCAACGGAATTCCCCTGTGGCTTCAGGACTCGGACTGGTCGCGCGCGTTGCGGGCTTGGCTGCAGGACTGGTTGGGAGCGGGCCCGACGAACAGTTGCGGCACCGACGAAGACGCCCGGCAGCGCTATGCCGAGAGCATGATCGCGAACGGCTTCGAGGTCAGCCAGGTCAAGATCGATTCCACCGAGGAACTCGATTTCGATCATCTCGTCGGCGGGCTCTACAGTTCGCTGTCCGTCGATCGGCTCCCGCCGCCCGAGGAGCGGGCCGAGCTCGAGGCGAGTCTGCGGAGTGCGCTGGATCCTCATCGGCCGTACGTCGAGGACGTTCCGGTACGAGCGGTCCTCGGAACCAAGATCACCTGACGGACCCGAACCGGCCTAGAACGTGATACCAGCGCCGTTCCCGCGCGCCGGAGCCCTTCTCGATTCTCGTCCTCCGACCTGATGCCGGTACGAACCTCGTTCGCACAACGCCACGCGAAGTAGCCGGCCTGGACGCACAGCCGGAGCCGCAGATACAGCGCGAGCCCCCGACGGACCTCGTTGATCATGGAGGGCCTCGCCTTCAGGTACGCCGCGACGAGGGCCTCACCGCGGGACCGCGCCGCTTCGGTGTCCTGGCCCGAGTTGGACCAGCCGAGGTACATGGCCGCCGACGCGAGGTCGTACAACGCGGGCCCGTGCATGGTGGCACCCCAGTCGATCAGCCCCGTGTCGTCACCGCGGACGAGGAACGCGCTGGGGGACGGATCGCCGTGCAGCCCGGCCCAGGTCAGCGGGACCTTCGCATGATCAACTCTGACGGCTTCCAACGCGTTCTCGACCACGGGCCGGATCCACGGCTCGATATCGAGAAAGTCACCCCAGAACGGCAGCACCCGCAGCCAGTTGTCCAGGCTGCCGGTCTCCGTGGCTCCCGCCTCGTGGACCCGCGCCAGAGTCGTACCCATGCGGGGTGCGGACCGCGGATCGGCAACCGACAAGGCCTCGCCGTCGACCCAACGGAGCAGCGCCACCGACCGCTCGCCGACCTGCTCGAAGAGCTGACCCCCGACGGTCCTGACCGGTGCCCCGGTCGCGATGCCGTGCCGATCCAACGAAGCCGCCAGTTCAAGACCGTTGATGAAGCCACGATCGTCCGCGGGCACAGACTTCAGGACGAATCGGCCGGCAGCGGTGGCCACCGACCAGGTGTCGGAGTTCAGGCCGCCGGTCAGCGGTTCGACCTCGCGTACCAGATGCGCCCAGGAGGCCTCGACGAGTCGCGCGACGTCCACAACACGGCAGCCTGTCAGGTCGGGCGCGGTCGGCGCGACCCGATTTCGGATCGTTAGGGTGAACCATGGACTCGGTGGTTTTGGTCGGACTCCTGGACTCGCGCGGTTGGCTGCTTCTGCAGGAGCGGGACGAATTCGCCCCGGTCGACCCCGACCTGTGGAGCCTCGTGGGCGGCGGCGTCGAGGCCGGCGAGACACCCGCGGCGGCCGCCCGGCGCGAGCTGTCGGAGGAGACCGGCATCGTCTGTGACACCCTGGTTCCCTTGGGCTCGTACGAACTGCCCTGCACCGTCCACGGCCAAGATCACGTCGAGCTCTTCACCGCGCGGATGCCGCTCGCCCAGGCCGAAGTCGCCTGCCATGAAGGCCGACAGATGATCTTCGTCGACCCCGCCGCGATCGCCGACCTCGATCTCACCGACACGACCCGAGCACTGTTCGAGATCGTCCTGTCACACCACCAGCCTCGACCTGTGGCGCCTCCCGAGTCGTAGCGGTGGTTCCCGTGCGGGGGGGGCAAAGAGAGGGACCACGGCGAATCGGGACACGGAGGACCTCGTTGTACTGTACGCAAGATGATCAGCGCCGTGGTTTTCGATATCGGTGGCGTCCTGGAGATCGGGGACGTGATCGACAATGGCGTACGGCCAGGGTGGCTTGATCAACTGTGCACCGAACGGGGTTGGGATGCTGCGGAACTCAGCCGACGGTTCCGGGTGGCGAACCTTCCTGGAGATCCGCCGCACGCCGAGTTGCAGGCCTCCTATCGGGCCGCCTTCGATCTCGACGATGCAGAGTTCCCGATCTTCTGGCGCGGGTTCTGGGACTGGTACTGCGGCGAGCTCAACACCGAGCTGTGGGAGTTCATCACCAAAGAACTGGCCGGCCGGTTCCGGCTGGGCATCCTGAGCAACTCGGGTGCCGGCGCGCGCGCGTCGAGGAGGAGGCCCGTTACGGGTTCTCTCGGGTCTTCGACCCGATCGTGTACTCGCACGAGATCGGGATCGCGAAGCCCGATTCCCGCGCCTTCGCCGAACTGTCCCGCCTGCTCGGCCTGCCGTACCGCGAGGTCTGTTTGGTCGACAACGTATCCGGGAATGTGCAGGCGGCCGAGGACCTCGGCATCAGGGGAGTGCTCCACACCGAAGGCCAGACGGCCGACGCGATCGAACGCCTGCGGGCGGTCCTGCAACTCTGAGGTCGTCAGGACACCGACGCGATCAGGCGTACGAAGCCGAGAGTGCGACCCGCCTCGTGATGGAGCATCGGCTCGTCACCGACCTCGGCCGGCGGCTGGCCAGTCCAGGCGGCTGTGGCGAGGTGATGACGATGCCAGAGCTCCCAGCCGTCCTTGATCATGCTGCTGGACCGGATCGAGATGCCGGGCGTACGTCGCCAATGCCGCTCCCACCATTGTGCGCTGCGGAACGTGAACCAGTCCGCGCCGTGGCGGTCCGGCCACGGACCTTGGACGTCGTCGGGGCGGTCGTCGGGGTCGATGCTGTTGCCGGGCACGACGATGCCGATCCGGCCGTCAGCCCGGACGAGCTTCTTCAGCTGGGACAGGTAGCGCACGTCAGTGCCGAAGTAGTGGTACGCGTCGACGCTGACGATGGTGTCGAAGGATTCATGGGCGAACGGGAGCGCGTGCGCCTCCACCCGGAGCGGAGTGACGAGGTGGCCGACACCTGCTTCGTCGATGCGCGCCTGGTTCTCGGTCGGGTCGATCCACAGGTCGGCTGCGGTGACCCGGACCCCGTACTCCCGGGCCAGGAAGATCGACGTGATGGCGCTGCCGCAGCCGAGGTCGAGGACCCGGTCTCCTTCGTGCAGGTCGAGGCCCTCGGCCAGGTCCTCCATCAGCCAGAGGCTGTTGGGTCCCATCAGGTTGAGGCTCACCCAGACGGTGTCGTACGTGGACGATCGAGGGTAGCGATCGGGCCGCATCAGCCGGTCGAACTCGCCGCGATCGCTCGGCTCGGCGGGCTCGGGCGGGTTCAGAAAGGTCGTCCAGCCGGCTGACGGATGCTCGGTATTCAAGGGAATTCTCCTCATCGAAGACGTGCGAAGGAAGGCGGGGCAGCCACCATCGAGCTGACGCTACGGGGGCGGCCCGCCGGGCACGAGCGATTTACCGGGCGCCGGCATTCGATGGGGGAGCGAGCTGGTGCGGCTCGATGATGATCTTGGTCGGCAGAGGGTGATCAGGCCCCGCCGGTCGTTACGATCACTCGATGGCGTCGTTTGCGTACTTCAGTGATCTTGGACTGAACCTGCACCATGCCCTCTATGCGACTGCGTTCGCGAGCCCCGAGTCGGCCGGTTCCGCTCAGCCGCTGCCCGCGGAGCTGGCGGTGGCCGACCGTCCTGAGTTCGTCCGCGCGGTGGAGTTCTACCAGCAGCGGTTCCCGGGCCGCGACCTGCCGTTCGACCAGGAACTGGTGGAATTGAAGACCTTCCTGGTGTTCGGCCACGGGACGCCTCCGGCCGGGTGGCAGGACGTATTCGATCCGGTACGGCCGCTCTATGCCGAGACCGATTGGCCGGCCCAGGATGAGCTCAACCGCGCCTGGTCGGCACAGGTCGCGGATCGGCTGGACCGGCTGCCCGAAATTCTCGACGAGTTGCAACGCCGGTACCGATGCACGCTGCCCGCAGCGGAGGTGCTGCGGGTCGACACGGTCTGGGTCGGGCACCGCGTGCCCGCGTACACGACTCTCGAACCCACCCACCTGACGTGCTCGACGACCAACCCGGACAGTCAGGGCTGGACCGCGGTCGAGATCCTTCTGCACGAGGCCTCCCATGCCCTGGCGAACCCACTGCGGCTGGCGATCAGGGACCGCGTCGACACCTCGGATCGTGGCCTCGGCCAGTTGTGGCATGTGGTGCTGTTCCATCTGACCGGCGAGACCGTACGGCGTGCGCTCGCCGGCATCGGCGTCGACTATCGGACGTACGCGGACTCCACGGGGTTGTTCGACCGCGCGTGGCCGCAGTGGCGAGGGCCGATCACGCAGGCCTGGGCCGGCTACCTCGACGGTACGGAGGACTGGGTCGAGGCGTGTGATCGATTGGTGGCAGGGATTCCGGAGCGGTGATCATGATCGAGGCGCGATGTTGATCACGTGAAGCGTGGATCCGGCACCTTGCGGCCGTGAACCAGGCAGAACGGATGGCCCGCCGGGTCAGTCGAAGACGGTCTTCTCCAAGCGTCCGATCATGGCTTCATCCTGCGGCACCGCGCCCGCAAGGTCGAGAGGCTCGGCACCGCTGTGGGTAAAACGGCTTGGCAGCTGGAGCCTGGGCTGCTGGTATGGCCGACATGTCGTCGCGACTGGGTTCCTACGCGGAGTGGCAGCTCGCGCAGGTGAGTACGCCACGCTCGGTGCTGGCCGACGTGGTGCGGCGGGCGGTCGGAAGCGAACTGGTCCGGGCGGACCGGATTCTGGAGGGCTATTCGAACGAGGTCTACCGGGTCCGCTGCGCCGCGGGACAAGATCTGGTGGTACGGATTCTGCGCTTCGACGACGACATCACCCTCGCGGCGTCGGCGGGCGAGGCGCGGGCGATCGAACTGGCCAGGGCGGCCGGCGTACCCGCGCCGGAGATCCTCCTGCTCGACACGGTCGAGGTCGGCGGCCGCGAATTCCCTGTCATGGTGCAGCGAGCGGCGGTCGGGCGTCCGTTGGGTGAGGTGATCGATCGGCTCTCCGCGCAGCAGCTGCGGGACGTGCTGATCGAACTCGGCGAACTGATCGCCCGCCTGAACGAGGTTCCGGTTGATCATGAATCCGATGGGCCGACCGCGATGGCGGCCGCGTTGGCTCACCGGCAGGCAGAACGCGGTCAGGTGCTTGCCGCCGGGTTCTCGGCGTCGGAGTTCGATCAGCTCATTGAACTCCTGTCGGAGTACGTGCGCGACGTCCCGGCCGAGCCGTGGGTGTTGTGCCACGGCGATCTCAGCTGCAAACACATCTTCGTGACGGGTGAGGGCCGGGACGGTTCGATCGTCAGGGTCAGTGGGATCATCGACTTCGGCGATTGGAAGGCGGGCGCCCCGGTGCATGATCTGGCCGTCCTCCGGGTGCACGAACCCCAGCTTGATCTTGCTCCGCTGCTGGCCGGCTATGGTGCGCCGGCCGGTTATACCTACCGACGGCTGTTGGACCTGCACACCCTGATGATCTTGGTGGGTTCGCTGGCCTTCTGCGTGAACGAAGCTGATCATGACGGCATCGCGCGGTCTGCGCACCAACTTCGCATGCTCGTCCGTGATCTCGCGAACTGAGCGACGGGCCGAGGCCAAGATCAGCTAGGTCTGGGGGAGCTGGGCAGTCGTGTTCGGTCGACTTCGCGCAGGAGTTCCTCCGCGGGTCGGAGCACCTCGTGCGGGACGTCCATCCGGTAGGTCGGCGTGTGCGCGACGACGCTGGAGACGCGCAGATCGCCGATGGCGCCGAGCCAGGCGTTGGCTTCGCCGAACGAGACGCCTTGGGAGTAGGCCACGTGCAGCGCCGCGTCGAAGATGCACTGCCGGTACGACTCGCTCTCGACGAATCGGCTGCACAGATGGGACAGGCCGGCAGCGTGACTCACCATCGGTCGGTGCGGACGGGTTTCCTTGATCACCTTGACGCTGATCGTGACGTCGGCGGCGATCTCCACCCCCGCCCCACTGACCTCGCCGTCGCCCATCGCGGCATGGACATCACCGATCAGGAAACGGCCCGCTCCCGTCTCGTCGTGCAGATAGAGCGTCGACCCCACCCCGAGGGTACGGGTGTCGAGGTTGCCACCGTGATCCCACGGATCCGCTTCGTACGAAGGCAGGATGAGCCCGATCCAGCCGACCATCAACCGCGAGGGCAGCGACACCGACGGCGACAGCCGGATCAGATGATTGTCGGCTTCGACCGTCCGTTCGACACTGGTGACGGCCTGGTCCCGCAGGACTCCGCCCCACGGTTCCCAGGCCAGCCGGGTGCCGGCGAACCCGATCCAGCCGGGCCCCTGGACGTCGATGTCGTCGATCGTGACGGCGAGGCTGTCTCCAGCGTTGAGCCCGTCGACCTCGATCGGACCGGTGAGGAAAGGGGAGACCGTGGCCGCGATCGTCTCGGTGACGAGCTGTTCGCCGGAACGCACCGTGGCGGCTGCGGGAAGTCCAGAGCTGTCCAGCCCGATCAACTGATCACGAGTGATGCGCTGCACGTACCGGATCGTAGGTGATCCGCTGAGCACCCGCGATCCAATATCTCCGTCAGGTCTCAGCGAACGGCCTGCGTCCCGTCACCGCCCGAAGGACGGCTGCGACCATCTCCGTACGCGCCCGCCGGCCCTCGGGGATGGGCAGCAGTGGGTAGACATGGAGCTGCCCCGGCAGCTCGCGATAGCTGACGTCGACACCGGCGTCCGCGGCGCGGTCGGCGAACAGCCGGGCATCGGGGTTCAGGATGTCGCGCGTACCGCTGAAGATCATCAACGGGGACAGGCCGTGCAGGTCCCCGTGAATCGGATTCAGGATCGGATCATCGACATCCGCACCGGCCCAAAGCTCCGCGACCTCGAGCAGTCCTCGCTTGACCAGCCAAGGGTCCTGCGGCTGAACAAGATCAATCTCGGGATTGCTCATGCTCAGATCGAGGCTGGGTGCGATCAGGGCGGTCAACGCGACGGGAACCTCACGTTCGCGGAGGAGCAGGCTCGCCGAGGCCGCGATCGCCCCTCCTGCCGAGTCGCCCATCAGGACGACCGGGCCCGGGGCCTGCTCGCACAGCTTCGCGACGACCGGGACAACACGTGCGGCCGTGCCGCCTTGCTGAACCAGCGGATAGACCGGCATCAGCACCGTCGTGGAGGCCTCGTCGGCCAGTTGCTGAACCCAGCTCCAGTGTTCCTTGACGGCCTGATGGATCCAGCTGCCGCCGTGTAGGTAGACGACGGTGCCGCGCGGGGGAGTGGACGTCGGCGTGATCGCGTAGACCCGCCAGCCTCGTTCCGTCGTCGCCGTGATCGTGACGCCCCGACGCATCCGTCCCTGCGGTTCCACCGGCTGCGGCCGTTCCAGCAGGTCCTGCAGTTGTCGGCGGAGGTGGTCCCGGGTGAGGTAATGCCTGTTCGCCCGACGGAGCCGCATGATCGTCGGCATCAGCCGGCTCAGAAGACTCATCCGCCCGACCTCAGCCATTCAAACCCTCCTGGTCGTTCCGATGACTCCACCTTCGATGAGGCCGACATCGTCTCAGTACGGACCCATTCGGCGAATCTCTGATCGATCACTTGGTCATGTCGTCGACCTCGACGGGTTCGGGAGAGCAGCGGAGCAGAATCAGTGCGACTCGAACGCTGCTGATCTTGTGGAAGGCGTTGGCGCCGGCGGCGTTCATGATCGAGCGTTCGGTCTTGATTGTGACAGGAGCCAGTCGCCACCAAGTCGATCATGGAGTTGCTCCGTGACGGTGCTCTTTCCGACGCCGGACGGCCCGGCGACCACGATCAGATTTCCGTACGGTGCCTTCGTCCGCGCCACCGGAGGAGAACCTGGGTCAGGACGTCGCTGCATCGATGATCGCCTCCAGCATGATTCTCGTCGGGGTTGCGGCGATGAAGTGTTCGGCTTCGCGCTCGGCATGCTTGCGCAGGTCCTCGGGTAGGTCGTCGTCGAGCGCGGCGAGGACCTCGTCATGGATGTAGTTGAGATCGTTGGCGAGGCGCAAACTGAACGTGGCAAGGGAATCCACGGCACCGTACCCGCCGGCATCCCGGTAGGCGCGAACCGTCCGGCGGATCACGTCATGCTGCACCACGGCGTCATGGACGTGCCAGACGCAGAGCTGGGAGGCGAGCTCCCGGCTGGGGCTGACGGGACCGGCCTCGTCCCAGTCGATCAGGGTCAGCGCACCGGAGGCACCGTCCCGCAGCACGTTCGCGGGCTGGACGTCGCGATGGCTGAAGATCAGATCGGTTTGGGGTGCGGTGTCGACCAGGTGACCGAGGGCGACGAGTTCCGCGATGCGCTCATTGAGCAGCCGGGCCAGGTTCGGGATGCGCCGATCCTCTTGTCCGACCCGGACCAGGAGAGCGTTCCAGGAGTCGTCACTGGGCGGGGTGGTGAAGTACGGGTCGGGTTGCGACTCAGCGGGGTACCGCAGGGCATGCAGCGTTCCGAGGGTGCTGCCGAGGTACTCGGCTCGGCCCGGATCTTCCCGGCGGAGTTGGCATCCACCGGCCCAGGTGTTGAGCCGGAGAACGACCTCACCCGTATGGGTCGCCAGCCTCTGCACGTAGCCGCCGTCTGCAGCAGGGATACCGACGGTCAAGATCAGTCCGGACGCTGCGGCGGCCTGGCAGAACTCGGCTTCCGCCTGCGCCCGGTGTTCGGCGTCGCCGTCTGCGCCCCAGAAGAACTGCTTGATCATCAATCGATCGCCGGCGACGCCGGGGTCGCGAACCCTCGGTTCGGCGAGGTCGAGCCGCCAGACCTGACCCATCGACCCCCGCGCGACCGAGGTGAGGGAGCCCGTGGCGTAGGGGAGTGCGAAGCGTTCGATGAGGAACGGGACTGTGTCAGCGGTCGGGCTCCAGGCTTCCATGCCAGCTGATCCTTCACTCGGCGACGATCATCGCTGCCGAGGTTAGCGCCGCCCAGAGATTCCCGCTGTGATTCACTGAGGCGGCACGGGAATCAAGGGAGAGCGTAAGTGGCGACTGCTTCTGTCATACCGGAGACGTTTCGCGACAGTATTCGCGCCATCGCCCAAAGGTTCGGCGTCCCGGATCGGGAAGTGTCGGTTGCGCCGCGCCAGGGACAGGTGAATCTGACGATCTTCCTCGGGAACGATCTCGTGCTGCGGCTGCCAAGAAGGATGGCCTTCGCGCAGCGGCTCGCGAAGGAGGCCGAGATCATCCCAGTGGTCCTGGACCGAGGCGTACCGACGGCCAAGCTCGTGATCTTCGATTCGGGACACGAGATCGCCGACATCACCTACATGGTGCTGGAGCGATTGCACGGACGGGTGATCAACGACGTTCCTCCGCTCGCGGACGGCGGTGACCGCGTCTACGGCTCGCTGTTCGAGATCTTGTCCGTGCTGCACTCGCTGCGGCGAGACTCCGAGCCGCCGATCACCGGCGTTGAGACGGCCGAGTTCTCGTACGACCTGCTCGATGAACTGACGAACGACGGCGAGATCGGCGACAGCCAAGCGGTCTGGTTGCTGCGCTGGTTTCGTCAGCTGGAGGCCCACGGTGCGCGCGGTTCAGAACCGGTGCTCCTGCACGGGGACGTCATGCCGGCGAATCTCATTCTGGACAACTCCGGGGCCGTAACGGCGATCATCGACTGGGGATCCGCCTGCTGGGGCGAGCCGGCGCGCGACCTGGCCAGCTTCCGCACCACAGCGCTTCCGGGCGTCGTGGACGCGTACCGGCAGGTGGCCGGCGTGCCCAAGACCGCCGTCGGTGACGTCGACACCTCCCTTGAGGCGAGCGTACTCTGGTACCAGCTGTTCTTTGCCCTGGCCAAACTGCTCGGCAGGCAGTCAACCTCCGAGACGCGCAACTGGTCCGCGCCGAGAGGAGCACGTCTCCTGGAGATCATGCGGTTCTTCTCGACCAACATCCCCGATCGTTGGAGGACCCTTCTCCAGCAGGAGTGAGGCGTGACCGTGGCATGCTCGGATCAGGATTCTGATTCTCGGGTTTGGGAGGACGGCGAGTTTCGATGGTGAGGCTTGGATCGATCGTGATGCATGTTTCGGAGATTGAGCGGGCAGCGGAATTCTGGGGCAAGGCGCTCGAGGATCAGTACGAACTGGTCCATCGGGATCACAACTCGGCGACGTTCTTTCCCAAGGTTGGGCCGGGCGCTGCGCTGCAGTTGACCGAGCGCAATCAGATGCACCTCGACCTGAACACGGACAGCCTGGAAGAGAACGCTGCCGAGATCACACGGCTCGAATCACTCGGCGCGCGACGTGTCGACTGGCCCTACCGGCCGGAAGTCGCGGTGATGGCGGACCCCGACGGGAACCTGTTCTGCGTCTGCTGATCCGCCCCAGCGGTGGCACTGTTGATCTTTACTCGGAGGCTCCGCAGACGATCGGTTGGTAGAGTCGGCGCCGTGATCTGTTCTCCCGGTGTCGCTGGCACGCGCTGACCCTGCGCCAGCTGGCGTGCCTGCCCTGGTTTTCCCCGGCCGATAGCCGGGAAGTGGTCAGCGCGATCATCCGCGCCCTTCTGTCCGTCCTGCTTTGGAGACCACTTCACGATGTTTGTTGATCTTGCCTGCAATCTGCCTTCACTGCTTCGAGGAGGTAGCTAGCGATGGAATCGACCCAGACGCGGAAAGCAGTGGCTGCTGCGGTGTCGACCGCCTCAGCATTCGACCTGGCGGTCGACGACGTCGTCGTTCTGAACGACTCCAACCGTCTCGTCGTCCACCTGACCCCGTGCGACACCGTTCTACGCGTCACGCCCACAACGCATCACGAGGGTCATCAGGTGAGCCCGGAGCGAGAAGCCGATGTCGTACGACAACTTGGGCAGATCGACTGCCCGGTTGCCACACTCGACGCTCGGGTCGAGCCACGCGTCCACCTGCGTGACGGCTTCAAGATCACCTTCTGGACCCACTACGAACCCTTGGAGTCCCCACCCCTTCGACCGGCCGACTACACGGGGACACTGGAGCGCCTTCACGCCGGCCTGCGGCAGATCAAGGTCTTGACGCCCCACGCCGTGGATCGCGTCGCGGCCGTACAACTTGACGCAGCCACCCGCGAGATCACGCCAGACCTTGCGGAGCCGGACCGGACGTTTCTCGTCAGAACGCTGGGCGATCTGAGGAAGTCGATCTTCAACCGCCACGTACCAGAGCAGCTACTGCACGGTGAGCCGCATCCGGGAAACGTGCTCAGCACGAGGAACGGGGCGCTCTTGATCGACTTCGAGAACACCAGCCACGGTCCCGTCGAGTACGACCTCGGCTGGGTGCCGAGGGAGGTCGGCGACCGCTATGCAGGTGCCGACCAGGAACTGATCGGCGAGTGCCGCGGCTTGGTGCTGGCGATGATCGCCACGTACCGGTGGCGTCACGACGACCAGCACCCGAGCGGCAGAGAATCGGGAGTGGCCTTCCTCAACGCTCTGCGGAACGGCCCACCCTGGCCGGCGCACGACGAAGTCACCTGGTAACGATCACCAGCGTGACGGCGGTCCCCACTATGACTGCACGGCTGTCTCGAACTTCGTGAGAACAGGATCACGGTCCAAGACGTCGCGCAGCTGTGTCGCCCCTTCACCCTGTCGCCACGCGCGGTAGGCGAGATCGTGCTCGTTCGACTCCCAGACTTCATAGGCGACGTAATGGGCTGGGTCGTCAAGATCAGCGAGCAGGTCGACCCGCAGGCAACCCGCGAAGTTCCTTGTGTCCTTGAGAATCTCGGCGAACATGGCGGGCCCGTCAGCCAGGTGGTCGGCTGCGAAGTGCACGTCGAGCATGGCCGTGATCGGCATGAATTCTCCTGGCTTGGTTCGATGAAGGTGAGGACGACACGCTGTTAGCAGTGTCTCATCGAGGGACTGCGAGCACTTCGCCGATGCCTCCGTACATCGCCGATCACCGTCCGCAGGGGGAGTCCACGGAGACCATCGGAGGAGCAGGCCGGCGGGGTAGTGGAGTCGCCCCGCCGGCCCGATCATGAACGGTTGTGGCCTAGCGGCTCACTGCCCGCCGAAGGGATCCGGCGGCCCGGGGTCCTGTGGCGCCGGATACCGTACGGCTTCGGGAAGCAGCGCAGTAGCGCGGCGAACACCAGATCGTCCAATGTCGCCACCTCCGGCACGGTCAGCACGCATCGGGTTCGGCGTGCTCACCGTGGTCAGTACCGGGATGCTCATATGCTCGAGGCTGCAATTGAGTGAACCGAGCGCAGGCAGCGCTTGCGCTGGCTGCCGAGACGATTGAACTTTGTTGAGCAGCGCGGAGCGAGTCCGAGCAGATTGAGCGGAGGTGGGCGCATGTCGGCGACGAAGCTCCTGGTACTCGGTATCGTGCAGCTCTCCGGCGGCGCGCACGGCTACCAGGTGCGGTCCGAACTGCAGAGCTGGGGTGCGGAGATTTGGGCCAAGATCAAGCCCGGCTCGGTCTATCACGCGCTGAAGAAGGCGGCGGCTGATGGCCTCCTCACCGAACACGCCGAGCCGGGCAACTCCGGGCCGGAGCGCGTTTTGTACCGCGTGACAGCTCGGGGACGTGGCGAGCTGGTCGAACTGGTCCGCGACGGTCTGCGGCGCACCCATGACCCCACCATGCTCGACGCGGCCATCGCCATGTTGCCCATGCTGACCAGGACGGATGCCATCGCGCAGGTTAACGAGCGGGTCGCGCGCCTGGAAGCGGAGCTCGTAGGGCAGGCCAAGGGGTGGGAGAACCCGAACCGCGACATTCCCGAGCACGTCCGCGAGCAGGCCGAACTGTGGGCGGGACACGCACGCACCGAACTGGAGTGGGCGAAGAGCCTGAGCAAACGACTGTCTGAGGGCGCCTACACCATGGCCGATGATCCGGGTTCGTGGCGAACGGTCCCCGATCACCTCGAGATTCGCATCTAATCAAACTTGACTAGAGGTCCCGGTTCGTGCATTCTGGCCAAGTAGTCAAACTTGACTAGCTCAACCAATTCGTTCGCAACACCGAGGGAAGGAATCGAACCCATGGGTAAGTTCGCGATCGAGACGAGAGGGTTGAAGAAGAGCTTCGGCAAGACCCACGCGGTCGCCGGTGTGGACCTGGCCGTGAGCGCCGGGGGCGTCTACGGCGTGCTCGGTCCGAACGGGGCGGGCAAGACCACCACGATCCGCATACTGGCCACGCTCCTGCACCCCGACGCCGGAGAGGCGCAAGTGCTCGGCTACGACGTCGTGCGTGACGCCCAGGCGGTGCGAAGCAGGGTGGGCCTCACCGGGCAGTTCGCGTCGGTCGACGAGGACCTCACCGGGGTGGAGAACCTGTTGCTGATCGCCAGGCTGCTCGGCTTCTCACGCCGCGGAGGCAGGGAGCGGGCGACCGACCTGCTCGAGGCGTTCGGTCTTGTCGAGGCGGCCGACCGGCAGGTGAAGAAGTACTCCGGCGGGATGCGCAGGCGCATCGACATCGCGGCGAGCCTGGTCGTCACCCCCGAACTGATCTTCCTCGACGAGCCCACGAGCGGGCTCGACCCGCGCAGCAGGAATCAGGTCTGGGAGATCGTCAGGGGCATGGTCGCCGAGGGCGCCACCGTGTTGCTGACCACGCAGTACCTCGACGAGGCCGACCAGCTGGCCGACCGGATAGCGGTGATCGACCACGGGAAGGTGATCGCCGAGGGCTCGAGCGGCGAGCTCAAGGCATCGGTCGGAGCCGGGTCGCTGCACGTACGGCTACGTGCGCCCGAGCAGCGGGCCGAGGCCGAACGGGTCCTCGCCGGCGTCCTCGGAGTGCCGGCCGAGCTGTCCGCTGATCCGGCCGCGCTGTCCGCAAGGATCTCCGACCCCGAGCGGGTCGCCCGTTCCCTGGCCGAGCTGTCCCGCAGTGGCATCGACGTCACCGAGTTCGCGCTCGGTCAGCCGAGCCTGGACGAGGTGTTCCTCGCCCTGACCGGACACGCCGCCGAGGAGACACCCGAGGAGGATGTCGCATGAATGCCACGACCGCAGAACCGGCGTCGGCGCCGGTCACCGAGGACGCGCTGCGCAGTGTGCTGTTGGCCGGCGAGCGGCCGCCCCGCCCCGGCCCGGTGCTCACCTCGTTGACCTTCGGCTGGCGCGCTTTGCTGAAGATCAAACACGACCCGAACCAGCTCGTCGACGTGACCATGTTCCCGATCATGTTCACGCTGATGTTCACCTACCTGTTCGGTGGCGCGCTCGCCGGGTCGACTCAGGAGTACCTGCAGTTCCTGCTGCCGGGCATCCTGGTGCAGGCGAACGTCATCATCACCATGAACACCGGCATTACGCTGAACACCGGCGTGTTCGACAGGTTCAGGTCACTCCCGGTGTGGCGACCATCCCCGCTGGTCGGCGCACTGCTCGGCGATCTGGTGCGCTACTCGATCGGGTCGGTGATCGTGATCACGCTCGGCCTGATCCTCGGGTTCCGGCCAGAGGGTGGCGCCGTCGGCGTGGTGCTCTCGGTGGTGCTACTGCTGGTGTTCTCGTTCTGCCTGTCGTGGCTGTGGACGATGCTCAGCCTGATCCTGCGCACGCCGAGCTCGGTGGCGGGGGTCAGCATGATGGTGATGCTCCCGCTGACGTTCGTGAGCAACATCTTCGTGGACCCGAAGACGATGCCCGGGTGGTTGCAGGCGGTCGTCGAGGTCAACCCGATCACCCACTTGGCGACCGCAGTGCGTGGCCTGATGAACGGCTCGGTGCCCGCCGGGGAAGTCGGCTGGGTGCTCGTCTCGTCCGTACTTCTCGTCGCGGTCTTCGGTCCCATCACCATGGTCCTCTACCGCAACAAGAAGTAGATGCCGCTGCCGCGAGCACTTGGGCGAAATCAACTCCGGTGATCAACAACCGCTGGCCGACCGGTTCGGCCGGCCCCGACAACCCGACCACGCATCGAGAAATGGAGAGAAGCAGTGAACGAGATGACACTTCGTGTGACGTCCGCCGACGGTACGAGGATCGCCTACGACCGGAAAGGCACTGGCCCGGCGGTGATCCTCGTCGGCGGCACCCTAGACGACGGCGCTGAGAACGCGCCGCTGGCCCGGCTCCTTGACAACCATTTCACGGTCTACAACTACGCACGACGCGGCCGGGGCGCCAGCGGCAATACACCGCCGTACGCCGTGGCGCGGGAGGTGGAAGACCTCGACGCGCTGATTGCGACAGCCGGCGGCTCAGTTCACGTGTACGGCGCCTCGTCTGGCGGCGCACTCGCGCTGGAGGCAGCAGCGGCAGGTTCGGCAATCGACAAGATCGCGGTGTGGGATGTGCCGTACGTGATCGGGGACGACCAGTGGCCGAGGTTCAACCAGTACCTCGCGGACACCCACGACGCCTACAAAGCCGGCCGGGACGAGGAGCTCCTGGAACTGTTCATGAGGCTTACCGGCGGACCCGACGCGGACATCGCGGCTGACAAACAGCACCCGATGTGGGCATCGTCCGTCGCGCTCGCCCACACGCTCGTCAAGGACGCCGCGGTCCTCAATGGCTACAAGATCCCCACGAACCGACTTGCCCGCATCACTCAGTCGGTCCTGGTCACCACCGAGGGTCCGACCACCGAACCCCAGTTCGCAGGCCTCCCGGCCGACTTCTTCGACCGCGCCGCGAAAGCGATAGCCGCTGCCATCCCCCTGACCGAACGACACACGCTCGACGGGCAGGGACACGTCGTCGCCCCCGAACTCATGGCCCGTGTACTGAAGACGTTCTTCAACCAGTAACCCGTCGACTGGGCAGCCAGCGCACGAGCGCGGGACCCGGGCCCGCCTGCGGCGATGCCGAGCTGATCGGGCGAGCTGGCCGGCGGGGCAGTGGTTCGCCTCGCCGGCCCGATCGTGGAACGACTTAAGCCTGGCGGCTCACTGCCCGGAGAAGAGGATCAGGTTGCCGTCCAGGTCTCGAACGACGAACTGATTGGCACCCCAGGGCTGACGCTTCAGCGTCTGCTGGAATTCGACATCGGCTGCGGTGAATTCGCCGTACAGCGCTTTGACATCATCGACGGTGATCGCCGCCGACAGTAGTTGATCATCTTCTCGGATGCTGCCGTTGAAGACCGGATCACACACCATACGGAGATTGAGGCTGGCCTGGTCGCGGCGTACCTGACCGTAGTACGGCGGTTCACCGTAGGTGAAGACCACGGTGAAGCCCAGCTTCTGGACGAAGTACGCGCAGGCTGCATTCACGTCGGCTACGTACAATTGCGGTTCGGCCTGCGTGAGGACCGGCTTCGTCGGTGCGTCGGATTCGGGTGCTGCTGTTTCTTGGGACATTTGGGCTACTCCTGACTTGAACATGGCCCAGGTTTCGAAACCGGCCTCGCGAGCGAGCAGAAGTTGGGCGTCGGCAAGCACGAACCGCTGCGCGAGGATCTGATTGTCGGTCAGTTCCCGATAGCGCGGCAACGCGGCACGGATTCGTGACGCAACGGAATAGTTGCGCTGGCGGTGCCACCGAACCAGTTGCCTGGCCTGCTTCCGCAAGTTCTCAAGGTTGGTCATGGGCGCATTTCGATAGTTGCGAGGTGGGCATAGCCCCTTCGGCGAGTGCCGGTGCGCCCCCATAAGCAGCACCAGCATCCTGCCGCGCAAGCTCGCTGGCTGTCAAGAATCCGCTCGGAGAAGCGGAACTGCTCAGGCCGTTCCGTCATACGCGGCCACGACGGCTCGCAGCGCGCGAAGGTCCTGGGCCGCGTAGGGCTGGGAGAAGTGCGGGATCTGCAACATGTGTCGCCGGCTCCAGGCAGGTACGAGCTCGCAGAACGACGGGTAGTCGGACCGTGCGAGGCCGTACACCTCAGAGCCGGCCAGGCCGAACGGATCAACGAGCTTCAGCTGGCCCGTCGAGTCGAGCATGAAGTGCGCCGGTTTGACGTCCAAGGGGCCCCACCATCGGACGTTCTCGCGACAGTCGGCGTAGGTACGTTCCACGTCGGCGCGCACTTCGGCAAGATCAGGATCGTCGCTGAACCACACCGGATCAGGGTCGTCGACATCGGGAATCTGCCGCGGACTGAGAAGTTCCATGACCGCCAAATGCCCGCCGCCATCCAGATCCGTCGCGAACTCAATCGTGGGCAGCCAACGATTCTCCGGATGGCGGCGACAGAGATCCACGAAGTATTGGTAGGCGCGTTCGAACGGACCGATCCGGGCCGCATAGCGACGCGTCGCATCCGCGAGCACAACGGCCCAATCTCCGGCGGCGACGAATCGCCATCCGCTCCGCTCAAGGGCGTTCCTGGCTCCGCAATGATCCAGCAAGGACCAGTCGTCGACATCGGCTGGCAAAGTCAGATCATCCATAGCCACGGAGTTTGCCCCGAGCGGAGGTGGGAGCTCAATCCGTTTGTCGGTTCGTCATTGGCGCGAGTGATCATCAGGGTCAGGCGCCGAGTTCGGCGAGTGCCTGGCGGAGGAACGGCGTGATTCGGGCGGCGACCTGTCGAGGGGTGTCGGTGCATCCTTGCTGCTGGTACCCCGGTAGCCACAGCTTGCCGGCCCAACGTCGGGCGGCGACCCCACACATGAGATCGAAGACCGGCAGATTCGTCGGCGTCGCTCCCGAGCTTGCGACGTAGTGCGAGGTCAGTCGTCGCGCCGCGGGCAGGCCGAACAGGGCCGCGACATCGGCACGGCAGTAGGCAAGATCAAACCAACGCGACCCGAGTCTGGCGCCGTTCCAGTCGATGACTCCGGTGAGCATGCCGTCACGCCACAGCAGGTTTCCCGGGTGATAGTCACCGTGCATCAGGGTGGTGCCTGCGGTCGGATCGGGGCGATGCTGTCGGAGTGCCTCGAGGGCACGATGGACCAAGGCCGAGTTCGACGGCCCTTGGAGTCGGTCGAGTTCGCGGTTGCCCCAATGGTCCGGCGGCAGCAGGGGACCGCTGGCATCTGCGGTGTCGGTGGCGTGAACCGTGGCCAACGCGTGGGCGATCTGTTGCAGCCAATGATCAAGATCAGGAGGGTGTACGTTGCCGTGGCCGCTCAGCCGAGTCATCACGAGGGCCGGCGAACCGAACCACCGACCGTCCGCATCCAACCGGATCGGCTCCGGCACCGGAACGTCGACGCGCTGAGCGAAGTTCAAGCGCTCCCACTCCATCGGCGCCCGATCGTCGGTCGGCCTGAAGATCTTGACGACGAAGCTTCCGCTGGTCGTGTCAACCCCGAAGGTGGTCGTCGCCAACCCGCCATGGAGGCGCTCCACCTTCGTGACCTCGGCCTGGTTCGCGACCTCAGCCAGCATGTTGGTCAACCCAGCCGTCGAGAAAGGCATGGGCGGGATGCTACGGGTTGGCGCTGCCTCGGTCTGTCGGGTGCCCGCCGCCTTTGTTCAGGGGTTCGTGTGGTCGGGTCGCTGGTGAGCCGGGCGGGCTCCGATGCGGGCCAGCCGTAGATCCACGTCGGTGATCACGATCTCGAGCTCCTCACCAGGCTTGAGCAGCCTGTCCGGGCTCAGATCACTCGCGTGGATGAGGCACCGAAGTCCGTCGAACTCGACGAAGGCGCCGAATGGCAGAACCTTCCTCACGGTCCCCACCGCCTGTTGGCCGGGCATCAGACTCCGGAGGCGATCGCCAAGATCGCTGTGACCCTCTGCCTGGGGATCCGGCGCGTTCGTGATCAGAGGACGCCGGTCGTCGTACATGTCGATCACCGTGCATTCGACCACGGCAGCGGACGTGCCAGAGTCGGTGTCGGGCAGCTGGCCGCGGCGCCGGTAGACGGCCTCGATGCCGATGTCGGCCATGATCTTGTCCTTGTCGAGTCGGTCCAGCAGTTGCGCAGTGATGGTCTGGTCGGTGCCGATGAGCTGCTTGGCGTGGCTGAGGTCTGTCACCTTCATGATCGGGTTCTCCTTGGTGGGTTCGGTGGATGGCCGAGGCGCTTCGCTGGAAAGGCGTCGGCGGAGTTGTGCGAGGGCTCTGCTGGTGTGAGTGGCGACGGTGCCGGGTTCGACGCCGAGGACCTTGGCTGCAGCGGTCTGGCTCAGATCTTGGAGGTAGCGCAGTTCGACCGATCGGCGCTGTCCCGGGGAAAGATCGTCCAAGGCATTGAGTACGACGATCCACAGCAACCACTCCGAAGTGGAGTCCAGGACCTCGCTGTCGACGTCGGCCAACGGCCGATGACGTGCTTGCGCTCGGATCTCGTCGATCGCCAGATTGCGGGTGACCCGTAAAGCCCACGCCCGTCGATGGCCTGGGCTGTCGGTCAGGTCGTTCCAGTGCTCGTAGAGACGGAGAAGTGCTTCAGCGGCAACCTGATGGGCCAGGTCGTCGTCGCCGAGGATGCGTCTGGCCAGACGAGAGCAGACCGTCAGAAGTTCGGGATAGAGATCGGTGAATGTCATCGTTGAATACACGCTGGGAGACGTCATCTCGATGACATGATCCTTGATTTGGTACGTCAGCCGGGATCTTCGGCCGTTCTGTCACCTGGCTCGGGACTGGCCACGCCGTTGGTAGCCTCTGCCCATGGGTGGTCCTTCCATCAGCCGTCGCAGTCTGCTGGGCACTGCGGTTGTCGTAGCCTCGGGTTCCGCTCTGGCCACCGGTTGTACGCCCGACGCTGAGGACGTGGACTACCGGACCGATGGGGCGTCGTTCGCGCTGACCAATGTGATCGTCTTCGACGGGGAACAGCTCACCGACGCCGACACCGTGGTGGTGCGGGACGGGTTGATCGCCGGCGTTGGAGCGGCGCTGACCGTACCGGAGGATCTTCCCAAGCTGGATGGGCAAGGCCGGCTGTTGTTGCCCGGTCTCATCGACGCGCACGTCCACTCAGCGACCTGGTTCGCCAACGCGTCGCTTCGGTTCGGCTCGACCACCCTGTTGGAGATGAACGGTCTACCGTCCCCGGACGAAGCTGCGGCACGGGAGGATGTGGCGCGGGACGACGCGGCCGATGTGTGGACGGCCGGATTCATGATCACCGTGCCCGGGGGACACGGCACTCAGTGGGGCGGTGATCCTCCCGTTCTCGAGTCCGGCACCGACATCGACGGCTTCATTGATGAGCGCCTCGGGGAGGGATCTGACTTCATCAAGTTGGTCATCGAAGAGCTGGAGGAGACCTTCCCGACGCTGACCCCGCGACAGGTCAAGGCCGTGGTGCGCGCAGCCCACAACAAGAAGCGCCTGGCCATGGCCCACATCGGCACCTGGGACGACGCAGCGGTGGCCATCGACGCCGGCATCGATGCACTCGTACACGCACCCCGCAATGCACCGATCAACGACCGCGTGGTGTCGCGGCTGGCTGCTCAATCGGTCCCGGTGGTGCCCACCCTGACGCTCTACGCGGCCGCCAGCGGCCAACATGACAGCAGCACGTTCCTTGATCATCCCCAGACCGGGCCATACCTTGATCAGGATCAGAAGGCGGCCGCTCGGCGGACCAGCGCGGGCTCGCTCTGGCCGACGTGGTTCGATGACGCGGTAGCCGGCGTGACCGCACTCTACGAGGCTGGCGTGCCGATCCTGGCCGGAACAGACTTCGCCAATGCCGGGACCATCCCCGGCGTCAGCCTGTTGCACGAGATCAAGCTGCTGCAGCAAGCAGGGCTGTCCGACCACGACGCGCTCGCCGCCGCCACCTCACGCGGCGCCGACCTGCTCGGGCTCACCGACCGCGGCCGGATCGGTCCCGGCAAACGTGCGGATCTGATCTTGATGAACGTCACGTCGATCAAGGAAGTCATCGGCTCGTACGACATCGCCGCGATCTGGCGCAACGGACACTTCGTCGATCGCCAACCCGTCGACCGAGCCCCATCGTCACCCCACAGCTAGGACTCCGACGGCTGACCGATGGCCCGGGCCGGCTATTGGGTACGCGAGAGTTTGTCGAGTGTCTTGACCCGATCGGTGAGTGCGGCGATCCGGTTCGTCGCCGGTCGATGATCAGGGGCAGGGGAATTGTTGTGGATGAATCGAACCAGGTCCATGGCCACCAGGGCGAAACAGGCGCGCAGCGCAGCCGGCCCGGCGACCTCGATCGCCGCCTCGATCAGGAGTTCGAGCGCGTCGGGTTCGATGTCGGTGTGGTCGAGCAGCGTTGCGTAGTCGTTGACCCTTGTCCCGCTGCCAAGAGCCTCGATGTCGATCACTCCGCTGACGGTGCCGTGATCAAGGAGCACGTTGGAGTAGCGGAAGTCACCGTGCACCATGTCGGTGCGGGGGAAGCGGGCGTCGGGGTCGGTCGTGGCCAGCAGTTGGTTGCACGCCGCGATGAGGTCGTACCCGGGAGCTCCGGTGCGGGCCACGTCAGCCCGCAGCGCGTCCAGTCCGGTCGTGAGCTGGCCGGCCAGGTAGTCGCTCCAGCAGCGACCGGGATCAGGGTCGAGGCCTGCCTGAAGCTCGAGCACCTTGATCAACTCGCCGGCCTCGGCGACGTTGATCACGCCGACTTCCTTTCCCTGAACGAACTCCTGGATCTGGTAGCCGGTCCCGTTGATCTTGCCGGTCGCGAGCCAGGCCGGCGTCGGATAGCCGGCTGCGCGGACCTTCGCCACGGCCTGTTCGGCGCGAAGTATCTGCTGCACCCAGTTCGGTGCCGCGAGTTTGAGCACCGCGACCTGCCGGTCGGATTCCAGCCGCCACGCTCCCGACTGGTGGCCGCCGCGAAGTTGATCACCCAGCCGCCAGACCTGTGAGCCGTTGCTGTTCGCGTCCGTCACGGCCAGTGCGGCCAACTCCTCGGGAGGCATGCCGCAACGCTCGGGTACGGATTCGTTGGTGACCATCAGACATGCCCCGTCTCGCCCGAAGCCAAGTCCTTACGCATCAGCGTGTACATCATGGTGACTGTGGCACTCGAGCCATCGTCGGCCACCTGGTCCCAGGTGCTGCTGTCGCGGCCGTAGGCGACATAGCCGAGCCGTTCATACAGGGCGCGGGCACGTACGTTCGGCTCGTCGACACCAAGTTCCGCGCGTCTCAGCCCGCGCGCGCGGATCCGCTGTTCCAAGGCGCCGATGAGGATCGTCCCGATCCCGCAGGACCGTAAGGCTGGGTGGACCGAGAGTTGCCAGAGGGTACCGGCGCCCGGGATCTCGTTGTAGATCGCGCCGCCCAACGCGACCGGCACCCCGGATGGCGGACAGACAGCGAGGTAGTCGACTTCGCCGCGCTCCATCCGCTCGGGTGCCTCGCGCGGGCCGACTCCTGCCCAAGATGTCACCACAGGCAGATCGTCGGTCGTCAGATCGCGTACGGTCAGCGGCAGTGCAACCTCGGGCATGCATCGACCCTGCCAGTCTGACGTCGGCCGAGGCGAACCCTTTTAACCCGGAGACCGTTCGTTGACCGGGCGGGGGAGCAGGGCAGGTTGATCATGGTCGTTGGGAGACGGCATCGATGGCCTTGGCGACTTCCGGGACGAGCTCCTCATAGGCGGCGCGCGTCAGGTGCACGCCGTCCGTGTCGTACGCCTCGGGCCCGAGACTTTCCGTGATCGCGCCGGTATCGAGCGCGATGCCTCCGGACGCGTTGATCAGCTCTTCCAAGATCGCACGGTAGACCCGGATCAGGGCGTTGACTTCTTCGACGGACTGGGCGGGATCGAGGGTGCCGGCAAGGCTGCGGGGGAGCAGCGCGATCCAGCGACCACCGCGCTCCAACTCCCGGGACAGGTTCTCGCGGAAGATCGTCGGCGAGCTGCCCTTGGACGGGTGGCTGTCGCTGCTTCCGATGGACACCACAATCGCGTCGTAGTCGGACGGCTTTCGGTCGCCGAGCTGTTGCCTCAGGGACCCGGACCAGGCGCCGCCCGCCGCGCGACACTCGGCATCGGCGCCGAACGCCGGCGTTACGAGGTCAGGCAGGCCGTCGTTCAGCTGGGCGAGATTGCTGTCACCGAGAAGGAGAACCGTCATGGTGATCATCGTGCCCGAGCCCGCTGACATCGATCGGTGACCTTGAAGGCACAGGCTTCGCGGCAGGGAATCGCGATCCGCAGGTAGGCGCAACGGACAAGTCGTTTCGCCAGGTCAGTCCACGGTGGAGGATCCCGCTCAGGACGTTCGTCGTGGTCAGGGCACGCGGAGCCAGACCGACGGTTGGCCGTACGGCTTGCCGTTGCTGCGGCGTCGTCGGCGCGGCGTCCGGCCATCGACCTGGTAGCCCTGGGCCGTCACGAGCGCTTCAGCGCCCCGGTCCACCAAGATCGCGTAGCTACTCACCAGCAGACGACCGCCGGGGGTGACGAGGGCACGACAGTTCTCCAGCAGCGAGCCGTGCAGGTCGTCGGGGATCACGTCCAACAGCACATGAACCAGATCGAACCGTTGATCCTCCGGGGCGCGCCAGGTCAGGGCGTCGCCGACCCGGAACCGATCCGCCCACTGCGGGTAGACCTGACGAGCCCGGTCGATCAGTTCAGGGGCAAGGTCCACCCCGTACGGCTCGACCGTGACGCCTCGTTCGGCTCCCCACTCGACGAAGCTGGCAGGCAGGTGGCCGTTGGCACAGCCAAGATCGCAGAAGCTGACCGGCTGACCTGGGCGCCCGAGGCTCTCGGCCAGACCGTCCAGCGCGAAGGTGAGGCCTTGCCGGGCGTCGCGCCAGTCTTCCTCGGAGCCGCCGAAGCCGGATCCGCCAGGCAGGGTCGTGCTGCGGAGGTAGGTGCCGGTGAGCGTGCGCTGCAGATCGCGCTGGTGGCGTGCATAGGTCATTGCGGCTCGATCAGCCTCGGCCCACTCGACCAGCCGGGCGAGCGCGGAGTCACCCTGGCTCCGCAGACGGCCGGCGGCCTCGGCGACCGTCCCGGTCCAGATCGTCACGTTCTCGGGCTGCGGGCGGTTTCCGGTGTACGGCCCGCCGTCGACCCAGAACACGGCGTGGTGGCGGCGCTCGTCGGTGGCGAACAGATGGGTGCCTTGACGCCGGAAACCCATCCGGGACAGCGGAATCCGTAACACGGCGTCGCCCCAGGCGTCCTCGCCGGCCAGGAGTTGATCATGAGGGCATCGCAGCCGGTCGTGATCAACTTGATCATGGAACAGTGTGACGGCACCAGGACGGGGGAGGCACACGACAGTGACCTCCTTGATCATCGTCAGATCCATATCGTCGAGGTCGGCCGGCGCGAACTCCTCGCGCTCGCGGACCAGTGCAGGCCAGTCGGCGAACCCGAGCTCGCGAGCGACCGCGTACTGGGCGTCGGACAGCCGGGCGGGCGTGTGCGGACGCTGCAGCCGGGCGATGGCCGAGACGTCTCCGGCAAGGACCTGCGCGAGCAGTTCCTTGGCGCGGCGACGCGCCTGCGGCAGATTGATCCGGGACGGATCGGTGGGGATGGCAGCGGACATGACGGGCTCCTTATCGCCGGGAGTCCGCTGTACCGACAGAAGCGCCGTGAACACGGTGCGCATCATGATCAAGATCGGGTGGGCTCGGCCCTTTCCGCGGACGGGTGGCGCCCCGGGCGCTCGCCGATCACGTTACCACCGGAATTCCTGACTGGGACGGGCAAGCGCCGTGAGCCCCGCGCGGCCTATTTGGCTGCCGGCGGCGTGGGTCCGCCCAAGACGCGGTACGTGGTCTGGACCATCCCACCGCCGAGAACCGCGGTGCTGACGTGCTCGAGGTGTACGTCTCCGCCGAGCGGCCCGAACAGTGAGGGCCCGTCGCCGATAAGCACCGGGACCTGGGAGAGCGTGAGTTCGTCAACAAGTTCGGAGGCAAGGAACCAACGGATGGTCTCGCCACCGTCGACGTACACGCGCCGGTGGCCGTCCCGCTGTAGCACTTCGACGGCCTCCTCGGGGGAGCGATGCACGGTGATCCGGGGATCTGCATCTGCTGCGAGGGCCGTGCTGATCACATGCATCGGCCGATCAAGATAGGGCCAGTGTTCCGCGGAAGCGATGGTCTCGTAGGTCTTCCGGCCCATCACCACCGCGTCGACTGATTCCATGAAGGGCGTGAAGCCTGCGTCCCCGGCGGCGGCGCCGCGGGTGGTCAGCCACTCGAGGTCGCCATCGGGCCGCGCAATGCGGCCGTCGACGCTCAGCCCGAGAAAGACTGCGGCTCGAAGAGACTGCTGCGATCCGGCCATAGGGCAGATCCTGTCAGCATCGACCGACGCCGCTCAATTCGACGTCGCCGCGGTCGACCGCGATCACGATGTCGACCTCACGTTATCGTGAGCACGACCGCGCGGTAGTTGCTTCCCTTGGGGAGAGGTCCACCTGTGCCCACGACATTCGTACCCACGCAAGAGCTTGTGAGTCACATCAATCAAGCACACGGCCTTCGCTTCGTTCTTCGCGAACGCTGCCCGGAGGGACTTGCTGGAGCCTGGCTGCTGTCTGATGATGATGGTCGGCGCGCAATTCTGAAGATCAACACCGACATGGCGCACCGCATGGAGCAGCTACCCCAACTGGTCGACAGGATTCGGGCCGCCGGGTACGTGACGCCGCGGTGGCTCGCGGCCGGCAAAACCGCAGACGGCACTACTTACCACGTCGTGGACTTTGTGCCAGGCGAGTCGATGGTGCGCTCCCGGCTGACCCTGCGCACGGTAGAGCACCTGATCGAGGTGATCGAACGCCAAGCCGGCCTCGGTCCCGATCCGACGCTGGACTGGTCCGAGTACGTCCGGGAATGCGCGTTCGGTGAAGGCGAGAACGATCCCCGGCCGGTGACGCGTCGGCTCGGCCAGCCGGGTATCGAGCTGATCGCGCGCTTCGACGCTCTGTTGGCGCCGTACGCCGATCTCGAGTTGCCTCGCCATGACTTGGTGCACGGTGACCTCAACAACAGCAACGTGATGTGCCAGAACGATGAGATCACCGGAATTATCGACGCCGAATCACTCGGCAGCGGCACCCGGGCACTGGATTACGCAACGCTGCTACCGAGGCTGCTGGAGCAGGGAGCCAGCCCTGAGATCGTCTCTGCCGTTCGGCGGGCGGGACGAGAGGTGGCCGGCCCTGGCGTCTTTGCCGCCTGTGGGGCTGCCGTGGCCTTCGATTCGGTGCGCTCGATCTACTACCAGGGCCGAGACCAGGAGCCTGGAGTATTCGCAGTTCTTCTTGCGGACCTGCACCATTTCGCCACCGTACTGACGGATGCCTAGAGGGCCGGCGATGGGGTTACCGGCGCCTGCACCGAGACCGCCTGCATTGTCCGAGACGCTTTAGGAGCCGCACTCTCGTGGAATCAGCTGAAGTCCTGCGGGCGAGTGAAGCCGCCCGAAATACGGCCGCTGCCCTAGGACTGCAGGTCAGCGATGCGATCGTCGTACACAATTCTGACCGCATCGCCTTGCGCTTGCAGCCCTGCGATGTATTGGTCCGGATAGCACCGGCATCGTGGCGCCAAGGTATGGAGTTCGAGGCACTAGTGGCTCGGCGTCTCGCCGAAATCGGCAGTCCCGTGGGCGAGCTTGATCCTCGTGTGGAACTCGATGTGTATGAATGCGACGGCTTCGCCATGACCTTCTGGACCTATTACGAGTCCGTCAGTGACCGGCGAGCGCAGCAGCATCTGGGCATGACCACGAGCCTCGGACCGGCAGACTATGCCAAGGCACTCGCTCAGCTCCACGCCGACTTGCGCCAGATGGATCTGACAGCACCACATGTCATGGACCGAGTTGCCGGCTGGCAGCTGCAAGTCGAGGATCCAGAGAGGACTCCAGAACTTCGCGACCGGGACCGCGAGTTGCTCCGAGAGACACTCAAGAGCATGAGCGCGGCGATCCGCAGCGAGGATTCTGTCGAACAGCTCTTGCATGGAGAGCCGCATCCAGGAAACGTCCTCGACACCAGGAAAGGGCCACTGTGGATCGACGTGGGGACGCTGCAACGCGGGCCGGTGGAATACGACCTCGCCTACGCGCCGGAAGAAGTCACCGAGTTCTATCCAGAACCCAACCAACGGCTCGTTCAGAATTTCCGCATCCTCATGTGGGCGGGGATCGCGACAATGCGCTGGAATCAGCACGACCAGTATCCTCGCCGTGACTATTGGAGAGTCGAGTCGCTCAACCAGTTCCGAACTGCACTCGAATCATCGGCAGGTTGATGACTGCCCGGTGATCGATCCCAGCCGGGCAGTCGGGGAGTGGTCAGGACCGCAGCTCGTGCCGGGATCACGTCTCCAGGTGCAGATATTCTGCGACGATGTCCACGATAGAGCCGCCGGCTGGTCATTGGAGTCTCACGCTGCCACGCAAGCGCGAGGCATCCGGTGCATTGTTCTTCGACGAGCACGACAGGGTGCTGATTGTCGACCCCACCTATGTCGAGGGATGGGACTATCCGGGCGGCGTCGTCGAGCCCGATGAGGCGCCCTATGCCGCGGCCTGTCGCGAGATCCGCGAGGAGCTTGGCCTGACCAAGCAACTCGGTCAGTTGATCGCGATTGACTGGGAGCCGCGTACCACGAGCATCCCGATTGAAGGGCTCACCACCGTCTTCGACGGCGGAGTCCTCACGCCCGAGGAGATCGCGTCGATCCGTCTGCCGCCGAACGAGTTGAAGGCGTACGACTGGTGCCCGGTCGACCAACTCGACGAGCGACTTCCTGCTCTGTACGCACGCCGAATTCGTGCCGCCATCGCCGCCCGCACTGGCGGAAGAGTCGCGTACCTTGAGAACGGTCTTCCCGTCCCTGGAGCCGGGTAGCGCGGCCCGGCCGGCTGACACTCTGCGTATGAAGGCCGTGCGTATTCCGCACCCGCAAGTCACCCGTTGACCGGCAGGGGAGTTATGGACCAACGGCTGTGCCGGGTCATTGGGTTCTAGCGCAAAGCATTAGTCGAGATGACTAAACTTGCCGGGACCCGTGTCGGCGAAGATGAGGTCGAACCGACTTTTGATCGCGTCCTGGGACTCGAGCCACCTACCGCCGTTTGCGATAACGAATTCCACCCGATGATCGTCGATCTCCTCCTGCGCAATGCGGGAGAGTGCAGGATCCAGTTCGACGGTGACGAGGCGGGTTGCCGCTGACATTCCGTCGAGCAGGTGGAGCGTGCCCAGGCCGGCTTGGGACGTGCGCTGTCGGATGGTCATGCTCTGATGGGCGAATGCACAGAGTCGTTGTGGGCGCGCTGATCCGGCGGGGTCGAGTCCTGCTGGTCCATCGGAGGCCGAATAAGCGTGCAAACCCTGACATCTGGGACTTGCCCGGCGGAATGATCGAAGCCGGCGAATCAGAACTGGAAGCGCTCGCGCGGGAGCTGTACGAGGAACTCGGCGTGCAGATCGCGACAGGCGCGGCGACCCACCTGTGCTATCTGACCGCTGGGCCTGTCGACGAGCGGGCCCTCCTCAGCGCCTGGCTCGTCCCCGACTGGCAAGGGACGCCGGCGAACGTCGCTCCTGATGAACACGACGACGTCGGCTGGTTCAGCGCTCATGACTTGCCTCCGCCCCCTCACGTGGTCGTGCGCTCGGCGTTGCTGGGGGCGTTGCAGGGGTAGGGCGAGTGCTGCTGGCATCGGCGCCCGGCCCGTGGTGGAACCGAGCCGGGGACTGTGACTAGTGGGGTGGGGTTTGCTGGTGGCGGATCCAGGCTGCCAGGGCGTCGATGTCCATCTCGTGTGCCAGTCCGGCGCTGATGATCAGTTCCGGCTCCGGGCCGCCGGCGGCGGCATAGATCGATTGGAGCTCGGCGAAGGCGTCGATGGCAGTCTCGTTGTAGGAGGCGGAGTCGTTTCCTGGCCTTGGAGTGTCGTTTTCGCCGTAGTGGATGGCGATCGGCGTGGGGGCGTTCAGACCGGCGATGTCGGAGCGATCCAGCCAGGGCAGGATCCCGGGAATGCAATGAGCGGGCGCATTCCCGGAGACTCGGAAGGTATGGGTGAAGCTACCGAGGGTGCCGCTGGCGAAGATTGATCGGACGCGCCGGCTGTAGAGGGGATAGCTGCAGGCGAGGTCGCCGCCCCAGGAGATTCCGGCGACGTCGATGGCGTCGATCTCGAAGTGGTGCCCAAGCCAGTCTTCCCAGGCCAGTAGGTCATGGATGGTGTCACCCATGAGCGTGCGGCCGTGGATGAAGGCGTCGGTTTGCAGGGTGTAGGCCATGGGCTGCCCCCAATGCCAGTAGCGCAACCGTGCCTGCGGTTCGTGAGCAGCGAGGTCGTACAGGGCCCCGAACCCGCGAAGCTCTGGCGTGAAGACGGTTTGGCCGCGCTCGGCGAGTCGATGGGAGAACTGATGGTGGTAGTCCTCGGTGACGCCATCGATGTTCAGGCATGCCTCGACCTGTCCATGTCCGTGGAGCGCGAGCACGACTCGGTGTGACGGCGCTTCCTGCTCGTTGGGCCACGACAGATACCCGGGCAGGCTCAGGTTGTCGTCGATGGTCAGCCTGATGACCGCTGTCGCGACATCACCGGTGGAGATCGTTCTGATGATCTCGCCCGACGGATCGGCGGTCCGCGCGGGTACTCCGATGAGATCGAAGGCACGTTGCCGGGCCTGGTCGGCCCACTGACGATAGGTGCCGGTGGAGTTGATGTGGCTGAGTCGTCTGGCAGGTGCCGGCGACGATGCCTTCAGCGTGAGGTCGTCGGCGCTGAGTAGCTGATCAAATCTCACGATGGTCCCGGGTTGTAGGTGATCTTGTGGGCACGCTAACCATTGAGCGCGACATCGTCACCGGATTTTGAACACAGGACGTGGAACCGCGTGCGGGCGGTGGCTCGAGGTCGGCGTGGTCGGCAGAGGGCAAGGAGCCGGCAGTTGAGCGCGTCGTCGCAGAGTAGGCTGCCGGTGTCCCGGTTTCCGGCGAGAGGAGCGGCTATGCATCCCGCCAACGAACGGCGGCCGGACCACTCCTAGGTCCGGTCCCGCGCAGTCCCTGCGTGAGCTCCGCCGGCGTTGAGGTCGTCGTTTCACCCAACCTCATCTTTGTGGCCATCGAGCGCCCTCTCCTTCTTCGCCCGTGCCGTCCAGCTGTGGACTGCACAGTTGCGCGCGTGTTCGGTGGCCCCGGCCAACCGGAGCCCGATGCCTGTGCTGCCCTCGTTCGACCCACTCGTTCCCGACCCCGACCTACTTGATCAACATCTGCTTGACCCATTCGTCGCCCGTGCTCTGGTGGCACAGGCCGACGTCGGCCATGACGACCTGGTGCTCGACCTCGGTGCAGGTACCGGGTCGCTGACCGACGCGATCTTGAGTCGTCGACCGCGCCGAGTGATCGCCGTCGAGCCGGACCGACGTTGCCATCGGTGGCTTGCCAACCGTTCAGCAGTCGATCTCCGCCCGGCCCGGGTCCAGGACCTCGATCCACAAGCCCTCGCCGAGGTCACCATGATCATCGCCAACCCGCCGTTTTCGGTGTTGCAGCACGTAGTCGCGCTGGCCCGGGGCTTGCCCCGGCTGCGATGCGCCTATCTCTGCACCGGTCGCCACTGGGCCACCGCCGCGACCGCCACGCCGGACGATGATCACTTCTCGATCATCAGCCTCGAAGTCACCACCTTCTTCGAGCCGACTGTGCTGACCGCCATTCCCGGCACGGCCTTCACACCGCCGATCCCCGGCCCGGCGGCGTGGCTCCGGTTGGTGCCACGTGCCGACCAGGATCCGATGATCATGCTTCTAGTCGACGCGATCCGCCATCGCGGTGGGCTCCGTCTCAAAGACTTCCTCCGCTCACCACAACCGCCGCTCGCCGCACGCCTTCGGCCCTTGCGTAGCGATCCAGTGCTGCGACGTCTCCAGCAGCGTCGCCTCGCCGCCATGACACGCGCCGACCTCGCTCAGTTGGCTCGACGCCTGCAGCGATGACGCCCGAGAATGATCATGTGGAGGTGAAGGTTGACCCGGGCGGCCGGTCAAGGAACGGCTTACCGGCGTCCGATATCGGTTGCGGTTGATTGCGGTCGACTTGTAGCGTCGTTCCCGACAAGTACACATGCGCCTTCAGAAGGTCATGCACTGAGCGACTGTTGTTCGGTGCAGGAGCTCGGGCAGCTTCGGCTTAAGAGCGTCTGAAGTCATATCAACCGGGATCCCGTGAGAGGGGTCGTCGGTGGTGTGATTTCGGGTGCTCTTTTCGTTTGCCGGGGCGGCCCGCCGTCAGCCCCGGCTGGAGAGGGGATTGGCAATGGCCAACGACAGTCAGTACAAGATCGCATCGAGGATCGTCGCGACGCGTGGGGTGCGGGAGTACCGTGCGACGATCGAGGCGCTTGTCACCGCCCAGGACACCGTGTTGGAGATCGGCTGCGAGTGGGGGACAACCACCAAGCTATTGACGGAGCGGGCGGGGCAGGTTCTCGGGACCGATATCAGTGCGGTCTGCATCGAACGAGGCCTGGCCGAACATCCCAACCTCGACCTGCGGGTCCTGGACGCCTTCGACCTGAACGCTGTCCTTCGGCTCGACCTGCGGATCACCAAGGTGTACATGGACCTGTCGGGACTATCGGGTTACCGCGGGCTACTGGATCTGATCGCCTTGATCAACAACTACTCGACGTTGCTGCAGCCGGACACGATCGTTGTGAAGAGCGGTGCGCTCAAACACTTTGCACAACTGTGCCAGCCATGGCCGGAACAGCGGTGAATCTCAAGGCCGACAGCCGACACCCCTTTCCGGGGGCGAGGATGAGCGGCCAACACTCCGCCGCTCCCCGTCGGCCAAGGTCGAAGGCCCTCCGGTGATGGAACCTTCAGTGGGCTCGGTTCTGGTCGGCCGGATGGCTCGGTATGGGCTGGGTTGGAAAGTGCTGGATCGGAGGATTGTGGCCTGCTAGGTTCGCCGGTCATGGAGTGATCTTGAAGTACCCCAGTCGTCCTGAGCCTGCCGTCGTTGATGACGGCAGGCCCGTCGTACTGCGCTTCGAGGTTCCCTGTGGCTTCGCTTCTTCGGCGGTTGGCCCGCCATCTTCTTGATGCTTTCGATTTAGGTCGCTCGATGTTTCGCGCGAGCCCATTGTGGTCGGTAGTGGTCGCCTTGTTGTTGGCCGCTTCGGCGATGATGCCATCGGTGGTCGTCTTGGCCAGCGGGCGATTGGTCGCCAGGTTGCCGGCATTGGCCAGTGCCGGGATGGGGTCTCCAGCTGCACACCATGCGCTGGCTGCATTGTTGGCGTTTGTGGCCGCGGGTTTTGCGCTGGCGGTGTTGAACGGTGGATACGGGATTGCAGTTTCCCGGCTAGGGGCTGCGTTCAGAGCGTCGGCGTTAGAGCAGCTGGCGCGGGCTGGGTTGGTACCGGACTCAGTGACTGAGCTGGAGGATCCAGCGCATTCGGCGAGCCTGGTCGCCGCTGCTCAGCACCACCGCGAAGGCGTGTTCGATCACGCCGTGGGATCGGCCGCGGGGCTGCTGCTGACCCGGCTGACCGGTGTCACAGCCGGGATTGTTCTGGTCGGCTTTCACTGGTGGGCGCCGTTGATCTTGCTGGTGGCGCTGGGTGTGTTGCACGCCCAGGTTCGTCGCTGGTTCGAGGTCGTGTTCGAGATGGCGACACGACAGATGGGCACTGAACGGCGGCAGGCGGAGTATCTGCGGGGCCTGTTGGTGTCGCGGACCGCGGCGAAAGAGGTCCGGATCTTCGACTGGTTGCCGTGGATGGATGAGCGAATCGGTCGGGTGTGGTCGACGGCGATGGCGGTGGTTTGGAGGGCGCGGTCGAAGTCGATGCGGCCGTTGTTGTCCACCGGGGTTGCTGCAGTGGCGTACGGCTTGGTGCTGACCGTGTTAGCGGTTGACGTCATGTCTGATCGCCTCGGAGTGGCTGAGGTGACGGTGTTCCTGCAGGCCATCTTGATGATGGCGATGTTTGGTGAGTTCGGGTTGCAGGGTTACGACGTCGCCCGCGCGACTACGGCCGTGCGACATCTCGACCGACTCCCCGCAGACGGTCCCGTGATCGACCGGGCACCAACGACCGGGGTTGGACCGCAGGGGGTCGTCTTTGATCATGTCTCCTTCACCTATCCGGGCCAGGGTTCGCCGGCGTTACGTGACGTGTCCTTCACGGTGTCTCCGGGCCAATCGGTCGCGATCGTCGGGGAGAACGGTGCCGGCAAGAGCACCTTGGTGCGGCTGTTGTGTGGGCTCGCCACACCGACCAAGGGCCGCGTGAGCATCGACACCGACGGTCATCGGTTTGACCCGGCCGATTGTCGATTCGCGGCGGTCTTCCAACGGTTCGGCCGGTACGAATTGCCGTTGGCCGACAACGTGCGCTTCGGCAACCCCGACAGCGAAGCTGACAAGCACCACATCATCGAGGCGCTGGGCGACGCGGGCGGTTTGCCAGGGCGAGACGATGTGGGTCCAGCGACGGTGCTGTCCGCCCAGTACGACGGAGGCACCGATCTATCGGGCGGACAGTGGCAACGGATCGCCTTGGCCAGAGCCCTGTTTGCTGTGCGGACCCGGGCAGCCGGGTTGTTGATCTTGGATGAGCCGACAGCCGCATTAGATGTGTCCGCCGAGGTCGAACTCTTCGCCCGACTACTCGATGTCGCCGGCGGGGCAACGACCGTGTTGGTGACACATCGTCTCTCCGCTGTACGAGGCGTGGATCGAATCCTTGTTCTGAAGGACGGTCGACTGATCGAGGACGGTAACCACGATGACCTGCTGACTCTTGGCGGTCACTACGCCGACCTGTTCCTCACCCAGGCCCGACGCTTCCGTGACGACAAGATGGGGAAGCGTTCATGATCGGCAATCTCGCCGCACTGCGGCTCTTGATCGGCACTGCGTGGCGTGTCGCCCGTCGCGATCTGCTGCGTTCGCTCCTGGAGACCACGGCATCGTTGAGTAGGGGAGTGACGCCGTGGCTGGTCGCCGGCGTGGTGGCTGGGATCGACCAGCACCGTCAGGACTGGCTGATCATGGCCCTCATCGGCATGTTGCTGTGCGTGTTCGCTGACTGGGTGTTGCGCGCACTCGGTGCTACCGCGCACGTCGCGATGGCCGAGAAGGTCTCCTTTGCGTTCGAACGTGACATCGCACGAGCCGTCGCGACCCGACCGACCTTGGATCACTTCGACGATCCGGAATTCGCCGACACCCTGCAAATGCTGACTCAGAACCAAGGACGGATCGGCGGCGGCATGTCCGGTTTGGTCCACGCCGCCGACGTCGCAGCCAAGGCGGCAATCGTGATCATCATCGCCACGCTCGTCGAACCCCGACTGCTGCTACTCGCCGTTGCCGTCGTTCCAGCGCTGGCCGCTGCCAGACTGCGATTGAGATGGACTCAGCGGGGCGAGGACGAGTCAGCAGCAGCTGGTCGGTTGGTTGCGCACTGCCGGCAGGTCGTCACCGATCCCGCACTTGGAATGGAGCTCCGCGTCTTCGGACTCCGCCGAACGATCGCCGGCCGACTCCAGACCGCGGTCGATCGCTGGCAACGCCCCCGGTTGCGGGCGACACAACGCAACGCCTTCCTCGGAGTCGGCGAAGAAGCCTTATCGACGCTGATCGTCGGAGCGACTCTGCTCTGGCTGCTCTTCGCTCTCGCCGACGGCGACGCGACCCCTGCTGTCATGGTGGCAGCGGTTGTCGCTGCCCGACAGATCCAGCAAAGCCTGCTAGCCCTGATCGGCGAAGGGAGCGGCATCGCCGAAACCCTCCAATACGTACAGCGCGCCGACGCGCTGAACCGAACCGCCAGGACGACCAACGAGCCTGGCGCCAGCACTTTCACACAGACCGGGATTCGGCTGGTCGACGTCTCGTTCCGCTACCGGGGCGCAACGCAGTCGGCGCTCCAACACATCAACCTGAACCTGGTGCCCGGACAGGTCGTCGCCATAGTCGGAGAGAACGGAGCAGGTAAGACCACCCTGGTCGAGCTACTTCTCGGCCTCTATCGGCCGACCGCCGGCACGATCGAAGGGACGACCCGCAACGACCACAGCACGGCGACATTCCAAGACTTCACGCGCCCCGAACTCACAGCCAGAGAGGCCATCGGTCTGGGCGACCCGAGAATGATCAACAACACTGCACACATCGAGGGCGCTGCCCACGCAGGTGGAGCAGGATTCGTCACGGACTTGGCTGAAGGGCTTTCGACGCAACTCGGCGCCTCCTGGCCCGGTGGCACTGACCTGTCCGGTGGTCAATGGCAGCGCGTCGCCCTGGCCCGCGGGAGTATGCGGCGCAACCCGTATCTCACCGTGTTGGACGAACCAACTGCTGCGCTGGACGCCCACGCAGAGCACGAGATCTTCACCCGTTACGCCGCGGCTGCTGCCACCACCCGACAGGACGGCGGAATCACCATCCTGGTCACACACCGGTTCTCCACCGTCAAGGACGCCGACACGATTCTCGTACTCCACCAAGGAAGACTCATCGAGCAAGGCAGCCACTCCGACCTGATCAACAGAGCCGGCCACTACGCACGCCTCTACAGAATGCAGCAAGACGGATATCTATCCGACCCGCGTCGCCACAGGTGAACGATCCCGAGCGAAGCGATCCTCCCTACGGGCTTGAGAATCGGGGTCCGGAGGGGCGCGCCCAAGGTTCGACGGCTTTGCCTGCATGGAGGAACGCGACCTGCGACCTGTCGTCGAGTGCTTCTGCGACTAGGGGAGGGGACACTCCAGGACAACCTCGCCGATGGCACGGGTCAGACTCGCGGTTCGGCCTGCCGGGGTGGCGGGGTGGACTGGGCCGGACTAAACGTCTGGACAGCGACGACGCTGTTGGGCGAGAGTGCCTCGGTGGCATTTCCCATCGCGCTATGGGCGTCGTTCTTGCGTGATCGCGGTGTTGATGTTTCCGAGATCAGGGTGAGTCGATTCGACCGTGGCGAAGTCAATGACAACTGGCGGATCGACAGCGGGAGCGATGTCTGGGTGCTTCGGCACTACAGGCTGACAGCGGACGCAGCGGAGCTCAATTGTGAGCTGGCGGCGGTGGACCGGCTGGCACAGGCGGGATTCCCTACGCCGGCCCCGGTTCCAGCTGTTCGGGTTGCAGGCGAGCACCGGCTGTGGGAACTGGTCGATGGGCGTCCAGCTGCCCTGTTCGTGTTCGTGCCAGGGCAGCATCCGCCGGAGCGTGACGGTGGCTACGGGTCGATGGACCTGGAGCTTGGTCAGGATGCGGCCCGATTGGCTGCGCGGATGCATCAGATTCTCCACGGCCAGCAGTTGCCCGGCAGCAGGCATCCAACGCGGGATCCGTGGCGGCAGGTCGGGGCCTTCCTGACTAGCCCGTTGGCGAACAACGATCTGTTTTCCCCGCTAATCCCGCCGCTCCGGGAGCTGCATTCTCGGCTAGCTGAGATCTACAGCGTCCCAGCCCCTGCTCCGCAAGCAGGACTGATTCACAATGACATCACGCCAGCCAATCTGCTCCTCGACACTCATGGCCAGATCGTCGCGGTCCTGGACTTCGACGACAGTGCCCAGACATTCCTGGCCTATGACCTCGGGTCGATTGTGAGCACCTTCGGTAAAGATCAACACCGACGGATCGACCTCGACCGGATCGTCGCGCTGGTCGAAGCGTATACATCGGTGCGTGACCTAACTCCCGGCGAGCGAACGCTATTGCCAGACCTGCTTGCCGCCCATGCGGCCGCACAGGGAATTCACGTCCTTGGCAACTGGCTGTCGGCAGGCCGCGACATTGGGGGGCCGATGGAAAGTCACAGTGCACAGGAATTCCTCGATCTAGTCGAGACCAGGAGCACACTGCGGCGCCTTACCTGAAACTCGTGCGCTGGCTCTGACAAACTAGGACGGCAATCGTCCATCGACATCGGAGTATCCGTACTCCCGTGCCAAGTTGCGAGTGCTGAGGGTCTGGCCGGATCTCGTGAGGAGGTCGTGGTCTGTCGCGAGGGCAGCAACGCCTCGGCCAGCCAGTTCAGTTGATTCGGTGCCTTGAAGTATCGACTTCGTTTGCCAGTGCAGCGCGTCCGTACCGACCTCCGCCATGATCGCCTCAGTGCGCATAAAGCCGGGGGAGAGCGCGATCATGGCCACCCGGTGCCCGTTCCAGGCGAGGTCTTTGGCCATGTACAGCGTCATTTGATTGATCGCCAGTTTCGCCGTTCGGTAGAAGAGCGCGCATCCTGCATGCGACTCGGACGGCGGCTTCTCCAAATCGGCGGGACCTTCACCGACGAGCGCACCGATGTCGCGAGCCAGGTCGCTGAACATCAAAGTCGTGTTGACGACCAGTCCACGGTCAGTCGCCTGCAGCAGCGGAAGACCCAGGCGGGTCGCCACAACGTTGGACCGTACGCCCACCGTCCACATCCGATCGAACCGGAGCATCGGCTGCAGCCAGAACGGCTCGTCCAACGTGCCATCATCGACGCTGTACCCGCCCCAAGCGTTATTGACCAAGATGTCGAGTTTGCCCTGTTCGTGCTGAATCCTCGTGAAGAGCACCTCGACCTCGGCGTCGACGGCGTGATCAACTTCGACCGCGATCCCGGTGCCACCCAGAGCGGAGACCATCCGGGCTGTTTCTGCCAAACTCACGTCCTCGCCAGCCCTCGTCGAAATGCGACCAGCCCTGCTACGGCCGGTGACATACACCGTTGCGCCACACCTCCCGAGCACTCGCGCGATACCTCGGCCGGCACCTCGATTCGCGCCGGTCACCACGGCCACAGAGCCACTGAGATCCGGCGGTGACCATCGATCCGCGCCGCTGACCGCACCCGACGAGATTGAAGCCTCATCCATGTCAACCACCTATCCACATCGACAACAGGATCTGCCCGCAGGATAGGTGGCAGCACAGACAACGTCGGGCAGCGAACGGAAGCCGCACTCGCAGTCGGGCAGCAATTCGAGGGGGCGGCAGGCAAATACAATTCCACATCGGGACGGCCTCAGGCAGACTGGCCACCGTGAGCGAAGTGAAGCAGCGCGGTCAGGCCATTCTGCTCACCGGCCCGCCGTTGGCAGGCAAGACCAGCACAGCCATGAAGTGGGCTGAACAGCGTCCCCGTACAACCGCGCCGATTGACTGGGACGAACTTCGCAGTGTTCTGTTCCGAGGACAAGGGGTTCAATCCGCGACCGACGTCAGCCTTCAGTACCGGTTCGCTGCCAAGATCGCGTCCGCAACCGCTGCTCATATCACCGCCAGCGGAATCGACTGTGTGATCGCGGGCCCACGAGTCCCAGCCAGTCCGACGGATCCGCCAGAGTGGGTGTCGGTGTGGGACGACCTTGATCAACTTGACCCGATCACCATCGTTCTACTGCCCAGTCTTGAGGCGCGACTTGAGCGTCGACGCATGGACACCAATCGACTCCACGGTCGCGGCGCCATCACCGAAGAACAGGTACGGGAAAGCCACCGCTGGGCTTGGCAGGCTTGGGCCGAAAACCCTCGCGCGGCCGTGCTCGACACCACCGACATGACACGGGAGGACGTCCTCAGCGCGGTCGAGCGCGCCGTCCTAGACATATTGACAAGATCTCGGGTTCGCCAATCAGGTCAATGACCGGACCGCTGACTTGCGTCCAGATAGGGGGTTTCTCAATTGACCATCAGTAAGCGCGATCAGGTGCAGCTCCAGGCGGCGGAAGCGATGGACGAGCCCTACGAACTTGGCACCGACTCGCTGCCTCAGCCGGGAACCCCTCGGGGCAGCGTCACCGAGTACCGACTCGACAACAGTGAGAGGTTCCCCGGAACGAAGCGCCGATACTGGGTGTACGTCCCCGCCCAGTACACGCCGGATCACCCGGCGAACCTCATGGTGTTCCAAGACGGCGACTGGTACCTGCGGCCGAATGTCAACGCCCACGTGGTCTTCGACAATCTCATCCATCGAGGCGAGATGCCGGTCTGCATCGGTGTGTTCGTCGAGCCTGGCGACAGCGGTCCCGGCAACCCGCTGTGGGGTGGCGACACGAACCGCAACGTCGAGTACGACACGCTCAGTGACGCCTATGCGCAATTCCTGCTTGATGAGCTGATCCCACGCCTTCCGGTTGCCGTGACCGACTCTGCCACGCGTCGCGCAATCTGCGGCCACAGCTCGGGAGGGATCTGCGCGTTTACCGCCGCCTGGGAACGTCCCGACGCCTTTGGCAACGTCGTAAGCCATTGCGGCAGCTTCGTCAACATACGCGGAGGTCACGAGTACCCGAGCCTGATCCGCCGGACCGAACGCAAGCCGCTACGCGTGTTCCTGCAGACCGGTGATCGAGACCTTGATGTCGTCTTCGGGAACTGGCCAATCGCCAACCGAGATATGGCGTCCGCGCTTGCCTACCGCGGCTACGAATATGAGTTGGTCATCGGCGAAGGCGGGCACACGCTCCAGCACGGCGGAGCCATCTTCCCGGACACGATGCGATGGTTGTGGGGGCGTACGTAAGACCGCCGTGATCGTCCCGGGCCTGGCCTATGGACGGACGCCGAGGCCGATCCGGTCCAGGTATCCGAGGACGGCGTCGGCGAGTTCCGTGGGCCAGGGGACGTCGGCCGCCGCCGCGACGGTCGGGGCCTCCGCGAGGAAGAGCCGAAGCGCAGCCTCGCGCGCGTCGAGGACTGACTGCCGGTCCGGCTGAGGCACGGGTAGCTGCTCGAGCAGGGTCCGGTGCCGTGGGGAGAGCTTGAAGCTGTGCTGCTTCGCGCCGGTCGCCGGCTGGGGCTTGTTGGCTTCGGCGAACAGCTGGAAGAGGAGGGAGTGGATGGTCAGGACGGCGGCGACGCCGAGGAGCCAGTCCTCGCGAACGAACACGGTTTGGATGTTCGCCGCCGTCCGCAGCGTCTCCCTGACAGCCGCAGCGATGGTGTCCGGGTCCGGTGGCGGATCGTCCGGGGTTGGAACGGAGGCGGTGAGGTCGTCCCGATCGAAGACGGTCACCCGACGCCGCAGGTTTGTGCGGGGGAGTTCGGAGACCCGCTCGCTGAAGACGTCGAAGCGCTCGCATCCGGGGGTCAGGGCGTGGAAGCAGCCGGGCGCGATCGGTCCAGCGTTGACTGTCGGGGTGATCTCGGCCAGCCACTCCTTCCACGTGGCCGCGAAGGCGTCGAAGTCCTCATCGCGCACTGCGAGGCTGATATCCAGGTCGCTCGCCGCGTCAGCGGCCCCGCGCCCGAACGCACCGTGCAACCACATGGCGCGGACCCGCTCGTCCCGCGCGAAGACCTCCGCGGCTCGGTCGAACAGCGGACCATAGCCGTCGGGGTAGACCTCAAAGCCTTGGGGGCGTTCCCACCGCGCGGACGCATCGGTCGCCATGAGGCACGATTCTGGCACCAGGAGGCCGTGCCGGGTAGACGATCCCCTGTGTAGCACCCAATACGTCGGGTCTAGCGCGGGCGTTGGAACATCGGCAGCGTCGCGTTCTGCCCGACGGTGGAGGCCGGGTCGTGGTGCGTGCCGCCGGTCCGAACGAGGTCAAGCAGTACCGGGATGCGGCGACGTTGGCCGTGATGCAACGGCTCGGGTAGTGCGTCGACTGGAAAGTATTGCGCAGCGCTCATCTCCTCGCCGGGCACTGGGGTCTCGGCGCCGGAAACGTTCACCTCGAAGGTGATGGCTATCTGATGAACCGAGCTGCGCGAGCCCCAGGTCGGGCCATCGAATACGCCCAGCAAACGGGTGACCTCACCGGTCACGCCGGCTTCTTCCCACAGCTCGCGCAAGGCACCTACCGTCGGTGGCTCTCCGATCTCGAGCAGCCCGCCGGGTAGACACCAGCTCGCGTCGTCCGTGCGACGGCAGAGCAGAACCTTCCCGGCTTCATCGCGTGCCAGTGTCGAGACTCCGACCATGGGCGATGTCCGCTTCCAGGCCTCGTCGGTAAACGTGGCCACGAGGTCGTCGGCGTCGGCGATGCCTGTCAACGCGGCCAGGCGCCCGGCTATGCCCGACAGATGGTCGGCACGCTCACGGTCGTACATGTTGGCTGCGAAGGTGCGCGCCGCGGTCGCTGCACCACGCAACTCATCGGCCAGCAGTAGGAGTTGTTCGGCTGGACTCAGGTCACTTGCCACGGCTCAGATTCTGCCGCAGGTCCCGACACGACGATCGTGACGCGGCAGGAGAGGTGCCATGCGAAGAAACGCTACCTGACATAATGTCGCTTATCGGACAAGCATCAGTAGGGGTGACTGAGCCTCATCAGAGCTGCTTGCTCATGGTGTACTGCGCCACGACGCCCGGTGCCACGTCTTCGATGCGTCGCTTCAGGTCCCAGTCGATCGTGCGCTCCTGAAGCCACAGCTGTGGGTGTCCCTGCCAGTCCCGCCGGACGACGTCGCGACCGGCCAGCACATCCGCCAGCAGCTCGTCGATGATCAACTCCGGATGATCAACTTCGGGTGCGAACTGGATGAGCAGCTTCGCCTGGTAGCCACAGGACAGATAGAACTCGACGGCGCCGTCCAGGCTGCCGAGACCTGCGGCGGTGACGCCGCGGTCACGCAGGATTCCTTCCGCACGTTCGAGCAGTCGTCGTCCCAGGCCCTGCCCGCGGTACTCGTCCCGCACAGCGACCGCCTCGATGCCGTTGGCCCCGTCGCAGCCGACACAGCCGATGATCCGGCCGTTGTCGATCGCGATCGACAACAGCTCGGGTGCGTTCCGGTACAGCTCGAGCTGTCGTGCGCGATTGAGTTGCCAGCCTCGGGTGGCGCCGAGGACGGCGTCCAGGACGGCGACGGCTTCGTCGGCCTCGGCTTCGGTGCCCGCGCCCCGGATCTCGATCCCCCTGCCCCTCATGATCATCTTCTGAGGGCTCCCTTCACCTCGACGGCCAGGCGCATCGCGGCTTCGATCTCCACCCGGCGGGTCGAGACGCTCTCGACGTTCAGGCCGACCGGGACTCCGAGCCGGCGGCAGTACGTCAGCATGTCGAACGCCGCCGCGCGGACGTGCTCGTACGAGGCCGCGAGGGTGTCCTCGCTGCGGGTGAGGTCGCGCTGGATCCAGTTCGGCACCTTGACGCCGAGCCAGGTCAGGAATTCCAGGGTCTTGAGCGAACCGCAGACCGACAGCGTGAACGCGATCGGTCGTGGCTGGATCCCCTGGTCCTCACACGCGTCGCGGTAGTCGGAGACGAGGTTCTTCGCGGCGTTCACGTCGTAGAGAACCTGGCTGACGAAGAACGAAACACCTGCCGCCTGCTTCTCCAGCATCCGCAGCTGCTCGTCTCCCCTGGTCTCGTGACGTTCCGGAATCACCACGCCGCCGATGATCAACTCCGGCTGCACCGTCTGGCGCATCGTGTACGCGGAGCGCAGGGACGTCAGGCCGACGTTGCCACTCGACGACGACCCCACCAGCACCGAGAGCACCCGGTCGGTCGGCTGCGATCCGAGCCAGGACTGCAGGCTGGACTCCGAGTACTTCCCGACGGAGCGATAGACGACCGCCGGCTTCTGCCAGGCCTTCAGCTGATCCGCGAGGTAGTCGGCCGGATCGATCGTCGGCAGGAACGGGAACGGTCGCTCGTCGGGGTTGCGGTCGTTCTCCTCGGCGATGTCGTACAGCACCACGCCGTCGGGATCGACCGCCTGCAGCCGGCGCAGCGTCGCGTCCGCGATGGCCTGCCTGCGCTCGGGACTGGTCGACGCCCGCGGTGGCGTGATCGCGAACAGCAGGAACTCGCGCTCGCCCGTGCTGATCATCCGCCGCAATTCCACAGTGTGACGGTACCCGAGATGATCATCGATCGCCACGGCATTGACCAACCAACGGTACCGCCGCTCCCCCAGGTCCATGATCAACTTTCCATGATCAGGTTGGCCGGCCGGACGCGTACCGGCAGCCGGGCGTGACAGACTTGGCGAGGTGAGGATCAGTGAGGCGGATTCCGGAGATGTTGCCGGACTGGCCAGGCTTCTCTGGGTCAACGCCCACGGCGAGGAGCCGACCCGCCCGCCGGACACGTTCGCCGGCGAGCTTGCGCGCTGGTGGGCGGACCGGCCGGGTTCCCACCTCGCGTACGTCGCTCGACTCGACCCGCCGGAGCTCGTGGGCATGGCCTGGGTCGCGCTGGTTCCCCGGGTCCCGCGACCCGGAAACCTGGGCCGGATGTCGGCGGACATCCAGACCGTCTTCGTCCTGCCGGAACACCGAGGCCGCGGCATCGGTTCGGCCCTGGTCGACGCCGCCGCCGAGCACGCCATCCGGCTCGGGGCTCTGCACGTCACGGTGCATTCCGGTCACCGGGCCGTTCCGGTGTACGAGCGGCTCGGCTTCGCGTCGTCCCCGCAGCTGCTCCAGCGATCACCGGACTAGCCGATGGCACGAAGATCATTTCACGGCGCACCCGGTCGGTTCGAGGCCGTCGCGGCGTTCGTCGCCGATCGCTTCCCGACGGTACGGTTCGCGGCCGACGTCGCCGGCGGACAGGGGATGCTGGCGCGGATCCTGACCAAGCGGCACAACATCGACTGCGAAGTGATCGATCCGCGGGGCTGGGTCCTGAAGGGCGTCGCCAACCGCGCACTCCCCTACACGTCCGACCTCGCCGACTACTACGACCTGATCATCGGCCTGCATCCCGACCAGGCCCTCCGGCCGGTCGTCGAGTCGGCGGCTGCCGTCCCGGTGCTGGTCCTGCCCTGCTGCAACTTCTGGAGCCCCGGCGTCAAGCTCGGCCGGGATGCGCTGCTGGCCGCGATCCAGGATCACCAGACCGGGATCGGCGGCTCCGCAGAACCGGTCACGCTCGCGTTCGACGGCCCGATGAACCGCGGCCTGATCCTGCGCCCACCCAGCTGATCATGGTCGAGCTTCATGATCAACGGTGCCGGACGAACTTCACCTGATGACCGTCCGGGTCTCGTACCCAGCCGAAGCGCAACCGGCCGTCCGGTGCGTCCATCGGCGCCACCACGGTCGTGGCGCCGGCATCGACCGCGCGTTCGTACCAGGAGTCGACGTCGTCACACCACAGGACGAGTTCGGTGGACGGGGTCGGCGCCGCGGCCACTCCGAGTCCGACCAGCGCGTTGGCGACCTCGGCCGACGTCAGGCCGATCCGGATGCCGGCGGCTTCGACCTCGACGTGCTGCACCGGCCCGTCGGCGGGAGCACGGAACGCTTCTTGCAGCCCGAGTCCGGTGTAGAAGGCGAGGCACGCCTCCACGTCAGCACAGAAGAGATTCACCTGGAGCTGGGCCAGTTCCGCCATCCGCCGCACCTCGTCCGTCGCGTTTCGATCTTGGTCAGGCTACCTTCTGCTGGATCCTGATCAGGTTCCCGGCGGGGTCCCGGACGGCGAAGTCGCGCACGCCGTACGGCTGGTCGATCGGCTCCTGGACGATCTCGGCACCGCTGGCCTCCAGCCGTTCGAACGTTCCGGCAAGATCGGCGCTGGCCAGGTTGACGCCGAAGTAGCTGCCCTTGGCCATCAGGTCGAGCAGGGTACGGCGCTCGTCGTCGGTCACCCCGGGCAGGGCGGGCGGCTGCAGCACGATCGCGGTGTCCGGCTGATCGGCCGGGCCGACGGTGATCCAGCGCATCCCGTCGTAGCCGACGTCGTCGCGTACCTCGAAACCGAGGGCCTCACGGTAGAAGGCGAGCGAGGCGTCCGCGTCGAGATGCGGCAGGAAGCTCGAATGAATGGTGATCGTCATGCGACCACGCTAGGACGCCGTGTCCGCCGGTGCTTCTCGATTCCTGATCGGCCTGGTGACCTGTTTCGCCACACAGGCCGGCATCCCGGCGGTGGACTCCGCCGCCTCGCGCCGGTACGTGCTCGGCGACACCCCGACCAGCTCGGTGAACCTGGTGCTGAACGTACCCAGGGAGGAACATCCGACCTCGAAACACACGTCGGTCACGCTGAGATCCCCGCGCCGCAGCAGGGCCATCGCCCGCTCGATCCGGCGGGTCATCAGATACGAGTACGGAGACTCGCCGTAGGCCAGCCGGAACTGCCGGCTGAGGTGTCCGGACGACAGGTTCACGCCGCGCGCGAGGGCGTCGACGTCGAGCGGCTGCGCGTACTCGCGGTCGATCCGGTCGCGCACCCGCCGCAGCAGCGCGAGGTCCCGCAGCCGGTCTGCCTCGGCATCCTTCTTGCCCACGCCTGCGATCGTGCCACGTCGCGCCCCGCCAGCCAACCGAACGGCGCGGCTAACCGGTGCGGTCGATCCCGAGGGTCGCGATCAGGTCCTCGTGGAACTCGAACCAGACCCGGTGGCAGGAGTCCCGATCGGTGCCGGCCAGCCAGGCCGGATCGTCGGCCACCCGGAACAGCGACGTCGCGAACCGCCGGTGATAGCCACCGAATCGGTCCAGCGCGGGCACCAGCTCCCGCTCGAATCCGGCCAGCGCCTCGGCCGCCGGCCCGAGCCCGGCCACGGTGGTTTCAAGATCGACTTCGGGGTCGGCCATCCCCAGCGTCGCCAACTGCCAGGCCGTGCACAACTCCCCCACACTTCGGTTGTACGGAAGGAAGTCGCGGTGCACCCGGTCGACCAGCGGCCGCGCACCCGCCTGGTCCAGTTCCGCCGCGAGCCGGCGTTCGCACTCCGTCTTACCGGCCTCGGTCAGGGACCAGCCGCCGTCGCCGCCGAACGCGCTGTGGCTGACCCAGCCGTGGCCGGCCAGTTCGGCGAGCTCTCGTTCCGTCTCCGCCACCGGCCGGGCGTACCGGGCCGCCACCCGTTCCGCCGGCGCGAAGCCGAGCAGCCGGACCGCGTGCAGCGTCAGCACATCGGCGGTCGTCATCGCGCCTGCCCTTCCATGATCATGATCGTTCCGGCCGTCCCGTCCACCCGGACCCGTTGCCCGTCCCGCAAACTCGTCATCGCGCCGCCCGCCCCGACCACCGCCGGGATCCTCAGTTCGCGGGCGACGATCGCCGCATGGGCGAGCCGGCTGCCGACCTCGGTGATCACCGCCGCGGCTCGGCTGAGCAGTGGCGTCCAGGCCGGCGACGTGGTCCGGCAGACCAGAATCTCGCCGGCGCCGAACCGGTGGAAATCGTCCAGGGAACCGATCACCCGGACCGTCCCGACGACCTCGCCCGGACTCGCGGCAACCCCGGTGATGATCATGCCGCGAGCACCTGATCGAGCCGCTTCCGGGCGGACTCGGTGAACTCGGGATTGCCGCCGCTGGCCAGCCCGTTCGCCACCACGTTGACCAGTTCCAGCACCTCGGCCACCCAGACCCTGTCGTCGAACCTGGGTGGGAGTTCCTTCGCGTACGCCCGCAGGAAGGTGTCCGCCATGGCCGGCGGATAGCCGGGCCAGATCTGCCAGCGCGGTTTGACCAGGTCCGCCAGTGGATCCCAGGCCTCGGCGATGTCGAAGTCGATCACCGCCACGACGCTGCCGTCCGGACCGGCCAGAACGTTGTCCAGGTAGAGATCGCGGTGGGTCAACCGCGGCTCCACGTACGGCGACACCTCCTCGGCCAGGGACAGCACCCGGTCGAACAGAGGGCGATGATCATGTCCTGGCAACCCGCCCGCGGCCTCGACCCGGCCGACGATCTGCGGCACCCGGTACGCCACGTACTCGGCCCAGGTGGGAAAGCTCGGCCGGCCGGCGAAGCGGGACGCGAACCCGTCGGCCACGACCGTGTGCAGCGAGGCCACGGTCTCGCCGAAGGTGCCGAAGAAGCGCTCGACCGCCTCGTCCGTGATCATGACCTCGGTCGGGTGCCGGCCCTCGACGTAGCGCTGCACCCGGACCGGCCGGCCATCCAGCGCCGCGCACGCCGGATCGACGTGGAGCAACTCCGGCACCGGCACGCCGGCGGCGGCCGCGGCCCGGTGGGCCCGCGCGGCGGCCACCAGTTTCTCCGGCCCGAGGTGCGGTCGAGCGACCTTGATCAACAAGCGGCCGTCGTCGGTCTCGAAGGTCCAGTTCTCGTTGCCGTACCCACGTTCGGTCTGGATCGGCTCGGCCAGCACTCGTACCGAGAGGGTGTCCTGAAGGTGGTCCCGGAGTCGCTCGCTGGTCAGCACCCGGCCAGCTTAGGTCCTGCCTGCTGGTCGAATTGTTCCGTCAGGCCCCGCCAGAGGTCGGGAGACTGATATAATCATTACCTGCAAAGCCTCTCGGACCGGACGCGTCGGGAGGCTTTTTTCATGCCCTCACCACGTGTCCAGGGAACGCTGTTCCATTCTCACCTGACCCATCCGCGCGGCGACCTCCTGCTCCCGCTGAACGAGCTCCGCGATGCCCATCCCGATCTCTATCGCCAGCATGCCGAGAAGTACGACGGCCGGCCGCACGGCATGATCGAACCGGTACCGCCGCTCGGTTGCACCTGGGCCGACGTCGTGTTCCTCTCCCCCGTCGATCCGGCGCCGCTGTTCGAGGCCCTGGCCCGGTCCGGCCGGCCGGTCGGCGGTCACCGCCCGGCCACCCTCGACGCGTCCCGGCTCGACCCGGACCGGTGTGTGATCAGGCTGATGCGTCACGGCAGCGATGGGCACTACCCGGATCCGCCGGACGAGCACGACTACCTGCCGTTCACCACCGCCGGTCTCCGGGCGGTCGGCCGGGTCACCCAGGTCGCGCTGGAACGGCTGGAACGGCTCGGCCCGAACGATCCGTGGCTGCCCTGGGTCGACGTACCGCACATTCTGCATCGGGGACCGATCCCGATCGCCTGGTTCACCCCGCCGGCACCATGATCATGGGGAGTCCATGATCACAGGACGCCGGGATCGTCCTCGCCCTCGCCGGGGCTGCGCCGTTCGATCAACACGGTGTCGCGCCAACGGCCGTGCTGCTGGGCGATCTTGATCCGGGTCCCGACGACCCGGAAGCCGACCGCCTGGTGCAGAGCGAGACTGGCCTGGTTCTCCGGGAAGATCGACGACTGGATCGTCCACACGCCCGCCGCGTCGGCCAGCTCGATCAGCCGGTTCAGGAGTCGCCGGCCGACGCCGCGGCCCCGGCCGTCCGGGTGTACGTACACGGAGTGCTCGATCACTCCCGCATAGCAGGCTCGGCTGGACACCGCGGTCGCCGCGATCCAGCCGAGCACACTGCCGTCCGGGTCGACCGCGACCTGGCTGAACCCCGGCAGCCTGGACGTGGTGAACTCGGTCCAGGTCGGCGCCGTTGTCTCGAAGGTGGCGTTGCCCTCGTCGATGCCGAGCTGGTAGATCGCCAGCACCGGCCCGGCGTCCTCCGGCGTCATCGCCCGAACGCTGAAACTCATGATCATGAGTGTAGGAGTGCGGCGTCGCCGAGCACCGGGGCGACACCGCCGAACTCCGCGGTGAGCCCGAACCGGTCGCCGCGGACGACGGTGTGCCGCCACTCGACCGCGCGGCCGCGCACCCGGCCCAGCCGGTGGATCGAGAAGACCGCGGTGCCGGGCGGGCAGCGCAACAGGGTGCGTTCGGCCGCCGTGGGGACGACGGCATGCAACTCCTCCCGGCCGCGGTCCGGCCGGACCCCGACTCGGGCGGCGAGCTCGCCGTACAGGCTGGTCTCGGAGAAGTCGGCGACCAGCAGCGGCCCCGCGAAGTCGGCCGGCAGCCAGGCCCGGTCCAGCGCGAGCGGTTCGCCGTCGGCCATTCGGACCCGTTCCAGGTAGACCAGCGGCGTCGACGCCTCGAGCCCGAGCCGTTCGGCCACGACGCCGTCCGCTCGGCGGTCGAGGCAGCGCACGACGCTGCGCTGCGTCAGCCCGGCCGCCCGGACCGCGGCGAACAGGCTGTAGAGCGTGCCCAGCGGCTGGTTGATCTCGGTCGGCGGCGTGACTCGCGGCTGCCGGCCGCGTTCGGCGACCACCCGGCCGTCGCCGCGCAGCTGTCGCAGCGCCTGCCGGACCGTGTGCCGACTGACGCCGTACTCCTCCGCCAGCGCGTGCTCGCCGGGGAAGCCGGCACCGAACTCCTCGGCCTCGATCCGCGTGGTGAGGTCGTCCTGCAGCTGTCGCCACAGGGGTGTCCCGGCCGTCCGATCCAGACGATTCGACGCCACTTCGCCCTCCCCTCGCTCGGCGGTTACCCTACTGGTGTGAAATGTACGCACATTTCCCCGAACAGTCGGCCGGGATGACGAACGGATTCCTGACCCGAGCACGGGCCGTGCTTCCCGGACTTGCGGTGGTCGGCGCCGGTTCGGCCCTGGCGACGCTGTTGGGCCGGCTGGTCCCGCTGGTCGGGGCGCCGGTCTTCGGTCTCGTGATCGGAGCGCTCGCCGCCGCTGCCGTACCGCGGTTCAGGTCGGCCACGCTGACTCCCGGGTACGGCCTCGCCGGGCGCTTCCTGCTCCAGGCGGCGATCGTCGTCCTCGGCACCGGGCTGTCGCTGCGGCAGGTGATCACGGTCGGGCGGGAGTCGTTGCCGGTGATGATCGGGACCTTGATCATCGCGCTGCTGGGCGGCGTCCTCCTCGGCCGGCTGTTCCGGCTGGACTCCGAGACCACCCTGCTGATCACCGTCGGTACGGCGATCTGTGGCGCGTCCGCGATCGCGGCCACCTCGGCCGTGATCAAACCGCGGGAACGGGCGATCGGGTACGCCATCGGGACCATCTTCACCTTCAACGTCGCGGCCGTGATGATCTTCCCGCCGCTCGGTCACCTGCTCCACCTCGATCCGGCCGCCTTCGGCCTGTGGAGCGGGACTGCGGTCAACGACACGTCGTCCGTGGTCGCCACCGCCTACGCCTTCGACCCGGCGGCCGGCCCGCAGGCCCTGGTGGTCAAGCTGGCCCGAAGCCTGATGATCATCCCGGTGGTGCTGGTGGTCGCCGTGATCAACTCGCGCGGCCGGTCGGCTGCTGAGGGGCCGCTCGCCCGCCCGAAGCCGTGGCGGCTGGTGCCGCCGTTCCTGATCGGCTTCCTGATCGCGGCCGGACTGCAGACGCTCGGGCTGATCCCGGCGTCCTGGCAGCCGACGCTGGCCGGGCTCGGGCTGTTCCTGATCACGGCCGCGCTGACCGGAATCGGCCTGTCCCTGCGGCTCGCCGACCTGCGCCGCTCGGGCCCGAAGCCACTGCTGCTCGGCGCGCTGCTCTGGATCGCGGTCGCCGCCACCAGCCTCGGACTGCAGGCGATCACCGGCCTGCTCTGACTCCTGCGCCCAGGCCCGCGACACCTGGCCTGCGATCATGGGCCCGATGATCGGCTGGCACGACACCCGGTATCCGACGGATTTCCGGACCCATCAACGGCAGGCCCTGGCCGCGCTGGCGGAGGCGCACGCCGCCGGCTCGCGGCGCTCCTGGGTGGTCCTGCCGCCCGGTGCCGGAAAGACCGCAGTCGGGCTCGAGGCGGCCCGCCGGCTGGCCCGGCCGATCATCGCGTTCGGACCGAACACGGCGATCCAGGGTCAGTGGCTGCGCGAATGGGGCCGGTTCACGCCCGCGATCGTGGCCGGTTCGACGGACCGCGACCTGAGCAGCCCGGTCACCGCGCTGACGTACCAATCCCTGGCGGTCTTCGATCCCGACGCCGAAGTGGACGAGGACGGCCGCGGCCGACGGTTGCTGGACCGGCTGCATCCGAACGGCCTGGCCCTGATCGAAGCGCTGCGGGATGTCGGCCCGATCACGCTGATCTTGGACGAATGCCACCATCTGGTCGAGGTGTGGGGCCGACTGCTGGCCGAGGTTCTTGATCAACTTCCGGAGGCGACGGTGATCGGTCTGACCGGCACGCCACCGGCCTCGCTGGGCCCGGAGCAGGTGGAGCTGGTCCGGGAACTGTTCGGCACGCCGCTGTTCCAGACCTCGATCCCGGCCGTCGTCCGGGCCGGCCACCTGGCGCCGTACACCGAACTGGCCTGGTTCACCCCACCGGCCGCCGGCGAACGGGACTGGCTGGCCGGGCAGGCCGAACGGTTCGCCGAACTACAGACGGATCTGCTCCATGATCACGGCGGCGAACTCGGCCTGCTGCAGTGGCTCGACCAGCGGTTCGTCACCCGCCGGCTGGACCAGGAACCAGCCCTCGACTGGGCCCGGCTGGAACGCGCCGAGCCCGAGCTCACGACCGCAGCCCTGCGCTTCCACCATGCCGGGCTGCTCGCCCTGCCGACCGGCGCCGTGGTGCGGGAGGAGCACCGCCAGCCGCCCGGTGCCCGCGACTGGGTGCTGCTGCTCGACGACTACGTCGACGGCCGGCTCGAGCGGTCCGGCGACCCGGCCGACGAACGCCTGCTGGCGGCGATCCGGGCCGCACTACCGAGTGTCGGGTACGTGCTCACGGCATCCGGGATCCGGCGCGGCCGATCGCCGGTCGACCGGGTGATCGCCCGCAGCGAGGCCAAGAACGACGCGGCGGTGGAGATCCTGGCCGCCGAGGCCGCCAATCTCGGCGACGGGCTGCGAGCCCTGGTCGTCACCGATCACGAACGTGCCACGGCCACTCTGCCGGCCCGGCTGCACGGCGTGATCTCGGCCCAGGCCGGCTCGGCGCGGCTACTGCTGGCGCGGCTGATCACCGACCCCCGCACCGCTGAGCTGCACCCGATCATGATCACCGGGTCGACGGTCGCCGCCGCGGCGGACACCGCCACCAAGATCATCGAGTACGTCAGCGAGGCCCGGCCGGACCTGACCCTGACCCCCGAACTCGACGAGGACGAGCCGATCACGCTGATCACCGGGAACTGGCGATCCCGGGACTGGGTGGCGTTGCTGACCCGGATGCTCGAGACGGGCCGGACCCGGTTGCTGGTGGGCACCCGCGGCCTCCTCGGCGAGGGTTGGGACGCACGGACGCTGAACACCCTGATCGACCTGACCACGGCGACGACGCCGACCGCGGTGGTGCAGACCCGCGGCCGCGCCCTCCGGCTCGACCCGGACTGGCGGGAGAAGGTGGCCAATCTGTGGACCGTGGTCTGTGTCAGCCATGATCATCCGGGCGGACTGGGCGACTGGGAACGGTTCGTCCGCAAGCACGACGGGTACCTCGGCATCACCGAGACCGGCGACATCACGCTCGGCGTCAGCCACGTCGATCCGCTGTTGTCGCCGTACCACCCGCCCGAGGCCGACCGGCTGAACATGATCAACGCCAGGATGCTGGCCCGGTCCGAGCACCGAGCGACGATCCGGGAGCTGTGGCGGGTCGGCGACGAGGGCGCCGACGAGTTGGTGCACGCGGTCTGGCTGACCGGGCGGCCACGGCCGCGGACCGACCTCGTCCCGGCCCACTCCACCAGCGAGACGCCGCAGGAAGATGTCCAGCCGCCGGTCCGGGTGCCCGGGCCGCGTGGGCCGACCGGCCCGAGACCACCGGACGGTTCCCGGGTTCCCGCCGTCGTCTTCCCCGTCCTCGGAGCTGCCGCCGTGATCGCGTTTCTGGTGGTCGGGGCCAATCTCGCGATCGGGCTGCTGATCGGGATCTCCCTGGCAGGGGTCGGGTTCCTGCTCTCGTGGTTCGCCCGCCGCGACGCCGCCGTGGCCGCCGGCCGACGGCTCGCGGAGCTGGCCGCCGGTCCGGATCCGGTCGACTTGGGGCGTGCCGTGGCCGACGCGCTGTGCGAGGCCGGGCTGGTTCCGAGCGGTGCCGCCTCGGTGCGCAGCACGGTGGATCCGGACGGCACGTACCGGATCCTGTTGGACGACGTGGACGAACGAGGGTCCGCGATCTTCGCCACCGCGCTCGACGAGGTGCTGTCGCCGATCGCCGAGCCGCGCTATCTGATCCCGCGCCGGGTTGTGGCCGAGGTGGGCACCGACCGCTCCTCCCTGCACGCGGCCGGTCGGGCCTGGCTGGACGACGCGTTGATCACTGACCAGGTCGTCTACCACGCAGTGCCGTCCGTCCTGGGCGCGAAGGTTGCGCTGGCGGAGACCTTCGGCCGAGCCTGGAACCGATGGATCAGCCTGGGCGACCCGGTCCGCGCCGCCACCCCCGAAGGCGAAGGGATCATGATCACGCACCGTGGCCGTAGCCCGTTCGACGTCACCACTCGGCTCCGGGTCAGCTGGCGCTGACCAGCCGGCGGTGACAAAAATCAGTTGTACCGGCCCGGTGGTCGGTGTTCTACTGCCGTGAACGATCACCGAGGAGGGCCGAGCCATGCCGGCAGCTGTCATGACCAACAGCTCTGTCAGCACGCACTCAAAGGACTTGAGGCTTGGCTCGCACACTCAATCTGGGGATCGTGGCGCATGTCGACGCCGGTAAGACCAGTCTGACCGAACGGCTGCTCTATGCGGCCGGGGTGATCGATGAACTGGGCCGGGTCGACGACGGCAGCACCCAGACCGACACCCTCGCGCTGGAACGACGGCGCGGCATCACGATCAAGACGGCGGTCGCGTCCTTCCCGGTACGCGACGTGACGGTGAACCTGATCGACACCCCCGGCCACCCGGACTTCATCGCCGAGGTCGAGCGCGCCCTCGCGGTGCTCGACGGCGCGGTCCTCGTGGTCTCCGCCGTGGAAGGGGTTCAGGCGCAGACCCGCGTCCTGTTCCGCGCGCTGCGGCGGCTGGACATCCCGACCGTGATCTTCGTGAACAAGATCGACCGGCGCGGCGCCCGGACCGACGACCTGCTGATCGACCTGACCGAGCGGCTGGAGACCGTCGTCCTGCCGATCACCGCGGCCCGATCACCGGGCAGCCGTCGGGCCTCCGTGCGACGCCTCCGGGACGACGCGCCGGAGGTGCTCGAACGGCGGACCGAACTGCTCGCCGACCACGACGACGCCCTGCTCGCGGCCTACCTCGGCCAGGGTTCCGTTCCGTCTGCAGGGTCCGTGCATCGGGCGCTGCGGCGACAGATCCGGGCCGGCCGGGTCAGCCCGGTCTACTTCGGGTCGGCCGTCACCGGCGACGGCGTGGCCGAACTCACGGACGGCCTGCTCCGATTCCTGCCCTCCGGCCGGCTGCGCACGCCGACCACTTCGGCGCGCGTGTTCAAGATCGACCGCGGCGCCAACGGTGAGAAGAGCGCGTACGTCCGGGTCTTCGGCGGTGCCCTGCGGGTCCGTGATCGACTCCCGCTCGCCTCCGGCGGACGAGGCCGGATCACTGGCCTGGAACTGTTCGAGCGCGGCGCGCCCGCCGAGACCAGCGTGCTCGGCGCCGGCCAGATCGGCCGGGTCCGCGGCCTGGCCAAGATCAGGATCGGCGACGTGATCGGTGCCGCCGACCCGTTGGCCGAGGCGGCCCAGTTCGCGCCGCCGACGCTGGAGACGATCATCGCTCCGCTCGACCCGACGCAGCGCGGTGCCCTGTTCAGCGCGCTGTCGCAGCTGGCCGAGCAGGACCCGTTGATCAATCTGCGCTCCGACGACAGCCGCCAGGAGCTGGCTCTCTCGCTCTACGGCGAGGTGCAGAAGGAAGTGATCGGGGCGACGTTGGCCGACGAGTACGGCATCGACGTCGAGTTCGCCGAGACCTCGGTCATCTGCGTCGAGCGTCCGATCGGCATCGGCACGGCGGTCGAGTTCAACGGCGTGCCGCCGAATCCCTTCCTGGCCACGGTCGGGCTGCGGGTCGAACCGCTGATCGGCGAGGGCAACACGTTCCGGTTGGAGGCCGAGCTCGGTTCGATGCCGCCCGCGTTCTTCAAGGCGGTCGAGGAGACCGTCCAGGTGGCGTTGCGGCAGGGGCTCTACGGCTGGCAGGTGCAGGGCTGCGCGGTGATCATGACCCACACCGGCTATTCGCCGCGGCAGAGCCATGCGCACCAGAAGTTCAACAAGGCCATGTCGAGCACCGCCGGCGACTTCCGCTACCTCACCCCGCTGGTGCTGATGGCAGCGCTGCGCCGGGCCGGCAGCCAGGTTCTCGAGCCGTTGCACCGGATGCGGCTTGAGGTTCCGGCCGATCTGGTCGAGGTTGTGTTGCCGGCCGTCGTCCGCCTGGAGGCCGTACCGCTGGGTTCGCGGCCGCACCGGCGGTCGGTGATCATCGAGGGCGAACTGCCGGCGGCCCGGGTGCACGAACTGCAGCAGCGGCTGCCGGGGTGGACCCGCGGCGAGGGCGTCCTGGAGACGGAGTTCCAGGGTTACCGGCCGGTGCGTGGCGTCGGCCCGCGACGGCATCGGACCGACGGGAATCCGGTCGACCGCAGGGAATACCTGAGCGGTCTGGAGAACACCGGCCGCGACGTCATGGCCGCGATCCGGTGATCCACTGATCTAGTGTCGTGCCCCCTTTGTTCCTTGCCAGTTGGCGACGCCCAGGCACGCACCTCGCGGCGTTCTCCTCAGGCGATATATGACCCGATATGTCTTCCTCGTCGGCCTTGCGATGCACGCACCTGGACGCCGCCACCTGTCAAGGAACAAAGGACGCACGACACTAGGCTGGCGCGGTGGCGACGGACGGTTGGCGGGTCGACTGTTGGTTCGATCCGTCGTGCCCGCTGACCTGGTTGACGGCCCGCTGGCTGCTCCGGCTGGCCGAACGCGAGTTGATCACGGTCGACTGGCAGCTGATGAGCCTTTCGGTGCTCAACGAGGACCGGGACGATGACCCCGAGGGCGATCCGGAGGGCTATCTCTGGGTGCCGGTACGGATCTGTGCGGCGGTGCTGGACGGGCACGGGCCGGCGGCGCTGCTGCGCTTCTACCGGGCGTTGTGGGAGCGCGAGCCCGGCACCGAGAACGACTGGCTGAACGACTTCACCGAGGCCCTCGGCACCGCCGGTCTGCCGGCCGACCTGGTCCGGGCGGGCGAGTCCGACGCCTTCGACGCGGCAATCAGGGCTTCGCACGCTCGCGGTGTCGCGTTGGTCGGTCCGGGACTGGGCACGCCGGTGGTCCGGGTCCATAACGGGAGCGGCGTGGACCGGGCGTTCTTCGGCCCGGTGATCACCGCCGAGGTCGGCGACGACGACGCCCTCCGGCTCTGGCGGGCCGTCACCGAGCTCGCCGCGGTCGCCCCGTTCACCGAACTGAAGACACCGGGATTAGCCTGATCGATCATGATCAACGAACCCGTGCAGCGCGACGGCTGGATCCACCCGTCGTCCGACTTTCCGGCCGAACCGCGGTGGGGTTTCGCCGACGGCCTGCAGCTCGGCATCGCGCCGCTGGGCGGCCCGCGCGGTCTGCTCCGGATCTACGCGCCCTATCTCGATCATCCGCGGGATCGGTTGATCAACTTCATCGCGATCGAGCCGATTCCGGAAGGTGCCGACCGTCGCGGCTACTCCGAGCTCGAGCCGAGCAGCCTGGATCCTGAACGGGGCAAGCGGTTCTGGAGCGCGCCCTCCGTCGACGCCGCCGGGATCGGCCTCGGTGATCATCCCGTGCCGGGAGAGGTGAGCACGGTCGACGGGGTCGAACAGCTCAGTGTCGTGATCGTCTCGGAGCGGTTCGACAACGGCGCCGACGTCGCGGTACGGGTCACCTTCCGCGCCGACCGGCCGCACGAGTTCGGCATCGCGGCCCATCGTCGGCCCGGCTCGGTGCCGCTGCAGGCCTGCGTGCTGACCGCGACGATGGGCAACTTCCCCAGGCTCCGGCTGCTCGACCTGGCCGACCGTACGTTCGCTCCGGCCGAGTTGTGGCCGGGCTTCGACGGGACCGGGTTCGCGCCGCACGCGAAGTTCGGGCTGCCCGAGCTGAACCGGGCCGAGGGCGGCGCCGCCGTCGTCTCGGCCCGGCCGGACGAAGTCGATCATGGTGCCGCGAACTACCGGGACGGGACCGCCGAGCACTGGAAGTACTACGGCCGGCGCGCCGTCCAGACCTGGCGCGCGGCCGACCCGGACCCGGACCTCGTCGTCTGCGTGAACGGCCGCTTCACCTACTGGGCCAGCGAATCCCCGATCCCCGGCGGAGTCTCGTACGAGAACTTCGAGCTGATCGAGCCGTTCCGCGACGGGCGCGAGTTCATCTTCTCGGTCGAGCCGCTCGACTGATCCGGTCAGTCCCGCGGCAGGAAGACCGGCAGTCGGTCCGTGCGTACGTCCGTGTCCGGCCAACGCCGGCGCAGCACCCGGCCGAGGCCGCGGCACCAGGCGGCCAGGGCCGGGTAGGCGCCACGCGACTCCGCCAGGTCCGCCGCCGACTCGATCGAGTTCCGGCGCTCCAGCCGGCTCCGGTCGCCGGCCGGCCGGGCGTCGATCCGGGGCAGGTTGCCGAGCCGGCCGAACGCGTGCTGCAGTCCCGCCGCGGCAAGATCACCGCCGAACCGGTCGTCGTCCGCGATCTCCGGGATCACGCCGCCCAGCGCCGACCGGTAGGCGTGCTCGAAGCCGTACTCGACCGCGTCGGGCACCGTGACCCAGCGCGGGCCGGGCAGGTAGAAGTCGGTCAGATCGGTCAGGCAGTGCCGATAGCCGGCGAACTCGTAGTCGATGATCACCGCGCTGCCGGGCGTCCCGACCAGGACGTTGTTGGTCGCGGAATCCCCGTTGGACAAGGCCGACAGCGGGCCGGGCTGATCAAGCCGGGCGTAGCAGGCGGCGGCCTCGGCAACGGCGTCGTCGTCCGGCGGCCAGCCCAGTTCGGTCGCGTGGCGGCGCAACTGCCGCCAGCCCTCGGCCATGAAGCGGCGCCGCTCGCGGACCGGATCCACCAGGAGCCGACCGGCGAACCGGGTCAGGTGATCGGTCTCCCTGCCGACGGTCCTGGCGTGCCGGTCGGCCAACAGTCCGGCCGCTTCGATCAGTCCGGCTCGGACTGCGTCCGTGAAGCCGTGCTGGCAGATCAGCCGGTCCAGCGCGACGTGGTCCGGGAAGTCCTCCATGATCACGATGCCGTGGCCGGAGGCGATCAGCCGCGGAGCCCGTACACCGTGATCGGCGAGGAACTCGAGGGTGATCGCCTCGGTGACCGCCTGGTCCGGATGGGCCCGCGCGGCCGGATCGTCGGCCGTCCCGTCCCGTACCCATTTCATGATCACCGAGGACACCGGCCCGCCCCGCACGGTCAGCCGGGCGACACTCCACGGCTCGATCCGCTGCACCGCGGCGACCTCGACCGGCGAACCCCAGGCGGTCGCGAGCAGGCCGCGGGCGGCCGAAACGGTGGACATCCGGGTCAGTCTAGGATCGGTCGCCGTGGAGTTCCCCATCGAGGAAGAACCGCTGGCGGGCGGCAACGTGGCCGACAGCGTGGTCCGGGTCGGCGCGACGGTACGCAAGCCGGCCGTCCCGTCCACCCCTGCGGTGCAGGCGCTGCTGCGCCACCTGCGCGGCCGCGGGCTGGACACGGTGCCGGAGCTGTACGGGCTCGATGAGCGGGGCCGCCAGGTCCTGGAGTACGTACCCGGGCGGCTCGCTCATGATCATCCGCCGCTCGACCTGGACGGCCTGCGCCGGGTCGGCCGGATGATCAAGGACCTGCACGACGCGGCCGAGTCCTTCGAGGCACCGGCGGACGCGGCCTGGGACGTGGCGATCCCGCCGGACCGCGAGGAACTGATCTGCCATCACGATCTTGCTCCATGGAACCTGGTCCAGGACGGCGATCGCTGGGTCTTCATCGACTGGGACGGCGCCGGGCCGGGCTCGCGCCTGTGGGATCTGGGCTATGCGGCGCACGGGTTCGTCGTGATCGCCGCGGGCAACGACCCGGTCGTCGACGGCGAACGGCTGGCCGCCCTGGTCGACGGCTACGGGCTGGGCGCCGCGGACCGGGAACGACTGCCGCGCGCCATGATCGATCACACCCGTGGGATGGAGCGGCTGTTGATCGACGGCCACCGCACGGGCACTCAGCCGTGGGCCAGGCTCTATGCGGAGGGGCACGCCGATCACTGGGGACCGGCCGCCGACTACCTCGAACAAAATCATGATCACTGGCTGTCGGTCCTGTCCTAGGATCCGTAGCTATGGAGCCACGGCCGTTCGTCCCGGATGATTTCGACCCGCCGACCTCGCTGACGGCGGAACGGTTCCGGCTCGAGCCGCTCGGCGAGCAGCACAACGCGTCCGACCATGCTGCGTGGACGTCGAGCATCGCGCACATCCGTTCCACGCCCGGCTATCCGGACGGTTCCTGGCCGCCGCCGGACGGGATGTCGTTGGAGGCCAACGCCCGCGACCTGCGCCGGCACGCGGCCGATTTCGCGGCCCGCAAGGGCTTCACCTTCACCGTCCTCGATCCCGGCAGCGGCGACGTGATCGGCTGCGTCTACCTCTACCCGAGCGATCGCGAGGAGTACGACGTCTCGGTCCAGTCCTGGGTCCGGGCCGGCTCGGCCGACCTCGACGTACCGCTGGCCGACGCGGTGGCCGCCTGGATCGAGACCGACTGGCCCTGGCAGAAGCCGGACCGCTACGGGCGCTGATCCGTTGCTACCCTGGAGGTTCCGCCGCGGATCCCGCGGCCCGTCGATGGCCCCGATGCGCCGCGAAGCATCGATGATCATGAACGATTCCCCTGTCCGGAAGGGTCTTCCGGCTCACCCATGACGGCGCGGCGGATCCGCGTCCGCACCCGTACCGATCTTCGCTCGCAGCGCCGTCGCCGCTCGCACCGCTGCTGGGACCACCTGATCGCCGCGCCGCTGTGGCCCAAGCACGGCGTCAACCTCGGCACCCTGCTGCGCACCTGCGACGCCGTCGGCGCCTGCCTCGCCGTACCCCGGCTGCCCTGGGTTCCCGAAGCGCTGGACAAGGGCAACACTCTGCGCCGGCCCAGCTGCATCCACTGGACGCCGCGGGACCCATCGGCCTGGCTGGACCGGCAACGTGACGAAGGCAGCCGGATCATCGGCGTCGAACTGACCGAGGAGTCGATCCGCCTCGGCGACCTCCCCTCCGCCCGGCAGCGCACCGTGATGCTGCTCGGCCACGAGACCGACGGCCTGCCACCCGCCGCCCTGGACCGCCTGGACGAGGCGGTCGAGATCCCCATGATCGGCACCGGCCTCAGCCTCAACGTCGCCGTAGCCGGCTCCCTCGTCCTCTACCGCCTAGCCGGCCTCCTCTAACCCAACCCTCCCCCTCCCCAACCCCCGCCGACCGGGCACAAAAGCAGGCGTTCTGGCGGCGTGTCGCTGCACTTGTGCCCGGTCGATCGTGAGGGGTGAGGGCGTCCCAGTGAGCGCGCGTACGGGCTTCGCACTCATCACCCGGCGGGCTCCGCGAGCGCTCGACCCATCCGGCGGGCTCCGCGGCGCCCGGGCATCCGGCAGGCCCACGGCGCCTGATCACCGGCATGCCCACCCGCGTCCGATCACGCGCGGGCCCGCGAAGCCCGGCCACCCGGCAGGCCCACTGCACCCGACCACACCGCAGGCCCACCCGCGTCCGATCATCCGGCAGGCTCCACCACTGCCCTCCCCCAACATCGACAGGGCAGTTCAGCAGCGACACGCCGCCAAAACGCCTGCTTTTGTGCCCAGTCGGCGGGGTTGGGGAGGGAGGGAAGGAGGGGGTCAGGGGAGGAGTGGAAGTTCGGTGAGGCGGAGGCGGGCGGAGCCGTACGGGACGAGGTGCAGGGGTACGGACTCCTGGTCGTCGGTGTCGCAGACCAGGGGCGGGGCGGCGGCGCTGTTGTGCTTCATGCCCCAGTTGCGGATCAGCCGGCCGCGGGTGCGCAGCCGGACCGGGGCGTCCGCCGCCTGGAACGGCTGGCGGGGTACGTCGGCGAGTTCGACCTGGAAGCCGGCGTCCGCGTCGATCCCGTACTGCCATTGCGCGGCCGGCAGGATCTCCCAGTCGCTGAAGAGCTTCCGGGTCCGCAGCGGGCGCCAGTCCTCGGCGATCGGCAGCGCATAGACGAGCGGACCGCGACGTACGGAGACGGACGGCTCCTGGTGGCGCACCAGCCGGACCTCCATCGGCAGGGTCAGCTCCAGTCGGTCGCCGTCCTGCCATTCCCGTTCCAGCACGGCGAATCCGTGCTCGCGCCGGTCCAGTGCGACCGGCTCCCCGTTGATCGACAACGCCGGTGCCGCGCACCAGCCGGGGATCCGCAGCCGCAGCGCGAACCGGGTCGGCCGGTCCAGCCGCAGAGCGATGCCGACGGTCTCCCGGAACGGGTACTCCCCCGTCACCTCGAGCCCGAGCCGCGCGTCGTCGGCGACCACGGTCTCGACCCGGCACGGTGCGTAGCCGACGGCCACCAGACCACCAGTTTGATCACCGAGCCACAGGTGCGAGACCAGCTTCGGCCAGCCCTGGTGCAGGTTCGCCGTGCAGCAACCGAAGTGCGGTTCCAGCCCGAACAGGTTGGCGTCCGGGCCGTTGCTCCACGGGCGGTCGGCGACGGTGCAGGAGATCTGGTTCGCCTGCTGGTCGTACTGGTGCGACGTCCAGTCGGCCGAGATCGTGGCCGGCAGCGCGTTGAACGCGGCCAGCTCCAGCAGGTCGCCGAACTCCCCCTCGCCGAAGATCGACAGCAGCTGCTCCATGCTGAACAGGTACTCGACCACCGCGCACAGCTCGAGGCCCTGGCTCGGGTGGGTGCCGCTCAGCCACTCGTCGCCGGAGAACAGGCCGTGCGCCTGCCCGTGGTACGTGCTCAGCGCCGCCAGCCCAGCCCGCACCGCGGCCAGCTCGGACCCGTCGCCGGTGATCAGGCTGCGGATCGCCGGAGCGCGCAGGCCCATCGCCACGTTGACGCCGTGCGACCGCGGATCCCAGACGGTCACCTTGCGCCGGAACGGGAAGTCGGACAGCGTCGCCGTCCAGTCCAGCGTCTGCTCCATGATCAATTCGGCCAGCCGTGGCCACCGCTCGTCGGGCGCCTGCCGGTGCAGCCACAGGATGCTCAGGACCAGGTCGGCTCCTCGGGCCCGGGCCCAGGACTGCAGCGGTCGGCCGGGCAGTTCGCGTTCCAGATGCTCGGAGTAGCGCTGCAGGAACGGCACCACGCGCGGATCGCCGGTCGCCTCGGCGTGCTGGGTGAGCACCTTCAGCATGATCATGAACTGCCACCAGTCGTGGCTCTGGTCCCGGCCGCTGCTGGTCTCCCTGCCGTACGGGCCGAAGCTGCCGTCCGGCCGCTGGCTGGCCAGCGTCGCCTCGACCCAGCGGTTGGCCTTGCCGATCAGCCGTTCGTCGTCCAGCAGGTACGCCAGCGGAAGGAGCCCGTCGAGGTAGTACGGACCGCGCTCCCAGCCGTCGCCGTCACCGCCGAGCCAGGCGTTGTCCGGGCCGACGTCGGCCCAGTGCTCGTCCAGGTGACCGGTCAGCCCGTCCGCCTGCAGTCGGAGTTGATCAAGGAGCCAGCCACTCGGCTTGATCGCACCGAGCGGAAGCGGCGCGAAGGAGCGATCCATCGGGCCTTGCCCTTCGACAGGCTCAGGGAGCGTTGTGGTCATGCGGCACGCTCCGCGAAGATGATCACGAAGTTCGGCAGGTCGACGTAGGCCTCGATGCCCTCGGTGCCGGATTCGGCGGCGACCTTCGGGTCGAGACCCGGCTCGATCACCTTGCGCAGCAGGCATCCGGACTCCATGATCGCGTTCAGGTACGCGGACAGCGGCCGATGGAAGTCGGAGGCGTACGGCCCGGGCAGTTCGTACTCGCTCAGGTAGCGGTCCACCCGGTAGGAGCCGCCGTTCTCCCGCCAGGTGGTCCACAGGTTCTCGAACGCGGGATGGACCAAGTTGATCACCAGCCGTCCGCCCGGGCGCAGGGACCGGACACAGGTCTCCAGCGCCGGCCGCCAGTCCGGGATCGCCATCAGCACCATGCTGCAGACCACGACGTCGAAGGCCTGCTCCGGTTCGTACTCCAGCAGCCCGGTCTGGTGGATGGTCAGGCCGAGCGGCGCGGTCCGCTCCCGTTCCCGGATCCGGTCCACCAGGGCCTGGGCCGGCTCCACTGCGGTCACCTTCGCTCCTGCCCCGGCCAGGATCCGGCTCAGGTAGCCGTCGCCGGCCCCGGCGTCGAGCACCGAGACGCCGGACAGGTCGCCCAGTTCGGCCAGCAGGTGCGGGTTGATCAGATTGCGCTTGGCGAAGTCGCCGTCGTTCTCGTGATTACGGATCAGTTCGTCCGGCAGGACCGCCCAGCGGGCGATCGCGGCAACATTGTCGGGAGTCTCGATCACAAGACACCAGTCTGTCAGCCCAGTCGTTGGGTCTCCAGCCGCCCCGGCCGACCCTCCGGTGGGTGAACTCCAGCCAGCCCGCGATGATCACGACCAAGATCACGAAGGCGACGGTGGTGATCATGACGGTTCCAGGCGGACCGCGAGCCCGCGCAGGAAGAACTGCACCAGCGGACCGATCGCCAGGGCGTACGCGACCGTACCCACCCCGACCGTCCCGCCGAGCACGAAGCCGATGATCAACACGACGACCTCGATCCCGGTCCGGATCAGTCGCAGGCTACGGCCGGTCCGTGCGGCCAGGCCGGTCATCAGCCCGTCCCGCGGGCCCGGGCCGAACTGGCTGCCGATGTAGGTCGCCCCGGCCACGCCGTTGAGCACGATTCCGCCGACCAGCAGCGCGATCCGGATCGGCCAGTCGGTCTGCGCCGGGATCAGCCACAGCCCCAGGTCGACCGCGAGTCCGACCACGATCACGTTGGACAGGGTGCCGAGCCCGGGCCGCTGGCGCAGCGGCAGCCAGAGCAGCAGCACCAGGGCGCCGACGAGGATGGTGACGGTGCCGAAACTGACCGGGATCCAGCGGGACAGACCCTGGGCCAGCACGTCCCACGGCGGCAGGCCGAGATCGCCGCGCAGCATCATCGCCAGCGAGATGCCGTAGAGCACCAGGCCGACGTAGAGCTGCGGCAGTCGCCGGCCGAGCTTGCCGGCCCGGAGTTGCTGCAACGGACCGAGGGCGGTGACGGGAGACGTAGCAGACACGCCTCGAAGTCTGATCGTGATTGGTCGGCGAGCACAGGGCCAATCGACAACAAGTGGCACGATTGTGGGACCTTGACCAGGCCGCTTAGGCTCGCTCTATGGCAACCCGATGGATCTCGGCCTCCCGAGTGGCCCGACTGCTCGGCGACACCGGGTGGGCGTCACCGGCCTACCAGGACCTCGCCGAACGGCTCCGACTGTTGATCGTCGACGGCCGGATCGGCCACGGTTCCCGACTGCCCAGCGAACGCGACCTGGCCACCGAACTCGGCCTGAGCCGGTCCACCGTCGCCGCCGGGTACGCCGAACTGCGCGACCGGGGCTATGCCGAGGCCCGCCGCGGCTCCGGCAACTACGCCATCGCCGGGACCGCCCATTCCGCCGGACTCCTCGGCACCGAGGGCCCCACCGACGGCCTGATCGAGTTCAACCGGGCGGCACCGCAGGCCACCCCGGGCCTGCTGCTCGCGTATGAGCGGACCACCGAGCAACTGCCCGGCCTGCTCGGCAGCACCGGGTACGAGCCGCAGGGTGTGACTGCTCTTCGGGAGGCGATCGCGGACCGGTTCGCCCAGCGCGGACTGCCGACCGATCCGGACCAGATCCTGGTCACGTCGGGCGCGCTGTCGGCCCTGGCCGTGCTGGCCCGCTGCCTGCTCTCGCGCGGCGACCGGGTGCTGGTCGACGCTCCCACGTACCCGAACGCGATGGACGCCTTCCGCCAGCACGGCGCCAGGCTGGTGGCCCAGCCGCTCGGCGCGGACGGCTGGGACCCGGAGGCGACCGAGCTGCTGGTCCGGCAGACCTCGCCCCGGCTGGCGTACCTGGTGCCCGAGTTCCACAACCCGACCGCCCGGCTGATGCCCGAGCCGGCCCGGGCCGCGCTCCGGGAGGTGTTCCGGACCCAGCGGGTGACCATGATCATCGACGAGACGATGGTCGAACTGGCGCTCGACGACCCGGCCGCGATGCCGCCGCCGATGGCCGCCGGCGCCGCGGACGCGATCACCGTCGGCTCGGCCAGCAAGGCGTTCTGGGGTGGGCTGCGCGTCGGCTGGATCCGGGCACCGCGCTCGCTGATCAGGCCGCTGGTGCAGAGCCGGGTCGCGCTCGACCTCGGCACCGCACCGCTGGAGCAGCTCGTCACCGCGGGCCTGCTGCGCGATCCGGCGACCTTGCTGGAGCTGCAGCGGGACCGGCTCGCCGAGCAGCGCGACTGGTTGATCTCCGAACTCGCCGAACGGCTGCCCGGCTGGACCTGCGAGCGGCCGGCCGGCGGACTGTCGCTGTGGATCACCCTGCCGCGGGAGGTCTCGTCCCGACTGGCCGGCAACGCCGACCGCTACGGCCTGCAACTCACCCCGGGCGGCCAGTTCTTCCCGGACGGCGGCGGCGAGCGGATGCTCCGGCTGCCGTACACGTTGCCGATCGACACGCTGACCGTCGCCGTCGACCGGCTCACCGAGCTGTGGGCGGACGTCGCCTCGGGTCCGGTCAGCCCCGGCCGGTTGTCGCTGACCGCGTGACGATCACTGCTCGGCCGCCGCCTTCGCGGCGGCCTTCTTCTCCTTCTTGTAGCTGCGCACCTTGAGCAGGGACTCCGGGTCCACGACGTCGGCGACCGAGCGATAGCCGTCCAGGGAGTAGTCGCCGGCCGCCTTCTTCCAGCCCTTCGGCTGCACCCCGGCCTGCTTCGCCAGCAGGGCGACGAAGATCTGCGCCTTCTGCTTGCCGAACCCGGGCAGCCCCTGGACCCGCTTCAGCAGGTCGGCGCCGTCCTTGGCCTCGGTCCAGATCTTCGACGCGTCGCCGTCGTACTCGTCGACGACGATCCGGGCCAGCTCGCGCAGCCGGGCCGACATGGCGCCGTGGAACCGGTGCACCGCCGGCGGCACCGCACAGAGGGCGGCGAACTTCTCCGGATCGGCCTCGGCGATCGCGACCGGGTCGATCGAACCGAACCGGTCCAGCACCTTCCACGGCCCGCGGAACGCGTGCTCCATCGGGTGTTGTTGATCAAGCATCATCCCGGCCAGCAGCGCGAACGGGGACTGATCGAGGACGGCGTCGGCTTCGGCGAGCCCGGTGATCTGGTACGACATGCGCCCATCCTCTCGCATCCCACCGACAGGCCCCCGATGTGAGTTGCATCACAAACGTCGTGCATTCCTTGCGTCGCCCGTGATTGGCTCGCAGAGCGCGCGCAAAACCCCTTGATCGACACCGCCCGGCCCGGGTTATTCTGGGCCCGCCTGAACAAGGCCCGGGCGGAGCGATCCGCCTAGTTCCGTAACGAACGAAGGGTCTTGCCATGCTCAGGCTCCCCCACTCCGTGCTCCGGCTGCAGCGCCATGTCCGTCTCCTGTGGCATGCGGCGCCCGCCCATACGCTGGTCTGCTTCGCGCTGTCGGCGCTCCAGGCATTGGCGGCCGTCGCCGCGATGATCAGCACCGGTCGCCTGATCGGTGCGCTCGCCGATGCCGTGTCCGGGGGCGGCTCACCGGCGGCGGTCTGGACCTGGCTGACCGCGACGGCGGCCGCACTGGTCGCGGGTCCGCTGCTGGCCGCGATCTCGGGCGGGGTCGAGGAGGTCACCGGGGCCCGCTACCTGAGCGCGTACCAGGATCTGCTGCTGGACACCGCCACCCGCCCGTACTCGCTGGCCGGAGTGCGGTCGCCCGCCGGTGCCGAGGCCTTGGACCAGGCCGCGGGAGCACTGCAGCACTGGTTGTTCCTGCGCGGCGTCGGCGGGCTCTGGGGCGTGGTCGCGGCGCGGCTCTCCGGCATCGGTGCCCTGGTGATCGTGGCCGGCTGGCGTTGGTGGGTCGCCCTGATCCTGCTGGTCGGCTGGCTGATCTTGTCCCGCACCACCGCGCGGTGGCGGGCCGTGCTGCTGGACGACGCCGGTGCGATCCCGTTGCGGCACCGGGCGTCCTACCTGCAGCGCGTGGTCGTCGAAAGATCATCGGCGAAGGAGGTACGGCTGTTCGGGCTGGCCGACTGGTTCGTCGACGCGTTCGTGGCCTTGCGGGACCAGATCATGATCGGCGTCGCGGCGAACCGGCGCCGGACCGTGCGCGGCACGCTCGGCTCGCTGATCCTGCTGCTGTTGCTGCATGCCGGTGCGTTCGTCCTGTTGATCATGGACGTCGGCGCCGGCGCGGTCGGGGTGGCGTCGTTGGCCACCCTGGTCCAGGCGCTGCTGGCGATGAGTGTGTTCGGCCGCCAGGACGACGACGAGTCCTCGCTGGAGCGTACGTCCACCGAACTGTCCCGGCTGATCGACTTCCGCACGTCGCTGGGGCTGCCCTTCCCGCAGCCGGCCCCGGACGAGCCGGATCAGGTCGGCGCCGGCCGACCCGGCCCGGCCCGGATCGAGTTCCGTGCCGTCGGGTTCGCCTACCCGGGAACGGATTCCCTGGTGCTCGAGAACCTGGAGTTGATCATCGAGCCCGGCGAGTGCGTCGCGATCGTCGGCCCGAACGGCGCCGGCAAGTCCACCCTGCTCGGGCTGCTCTGCGGCCTGTGGGCACCCGACACGGGCTCGATCCGGATCGACGACCTCGACCCGGCGACCGAGCCACGGGCCCGGTCCAGGATCGCGCCGATCTTCCAGCAGTTCCTCCGGCTGCCCCTCAGCGCGGCCGACAACCTGACCGCCGGGAATCGCTGGCAGCCCGGCACCAGCTGGGCCAGGGCCGCCGAGCGCGCGGGAGCGGACGCGGTCCTCACCGAACTCCCCCGCGGGCCCGAGACGGTCCTGTCGGCCGAGTTCGCCGGCGGTACGAATCTGTCCGGCGGGCAGTGGCAGCGGATCGCCCTGGCCCGGGCGCTCACCGCGATCGAGTCCGGAGCCGGGCTGCTCGCGCTGGACGAGCCGACCGCGGCTCTCGACGTCCGGGCCGAGGCGGCGCTGTTCGAGTCCGTACTCGATCATCGGGGCCGGAGCACCACTGTGTTGATCACTCACCGGTTGTCCTCGGTACGCCATGCCGACCGGATCGTCGTCCTCGGCACCCCACCCGGCGCAACGGGAGCCCGGGTGATCGAATCCGGCAGCCACGAGGACCTGATCCGGTCCGGCGGCAGCTATGCGCGGATGTTCGAGCTGCAGGCGGCACGGTTCCGGGGTGAACTGTGATGAGGTCCCTCGTCCGCGCCCTCCGGCTCCTCGTCTCGACCTCGATCCGGGTCGCACCGGTCGCGTCCCTCGGCTGTCTCGCCGAGCCCGTCGGCGTGCTGGTCGCCCTGCTGCAGCCGTGGTCGCTCGCCCTGTTCGTCGCCGGCGCGGCAGCCGGCGACCAGCAGCGGATGATCATCGCCGCGGCCGTCTTCGTCGCCCAGATCGCGACCTCGCGGGTGCTGTTCATGATCGGGATGAGTTCCCGGATGAACCAGATGGAACGGGTCGGGGCCACCTTCGCGGCCGAGATCTCCCGGATCACCGCGACCATTCCGACTGTCGATCACCTGGACGATCCCCGCTATCTTGATCAACTTCAGCTGCTGCGGGAGCGGGCGGGCGCCATCGGCCTGGCGGTCAACACCATGCTCAACCAACTGAGCTCCGTGGTCGGGGTGATCGGCGTCCTGGCTCTGGCCACCACGGCGGACCCGCGGATGCTGCTGGTGGCGCTGGCCGGGATTCCCACCGTGCTGGCCGGTCCGATCGTCGCCCGGTGGCGGGGCCGGGCCGAGGACGCGAGCGCCGAGCCGGGCCGGCTGGCTCGGGCCATGCTCCGGCTGGGCCTCGATCCGGAACACCTCGGCGAGGTCCGGGTGTTCCGGCTGGCCGATGGACTGCGGACCCGGCTCCGCGTGGCGAGCCGGGCCTGGCGGCGGCCGATGGTGGCGCTGGCGCGGCGCGAGTCCGGGCTCACGGCGGCCGTCCAGGTGATCTTCTTCGGTGTCGCGGCCGGGGTGCTCGGGGTCCTGGTCCAGGAGGCGCTGGCCGGCCGGGGCTCCCTCGGCGACCTCACTCTGGCCCTGCTCCTGGTCACCCGGCTGCAGAACGTCAGCGGCGACCTGCGGTCGGTGATCAGCCAGGTCGCCGACATGAGCCGTACCGCGGGCCGCTATCTCTGGCTGCTCGACGCGGCCGACGAGATCGCTGCCGAGCATCCCGGCTCGGCGGAGCCACCGGCCCGTCCCGGGCGCCTCGTCCTGAGCGGTGTCGGCTATCGCTATCCGGGCTCGGACCGGGTGGCCTTGACCGGCGTCGATCTCGATCTTGCTCCCGGCACGGTGCTCGCGGTGGTCGGCGAGAACGGCGCCGGCAAGTCCACCCTGGTCGAGTTGATCACCGGCCTCCGTACCCCGTCGTCGGGAACGATCATGGTCGGCGGGGTCGCCGTGGCCGAGCTCGATCTGGCGACCTGGCGGAGCCGGATCGGCGGCGCGTTCCAAGATCATGTCCGGTTCGAGCTGATTCTGTCGGAGGCGGTCGGGATCGGTGATCTGCCGCGTCGCGATGATCACGAGGCGGTACGGGCAGCGTTGGTCGCCGGCGCCGCCGAGGAGGTGGTGGACGGCTTGCCCCAGGGTCCCGCCACCCACCTCGGCGCGGCCTGGCCGGGCGGTGTCGACCTCTCCGGCGGCCAGTGGCAGCGGATCGCGATCGCCCGCGGGCTGATGCGTCCCGACCCGCTGGTCCGGGTCCTGGACGAGCCGACCGCGGCCCTGGACGCGATCACCGAGCACCAGCTGTTCGACCGCTACGCCGCCGCGGCCCGGGCCGGCCGGAGCACCGGAACGATCACCATCCTGGTCACCCACCGGTTCTCCACTGTCGCGTCGGCGGACGTGATCGCCGTTCTCGATCACGGCCGGCTGATCGAGTACGGCAGCCACGCCGACCTGATCGCGTCGGGTGGGCACTACGCCCACCTCTACGAGCTGCAGGCGCGCGGCTACCGGGCCTGATCACCGGACGGCGGTAGCCTCCGGCCATGGAACCCATCTCACCGAGCCGGTGGCGCCGTCCGGTCCTGGTCGCTGTCGCCGGTGCGCTGATGGTGATCACGGGCTGCGGACCGGCGGGGCCACCGTCACCGAGTCCCTCTCCCGCCGTACGGGTGGCGACCTTCCTGGTCGCGGACCGGGAGACCTTCCGGGTCGACCTGGCGACGCCCGAGCTCGTCGCCCACGCCGAGAAGCTGCTCGCCGGCGAGAACGTCGAGGCGATCCCGATCGGCCGGGTCGTCCGCGGCGATCCGGGACCGAACGCTCCGTGGACCTGGCACCTCGATCCGGCCACCTTCTCCTTCGCGCACGCCACCACCGAGGTCTGCGACGGCCTGCCCTCCTTCGTCGAGGACGAGACGATCACCAGCGACGACTACTGCCCGTGGTCGGCCAAGATCACCTCCATCGACTGACGATCACCCGTGCCGTCAGGGCCAGAAGGATCGCCGAGTCGGATCCAGGCGCAGGCGAAGGGCGTCGGGTGCACCCGGCGCCGGGGCACCCGTACCGACCGTGACGACGACGTTCGCGTCGCGCACCGGCAGCCCCGGATAGCCGTTCTCGGCATGCAAGGTCTCGAAGTGAGCCAGCGGACGGAACCCGGGGTCCGGCGCCGGCAGCGGCCCCACCTCACTGATGGCCACCTCCACCGGCTGTCGTTCCGCGCCATGATCTTCGGCGCGTTCGTACACGGTGATCGGTTTGAGCAGCAGGACGTCGTCGGAGTCGATCATGGTCGCGTTCGCCGCGCGGGCGTGCCGGGCCCACACCGGACCTTCGTAAAACCCTTGCAGGGCAGCGATCCGGGACTCCAGGTCGCGATAGCCACGGAACCAGACGAACCGGTCCTCGTCGCCCTCCTCCCGGAACAGCCCGAGCAGGCAGACGCCCAGTACCTCCTGCGATTCCACGAACTCGCGCTCGAACAGTTCGATCAACTCGTCCCGGCGGCCCGGCCGCAGCAGGTAGCGGCGCAGTTCGACGACCCCGCACTCCGACGGGTCCATCAGGCCGAGGCCGCCGTCCGGGTGCTGGTCATGATCCAGTTGAGATGCCAGCTGGCGCCCTCGTCGAAGGAGAAGAACTGCCGCCAGCGCGCCGAGTCCTGGGTGATGTCGGACCAGACGTAGCGGACCAGCAACTCCACGCCGTTGACCACGTCGCGGCACTCGAACGTACCGACTCCGTCGACGAACCGGCCGACCACCGGTTCGTCCAGGACTCCGGGACGTCCGGTCGACGCCCACCAGATCCGCCACAGCCCGGTCTCCGGCTCGAACAGCCGCAGGGTGAAGCCCTCGATGCTGCCACCGCCGGGCAGTTCCGGCACCCGCAGGGTGTCGCAGTTGCCGAGGCCGTTCAAGATCAACCGGACCTCGTCGGTCCCCTCGAACTCGATCCACTCGTCGCAGTCCGGGTCGAGGGCGTCGGTGACCCGGCGGTGGTGGACGTGCCAGGTGCCCGCGAAGAAGTCGAAGTCGTGCCGGCCGTCGGCGATCGGCTCGGCCTCGATGGTGTCAGTGCTCATGGCGGCACTCTGGCAGCCATTCACTGCCATCTACTGTCAGTGTTTTCGTCGATACTGGATTGATGCGTGCCAGCCGCCTCGTCAGTGCCCTGATGCTGCTGCAGTCGCGCCGGACGATGACCGCCCGCGAGCTGGCCGACGAACTCGAGGTCTCGGTGCGCACCGTCTATCGCGACATGGAGTCGCTGCAGCATTCCGGCGTGCCGATCTATGCCGACACCGGCCGCTCGGGCGGCTACCGGCTGGTCGAGGGCTACCGGACCCGGCTCACCGGGCTCACCCACGACGAGGCGCAGGCCCTGTTCCTGACCGGACTGCCGCAGGCCGCCGATCAGCTCGGGCTCGGCACCGTCCTGGCCAGCGCGGAACGGAAGCTGCAGGCCGCACTGCCCGCAGAACTGCGGCACCGGGCCGAGGAGGTACGGGAGCGATTCCACCTCGACGCCCCCGGCTGGTACGCCGACCGCGACGAACCGCCCTGCCTGGCCGAGGTCGCGGCGGCCGTCTGGCAGCAGCGCCGGATCACGGTGATCTACCGCCGCTGGAAGGAGCCCAGCGTGGTCCGGCGCACCCTGGAACCGCTGGGCATGGTGCTCAAGGCCGGCCGCTGGTACGTGGTCGCCCGCTCCGCCGACGGCGGGCCGCCGCGGACCTATCGGGTCAACCAGGTGCTCGGCGTCGAAGGCACCGGCGACCCGTTCGACCGGCCCGCCGACTTCGAGCTCGCCGGCTACTGGCGCGGGCAGCTGGAAGGCTTCCAGGAACGGCTGATCCAGGGCACCGCGACAGTCCGGCTGTCCCCCGCCGGGCTGGACCGCAGCCGCGACGTCTGGGGCGATGCGGTGTCCACCTCGGTGACCGCGACCGCGAGCGAGCCGGACCGGGACGGCTGGATCACCGCCAGCCTGCCGATCGAGTCACTGACCCATGCCGAGACCGAGATGCTCAAGCTCGGCGCCCAGGTTGAGGTGCTGGAGCCACCCGAACTCCGCGAGCGGCTCCGGCGCACCGCCGCCGACCTCGCCGCCGTGTACCGCTGAGCCGAACCAGCCGTGGACAACCGGTCCTCATCGTGGCGCAGGTCACTTACCGTGGAACGATGGCACGTTCTGCGGCGCGTCGGAAGAAGAAGAAATGGGTGCGGTGGTGGGGACTGCTGCCGATCACCGTGATGATCATCTGGTTGGGCGTGGCCCGCCCCGAGATCGGGCCGTTCGCCGTCGGGACCGGGCTGGTCCTGGTCTGGGCGCTGTTCTCGGCGCCGGTAACCTGCGGGGCGGCGAACCGGATCCGAGCCGGCGACGACGCCGAGTTCTGTCGCAACAACTCGGCCGGCATGCTGCTCGGCTGCTGGATCCGCGAGCACAAGTGGCAGCACTTCACGAAGGCCTGGTGGAGCAGCAGCTGGCGGGTCAAGACCCGCGGCCTGTGGGCCGGCCCCTCGGCCAAGCTCGCCACGGTCTCGGCCGTGGTCGGGATCCTGACCGGGCTGTTCGGGTCCGGCGCCGACCTGATCAAGGACATTCTGCCCCGCATCGCATGATCGCCGGCCGCGCCCTCGAGTGGACGCGTTGACCTTGAATTGCGGCGTGTCAGCCGGTCAACGCGTCCACTCGGCGGAGCCGGGTCAGATGTTGATCATGTGGCCGGCGATGCCGTGCGCGGCTTCCTTGATCGACTCGGAGAGGGTCGGGTGCGCGTGGATGTTGCGCGCCACCTCCTCGGCGGTCAGGTCCCAGAGCTGGGCCAGGGTCAGCTCCGGCAGCAACTCGGTGACCTCCGGGCCGACCAGGTGGGCGCCGAGCAGCTCGCCGTACTTGGCGTCGGCGACGATCTTGACGAAGCCGGTCGCGTCGCCGAGGCCCCAGGCCTTGCCGTTGGCCGAGAACGGGAACTTCGCCACCTTGACGTCGTACCCCTTCTCCTTGGCCTGTGCCTCGGTATAGCCGAACGAGCCGATCTGCGGCTGGCTGTAGGTCGCCCGCGGGATGAAGTCGTAGTTGATCTCCTGGGTCGGTGCGCCGGCGATGGTCTCGGCGGCCACGATCCCCTGCGCCTCGGCGGTGTGCGCCAGCATCAGCTTGGCGGTGACGTCGCCGATCGCGTAGATGTTCGGCACGTTGGTCCGCATGAAGCCGTCGATGTCGATGGCGCCGCGCTCGGTCAGCTTCACGCCGGCGGCCTCGAGCCCGTACCCCTCGGTGCGCGGGGCGAAGCCGATCGCCTGCAGCACCTTGTCGGCCTCGAGCACCTGTCCCTCTCCCCCGGCGGCCGGCGAGACGGTGACCTTGACCTTGTCGCCGGAGTCGTCGATCGCGTCCACCTTGGTGGAGGTCAGCAGGGTCACCCCGAGCTTCTTGTACGCCTTCGCCAGCTCGGCCGAGACGTCCTTGTCCTCCAGCGGCACGACCCGGTCCAGGTACTCGACGATGGTGACCTTGACCCCGTAGTTGCTGAGCACGTACGCGAACTCGACGCCGATCGCGCCGGCGCCGGCGATGATGATCGACTCCGGCAGCGTGTCGGTGAGGATCTGCTCCTCGTACGTGACGACCCGCTCGCTCAGCTGGGTGCCCGGCAGCAGCTTGGTCGTGGCGCCGGCGGCGATGATCATGTTGTCGAAGGTGACCGTCTGCGGCTCCCCCGAGTCACCCTGGACGGACAGCGTGTGATCGTCGACGAAGGTGCCCCAGCCGTCGATCTCGGTGATCTTGTTCTTCTTCATCAGGAAGTGGACGCCCTTGCTCATCCGGTCCGCGACGGCCCGGCTGCGCTTGAAGGCGGCCCCGAAGTCCATGCTGACCTCGCCGCTGATGCCGTACGTCGCCGCTTCCTTGGTCAGGATGTGCGCCAGCTCGGCGTTCCGCAGCAGCGCCTTGCTCGGGATACAGCCGACGTTGAGACACACGCCGCCCCAGTACTTCTTCTCGACGATGGCAGTGTTGAGCCCCAACTGCGCCGCGCGGATCGCGGCCACGTATCCACCGGGCCCGGCGCCCAGGACAACGACATCAAAGTGTGCGGTCATGAGGGCAACTCTAGAAGGACGGCCGTCGGCTCGGCGCCGGGGTCAGGCGGGGCCCGACACGCGACACGACGGTCCGACACGCCGTAACTCGACTTAACTCACATATGAGATATGGTGCACGACGTGACTGATACCTCTCTGGACCGAATCGGCACCCTGATCCGTGACGCGCGCAAGCACCGCGGGCTGACCCAGACCCAGCTGGCCACCGTGCTGGGCACCAGTCAGAGCGCGATCCACCGGATCGAAGCCGGCAACCAGAACCTGAGTCTGGACATGGTGAGCCGGATTGCGGATGCTCTCGATTCCCCCCTCATTTCCGTCGGCGCCGGCCCGATGCACCTGCGGGTGACCGGCGGCGCCACGCTCAGCGGCAGCATCGACGTGCGATCGTCCAAGAACGCCGCGGTCGCCCTGCTCTGCGCCAGCCTGCTGAACCAGGGCAAGACGACGATCCGCGGGATCGCCAAGATCGAGGAGGTCAACCGGATCCTCGAGGTCCTGACCAGCATCGGCGTCGAGGCCACCTGGTCGCCGGACCGGCAGGACCTGACCCTGGTCCGGCCGGCCCGGCTCGACCTCGCGTCGATGGACGTCGAGGCCGCTCGCCGTACCCGGAGCATCCTGATGTTCCTCGGCCCGCTGCTGCACCTGATGAACGAGTTCGAGCTGCCATACGCCGGCGGTTGTGATCTTGGTGCCCGGACGATCGAGCCGCACCTGCAGGTCTTCCGGCAGTTCGGCCTTTCGGTGGTGCCGACCGACGGTTACTACCACTGCAAGGTCGATCCGACCGTCGTCCCGACCCGGGCGATCGTGCTCACCCAGCGCAGCGACACCGGCACCGAGAACGCTCTGCTGGCCGCGGCGCTGTTCCCCGGCGAGACGGTCCTGCGCAATGCCAGCCCGAACTACATGGTGCAGGACCTGTGCGTGTTCCTGACCCACCTCGGCGTCGAGATCGACGGCATCGGCACCACCACGCTGCGGATCCGCGGCGTCGAGACGATCAACCGCGACGTCGAGTACGCCCCGTCGGAGGACCCGATCGAGGCGATGAGCCTGCTCACCGCGGCCGTCGTCACCGAGTCCGAGTTGACCATCCGGCGGGCCCCGATCGAGTTCCTCGAGATCGAGTTGTCGATCTTGACCGAGATGGGCCTCAAGTACGACCTGTCGCACGAGTACGTCGCCGAGAACGGGCACACCCGGCTGGTCGATCTGACTGTCCACCCGTCCGAGCTGAAGGCGCCGATCGACAGCATCCAGCCGATGCCGTTCCCGGGCCTCAACATCGACAACCTGCCGTTCTTCGCGGTGATCGCGGCGACCGCGCAGGGGTCGACGATCATCCACGACTGGGTGTACGACAACCGCGCGATCTACCTGACCGACCTGAACAAGCTCGGTGCCCAGGTGAAGCTGCTCGATCCGCATCGGGTCGAGGTGACCGGCCCGACCAAGTGGCGCGGCGCCGAGGTGATCTGCCCGCCCGCCCTCCGGCCGGCCATGTGCGTGCTGCTGACCATGCTCGCGGCGCGCGGCGAGTCCCTGCTGCGCAACGTGTACGTGATCAACCGCGGCTACGAGGATCTGGCCAACCGGCTCAACGCGGTCGGCGCGAACATCCAGATCTACTACGACACGCACTGATCCCTGCGTTCCCTGAGCCCGCTTCGGCGGGCTCAGGGAATGATCTCGTCCTCGCGATGGGCGGCGTAGAACTCCGCCTGCCGGCGCATGATCTCGCGCATCGAGGTGCCGCGGTCGACGCCGTACACGGTGCCCGGGAAGTCGAGTCCCTCCTGGACGGCCGAGAGTTCGTCGTGCCGGTCGGGTGAGAAGAGCTCGGCCGGGTCGCCGGCCGCGATCCAGCCGATCGGCACCGTGGTGCCGGGCGCCAGCCGCGAATTGACGTGCAGCACGCTGTTGATCCGCAGCTCGGATCCCTGCCCGGCCAGCGATCCCGGGAACAACGACGCCCCGGTCGCCACGAACACCTCGTCCTCGATCACGGCCCCGTTGACGTGCGCGTGCGGACCGATCAGGACCGCGTCACCCAACCGCACAGCATGATCACGACGGCCGCGGACCAGGGCGTTCTCCATGATCACCACGTCGTCGCCGACCGTGATCTCGCCGTCCTCGGCGGTCAGCACGGCGCCGTGCAGCACCCGGGCCCGCTCCCCCAAGATCACCGCACCGCAGACCACGGCGGTCGGCGCGACGTAGGCCGACTCCGGTACGACGGGACGGTGCCCTCGATGTTCGATCATCACCGCTCTCGCCTCCCTTCTCAGTAGCGTGGCGGGAACAGGTCGTGGTGCGGGTCGTACGGCCAGAAGGGATCCAGCTCCGCTGTCTGCGGCTGTTCCTTCGGCCGTGGGAACTGCAGGAACCAGGTCGCCACGCTGACAATCAGGGCAGCGAGCACCAGGGGCCAGAAACCGTCGACGTGCAGCGGCACGCTCGACCAGCCGCTGAGCCAGGTCAGGGCCCACAGCTTGACCGCGTTGCCGGCGACCCGCAGCAGCAGGGTGATGAACGGGACCCGTAGCCACAGCGTGATCAACTGCGACAGCCGGCCCAGCACCAGCACGGCCAGCGCCTGCTGGAACAACGGCCCGGGAGCCAGGTCGAAACCGGGAACGATCAGGATGGCCAGCGCGATGCCCACGGCCGGCAGCAGCGGCCGGACGAGCCACAGCACGAACGGTCGCAGGGCCGGCCGCCATGGCAGCGAGCGGCGTACCGCTTCCATGATCAGAGCCACCAGAACCGTGGCCCAGAAGCCGTCGACCTGCACCGGCAATCCCACCGCCCGCGAGGCCGACGTTCCCAGCCAGAACGCGAGCGGCGCCACCAGGAAGGCGATCGCCAGGTCGAGCACACCGCGAAGGGCCGAGAGCAGCCAGAGGACCCGGATCGGGCGGAAGAACTCCCACTCGGACTCCGCGTCGAAGGCGGCGTCGTCCTCGTCGCGAAGCAACCGCGCGGCGTGCCGTTCCAGCGGTCGCAGGACGCGGCCGGCCAGCCAGGTGGTGGACGCGATCATGATCGCGAACACGACCCCGGTGATCACGAAGGCGAGGCCACGCAGTAACGGATCGTCGCCGGTGCGGTATCCGGGCACCAGGTCGTCCGCAAGCCAGACGGCGAAGGCAGAGACGGGGACCAGGATCAGCACCGCCGCCGCACGTCCCGCCATGATCAACACCTTAACCTCGCCGGTGACGGTGATCACGTCCTGCTGCGGCATCGTCCGCCTGCCGATCAGGCTTCCAGCGGGTTCAGGCGGGCTCCCGTCCTCCGCGGCCGCGCGGTCAGCGGATCCGGGTCGCCTCGAAGTGCTGTGACGGTGCCGCGATCTCGTCCTGGGCGGCGACCAGCTGCAGCTCGGAGCGGCCCGACTCGACGGTCTTGCTCAGCACACCGTGCACGATCGCGGCGGTCCGGCTCAGCGCGGTCGGCAGGTCGGTGGTCAGGACGTGGGCCAGGAAGGTCGCCGCGGTCAGGTCACCGCTGCCGGTGAACGTCTGGTGCAGCAGCGGCAGCGTGACCGACCAGGCCTCGCCCTCGGTGACGGCGATCATCTGCAGCCGGTCCTCGGCCACCAGGTCGTGTACGACGCTGGTCACCAGCACCGTGTCCGGGCCCATCGCCCGTACCTGGTCGGCGGCGGTGATCACGTCGTCCAGGGTCTTGGCGGGCCGGCCGGTCAGGTACTCCAGCTCGAAGTGGTTCGGGGTCAGGATCTGTGCGGCCGGTACCACCCGGTCCCGCATGAACTCCGGAATTCCTTCCCTGACGTACATTCCGCGGTCCACGTCGCCCATCACCGGGTCGCAGCAGTAGATCGCGGACGGGTTGCGTTCCTTGACCAACGCGACGGCGTCCAAGATCACCGCGCCGACGTCCGCGCCGCCCTGATAGCCGGACAGCACGGCGTCGCAGCGGGCCAGCACGCCGCGCTCGTCGAGGCCCTTGATCACGTCGGCGATGTCGGAGGCGGCGAGCAGCGGGCCGCGCCAGCTCTCGTACCCGGTGTGGTTGGAGAAGTGCACGGTGAGCACCGGCCAGACCTCGACGCCGAGCCGCATCAGCGGGAAGGTCGCCGCACTGTTGCCGACGTGTCCGTACGCGACGGAGGACTGAATGGAGAGAATCGCGGTCACGTCACGATTCTGGCACCCATCGCGATCCGGTTAGATATCCAGGTGAACACCGCATCCCCCGTCGTCGCCGTGATCGACCGCCTGGTCGCCGACCGCCCCGCGCCCGGACCGGCCACCGTCTCGGTCACCCTGCTCAATGATCATGGCGACCCGGTGGCCGAGGTGAATCCCGACGCCCAGCACTACGCGGCCTCGACGATGAAGCTGCCGCTGGTCCTGGCCGCCTACCGGCTCGCCGCGGCCGGCCGGGTCGACCTGGACGCCGAGATTCCGGTGCACAACGAGTTCACCTCACAGGTCGGCGGGACGTTCGGCGTGGTCCAGGAGGACGACTCCGATCCGGAGCCGTGGCAGCAGCTGGGCGGTACGGCAACCTTGCGCTGGCTGTGCCGGCGCGCTGTCGTACGGTCCTCGAACCTCGCCACCAACCTGGTACTGGACCAGGTCGGGCTGGCCGCCGTCGGCGAGGCGATCGCCGCCTGCGGCGCGACCGGGATCAGCGTCTCCCGCGGCATCAACGACTACGCGGCCCGGGACAAGCTGGGCGACGGCAACCTGATCACGACCCGCGGGCTGGCCGCGATCCTGTCCGCCCTGCACCGCGGGACGGCCGCGGATCGCGCCTCCTGCGACGCCGTCCTCGAGGTGCTGGCGGCGAACGAGATGGCGATGGATCTGCGGGCCGGTCTGCCGGCCGGGACCTGGGTCGCCCACAAGAACGGCTGGGTCACCGACATCACCCACGACGCCGGCCTGGTCCGGCCACCGGACGCCCGCCCGTTCGTGCTCGCCGTCGCCACCACCGCGCCGTGGACCAGTGAGGTCGCACACGGCTTCATCGCCTCCCTCACGGCGGCCGTGTGGGAGCACCGCTCCACCCTCTGACTCCGGCGTAAGCCATTTGGCCGGAGCACGGCCGGGCGGTAAGTTGCTCTGGCCGTGACACCGATCGAGGAGGTGAGACCCATGAACGCTGCAACGATGTGGGTACTCCCCGTTCGCGTCACGGTCGCGCGAGCCGGATAGGTGTCGCCGGGAGTGCCTTGACCAGGCTCTTCCGAAAGGCACCACCATGAACACTCACCAGACCTTCGACGTGATCATCTCCGGCTGCGGGCCGACCGGCGCGATGCTCGCCGCCGAACTGCGACTGCACGACATCCGGGTTCTCCTGCTGGAGCAGGAGACCGAGCCCGCCTCCTTCGTCCGGATCGTCGGCCTGCACATCCGCAGCCTCGAGCTGATGGCGATGCGCGGCCTGCTCGATCGCCTGCTCGAAAATGGCCGGCGACGTCCGACCGGCGCCTACTTCGCCGGCATCGACAGCCCACCACCGACCGACCTGGACACCGCGCACCCCTTCCTGCTCGGCATCCCGCAACCGGTCGTCGTCCGGCTGCTCGAGGAGCACGCGATCGCCCTCGGTGCCGAGGTCAGGCACGGATCGGCGGTGGTCGGGTTCGAGCAGGACGACGAGGCCGTGACCGTCGAACTGGCCGATGGAGAACTGCTGCGGACGCGATATCTGGTCGGCTGCGACGGCGCGCGCAGCACGGTCCGCCGCCGGCTCGGCGTCGGATTCCCCGGCGAACCTTCCCGGACCGAGACGCTGATGGGCGAGCTGCAGGTCGAGGCGGCGCCGGAACTGATCGCGGCCAAGGTGGCCGAGTTCGGTGAGACCCACCGACCGTTCTGGCTCCGTCCCTTCGGTGGCGGGATCCACAGCGTGGTCGTACCCGCGGGTCCCGTCGAGGATCGAGCGGTGCCGCCCACCCTGGAGGACTTCAGACGCCAGTTGCGGGCCGTCGCCGGCACCGACTTCGGCGTCCATTCCCCGCGCTGGCTGTCCCGCTTCGGCGACGCCACCCGGCTGGCCGAGAACTATCGGGTCGGGCGGGTGCTGCTGGCCGGCGACGCGGCGCACATCCATCCGCCGACCGGCGGGCAGGGCCTCAACCTGGGAATCCAGGACGCCGTCAACCTCGGCTGGAAACTGGCCGGGCAGATCCGCGGCTGGGCGCCCGAGGGCCTGCTCGACACGTACCAGCCCGAACGCCGGCCGGTCGCCGCGGACGTCCTGGACAACACCCGGGCCCAGCGCGAGCTGCAGTCCCCCGGCCCGGGACCGCTGGCCGTCCGCCGGCTGATCACCGAGCTGATCGGCCTCGATGCAGTGAACCGCTACCTGGTCGAGAAGATCACCGCGATCGGCATCCGGTACGACTTCGGCGGCGACTCCGACCTGCTCGGTCGCCGGCTGCCCGACCTCGACCTCCGCGAGGGCCGGCTCTATCAGCACCTGCACCGGGGTCGCGGCCTGCTGCTGGACCGCACCGGTCGGCTGACCGCCGGCGGCTGGTCGGACCGGGTCGACCGGCTGGCGGATCCCGCCGCGGACCTGTCCGTGCCGGCTGTCCTGCTCCGCCCCGACGGGCATGTCGCCTGGGTCGGCGACGATCAGCAGGAGCTCGAGGTCCAGCTGTCCCGTTGGTTCGGCGAGCCCGGCTCAACGACGTGATCAACTAAGGCCGTCCATTTCGGACGGAAACTATTCCGGTTCTTGACGCCACTAAATACGCTGAGCGGATTCCCGATCCCAAGGTGGTGACCATGCGGAACCGGCCGAAGGCCTGGCTCGCAGTGGCGTGCGCGACGCTGGGCCTGACCCTTTCCCTCCCGACGGCGGCGGTCGCCGAGACCGCCGCTCCGCCGATTCGCACCGGCGACCTGCTGGTGCCGAACCACAGCTTCGAGGCCGACCTCGACGGCTGGACCCCGACCGACGGGCGCGGCGGGACCGCCCCATGCCAGGACGGGCTCGAGCTCGACCGCGACGGCGCCACGGACGGCACCAAGGCGCTGGCCCTGGGCGGCCGCGGCTGCGCCGGCATCGGCGCCCGCAGCGAGGCGGTCGCGGTGACGGCCGGTTCGGTGCTGCAGGCCCGGGCGCACGCGACCGACACCGACACGGCGACGATCGGCCTGGTCTGGCTGGACGCCACCGGCGCGGTCCTGGACGCCGAGTACGCGACCCACCCGCGCGGCACCGCGATCGTCACGGTCGACGGCACCGCACCGGCCGGCGCGGCCTCGGTCGCCGTCGAGCTGGGTGTACGGGTGTCCGGGACCTACGACGAGGTGTTGATCACCGCTCCGGTCACCAGCGTCGGGCCGCAGATCACCAAGCCCGCAACGTATCTGGCGATGGGCGCCGGCGAGGACGAGACCGGGCGCAAGGTGACCTACTCGGTCGCGACCGGCTCCACCGGCAGCCCGGCCAAACTGGTGATCAGCGACATCCTGAAGACCGAAGTGATCAAGACCGTCGACCTGCCCGGCGCCACCGGATCCTGGACGGTCAAGCAGAACCCGGTGAGCAAGATCGTCTACATCGGCACCTACGGTTCCGCCGCGCTCTGGTCCTGGACGCCCGGCGCCGCCCAGGCGGTCCGGATCGGCACCCCACCCATTGATCATTTCGGCTTCGTCTACGGCCTCAGCTTCGGCACCGACGGCACCGTGTACGGCGGCGGCTGGGGCGAGCCCACCGACGGCTACGCGGGCGCCGCGATCTGGAAGTACGACGAGCAGGGCGGCTTCGCCGTCGTCGGGCCGAACCCGCTGACGGCCGACGCCAACTACACCCGCTGGACCGCGTACGACAACGTCAGCGACGCCGTCTTCACCGGCACCGGGACCAAGCCGCACCTGTACGGCTGCCCGGTCGACGCCGGCGCGACGGGCGACTGCACCGACCTGACCGCCCTGCTCAGCCCCGAGCAGCTCGCCCTCCCCTGGCTCTACGGCGGGTCCGCCGGCGACGGCTACGTCACCGTCTGGGGCGGCGACAGCAACAGCCGCGGCAACGACTACCTGACCGTGATCAAGGTCGGCCGGGACGCGGCCGGCGCGGTCACCGGCGAGGTGGTCACGGAGATCAAGGGCGTGATCTACAACGGCGCCACCCGGCCGGTCGACGGCAAGATCTACTTCAACAAGGCCGGCGAGACGAACCTGCCGCTGCACTCCTACGACCTGGCCACCGGCGTGGAGACCGTGCTCGACGCACCGGTCAACATCTTCTCCCGCGCCTGGGAGCTGATCGATCTCGGCGACCCGGCCTGGCCGGGACTGTCGATCGTCGGCTGGAACTCGGGCGGCATCATGACCGCCTACAACCTGCAGACCGGCAACTTCCAGCGCGGCCAGGTGCCGAACAATCCGCCGATGCCGATCGCGTCCAACTCGATCGCCCTCGGCAGCGACGGGCGGCTCTGGACCGCCGGCTACCTGACCGGCGGCATCGGCGCGTACACCCCGCTGCGGGACGACCGGCAGCGCACCTACCTGGTCGGCGGCCAGGCCGAACAGATGATCAACTACCGCGGCCGGATCTATCAGGGGATCTACCCGTACGGCCGGATCGACTCGTTCACCCCGGCCGAGATCGAGGCCGGTAAGGCGCCGCGGCAGGAGTGCACGATCGGTGATCATCAGAACCGGCCGTACGGACTGACCGGGCACGGCGATCGGGTCTACTTCGGCAGCCAGGCCGACTACGGTCATGATCAAGGCGGCTTCGGCTATCTTGATCTTGCCACCGGCACCTGCACGAGCCTGACCGGCGCGATCGGCCACCAGTCGATCAGCGCCCTGGCGGCCAGCGGCAGCAAGGTGTTCGCCGGCGGCTCGATCTTCTACGGTTACGACGGCGAGCCGATCGACGACCAGGCGAAGTTGTTGATCTTCGATGAGACCACCGGCCAGGCGAAGACGATGCCGTGGCCGATCGCCGGCACGCGGTCGGTCGACGCCGCCCTCACCGACGAGACCGGCGTGGTCTGGTTCTACGCGAACGGCTGGCTGGCCGCGCTCGACCCCGGCACCGAGAAGTTGATCTTCTCCGAGGAGATCTTCCCGGACTGGAAGCCGGGTGACCGGATCCCCGGTAACTACGCCCGGCTGGTCCGGCACCCGAACGGGACCATCTACGGCAACGCCGGCGGCCGGCTGTTCGGCTTCGACCCGAAGCAGACGCTCGAGGCCGGCAGCGCCGACGGCAGCCTCGAGGTGCTCCGGCCGAGTGGAGCGGGGACCCACCTGGTGGTCGACGAGTACGGCGACCTCTACTCGGTCACCGGGCCGCGGCTGCTCCGCACCACCGTCCCCCGCTGAACCCGACGCCGGGGTCAGGTCGCCAGTCCGCGCCGGTACGCGTGGACGACGGCCTGGCCCCGGCCCGGAGCGCCTCGGGTCGTTCAGCTGAGGGCGTCCCCGAGACGGACGACTCCGGAGCGTGCGACGACGGCACCGACGGCGAGGCAGCGACCGCGCTCTCGGTTGATGGTGCGCAGTACGTCGAGATCGCGTTCGACGCCACCACCCTGGGGTCGCGTCGTCATCACGCAACGCGCGATCCGCATCTGGATGTCCAGCACGGCGTCGCCGAGGGCCACCGTCGATCCGACAAGAGCATCCTCACCGTCGCCGTCGAGGAAGACGTTGGCACGGAACCGGCGCCGATCCCACGGGCCGATCGTCGCGGTGGAAACCAGCGAGACGCGGGCGGCCGCCGAGTCGTGGAACGGGCCCGGCGCACCGTCGAACGACGCCCACGGCGACGTTGCCTCGTGCTCGAAGTCGACCGGGTTCTCGTATCGGCGCCGGTCTGGTGCACCGGCCGCCTGCAACCGCACGGCGCGCCCGAGCCAGTCCGAGAGAACCGCGTCGTCGCGGGTCACCGAACCGTCCGGAAGCGTGATGTCCACCCCGCCGTCCTCGGCCGCGGCGGCGGAGGCGAACAACAACTCAGGCGCTCGCCGAGCGGTCAACCCCAGACCGGACCGGGCGTCGAACAGAGCGAATCTCCGATCTCCGTCGAGACCGGCCGACGTGATCCGGACCTCGTCGACCCGTTCTCCCTGCAACGACTTGACCGGATAGCGCCACAGCTCGAGAACCTTCATCCGTCCCGCTGCCATCGCCGCTCCTCCGGTCATCCGCACTGCTGCCATGGTCAGGCAGGCGCGGCCACGAAACATCGGTCATCCGCCCTATTTCTACTACCCATTCGACTGCAAAGATGGGCGTCCCAGGGTTCCGGAGAACGGGGCGGCGATGGACCGCGAACGAACGGTGTTGATCACCGGCGGCACCGGCGGGCTCGGGGCCGAGACGGCGCGGGCCCTGCTGGCCGGTCCGGACCTGCGGGTGATCATCACCGGCCGGTCGCCGGCCGGGGTCGGCGAGACCGCGACCCGGCTCGGTGACCGGGCGGACGGCCGCGTGCTCGACCTCGGCTCACTGGCCGACGTGCGAAGCTTCGTCGCCGACCTGCCGCCACTGGACGCGATCATCGCCAACGCAGGCCTGGTCGGCTTCACCGGACTGCGGCTGACCGAGGACGGGTTCGAGGAGACGTTCGGGGTGAACCACCTCGGCCACTTCCTGCTGATCCGCGAGGCCCTGCCCCGGATGCCGGCCGGGAGCCGGGTCGTCTTCGTCACCAGCGCCACCCACGACCCGGCCCAGCGGACCGGCTTCCCGCCGCCCGCGTACGACACCGCCGAACGGCTGGCGCATCCGGACAGCGAGCAGGACCCGGACCCGCTACGAGCCGGCCGCCGCCGCTACACCACCTCGAAGCTGTGCAATCTGCTCGCCTGCTACGAATTCGCGCGGCGCACCCGGGCCGCCGCGGTGACCTTCAACGCCTTCGATCCCGGGCAGATGCCCGGCACCGGGCTGGCCCGCGACTTCCGCGGGATCCGTGCCTTCGTCTGGCACCGGGTGATGCCCGCCCTCACCCTGATCCCCGGAATCAACCGGAACACTCCGCGCCGCTCCGCCGCGGCCCTGGCCCGGCTGATCACCGACCCAGGGCTCGCTGCCGTCACCGGCCGCTATTTCACCGGCCGGCGGGAGACCACGTCGTCCGCCGACTCCTACGACGAGGCGAAGGCGGCCGACCTCTGGCAGACCAGCGTCGCCCTCACCGCCGGTCACTGAGTGGGACCTGAGATTTGCGGTCTGGCCCACGGACTGTGGGTGGGGCCAATTACAGTTGTGGCATGTCGGCGGACCAGGCTTCCCGTACGGCGCGGAGACACCGCGCCCACTGGAAGCGCGGCGGTGCGTTCGACGAATACGAGCCCGGGCACAACACCCACGTCCTGATCGAGCCGACCGAGGACCGCTGGGAGTGGCGGCGGAAGATCCGGCAGGACCCGCGCAAGCTGGTCGTCTACCGGATCGGGGTCGCGGTCGCCGGGTTGTTCTTCATCATCCTGGGCGCGGTCACCGGCCCGATTCCCGGTCCCGGCGGCATCCCGCTGGTCCTGCTCGGCCTGGCCGTCTGGTCCTCGGAGTTCCGCTGGGCGCACCGCCTGATGCGGCTGTTCCGGCTGATCCTGCGCCGGCTCGGCCGCTGGCCGCTGCGGCAGAAGGTCCTGCTCACCGTGCTCGCGATCTGCGTCGGGCTGACCGCCGCGTACCTCGGGTTCGTGGTCTTCGGCGTCCCGCCCTGGATGCCGGACGTGATCGCCGACCTGCTGCGCCGGCTGCCGGGCGTCTGACCGCGTGCGCGCAGCCGACTTCGCGTACTTCGACGCGCCGTTCCTCGCCTTCGCCCATCGCGGCGGTGCGACCTACCCGCCGAACCTGGGCCGGGAGAACACGCTGCACGCGTTCGCCGAGGCGGCCAAGCTCGGCTACCGCTACTTCGAGACCGACGTGCACGCCACCGCGGACGGCGTCCTGGTCGCGTTCCACGACGACCGGCTGGACCGGGTCACCGACCGGACCGGGCTGGTCGCCGACCTGCCGTACGCCGAACTGAAGCAGGCCCGGATCGGCGGCGTCGACCCGATCCCCCTGTTCGACGAGCTGCTCGAGGCCCATCCCGAGGTCAGGTTCAACGTCGACGCGAAGTCCGACGCCGCCGTCCCGCTGCTGGCCGAGGCGATCCGGCGGCACGGCGCGATCGACCGGGTCTGCGTCTCCTCGTTCGGCGTCCGCCGGCTGCACCGGATCCGGCGGCTGCTCGGCCCCGAGGTGCCGACCGCCGCGAGCCAGGCCGGGATCGCCTGGAACCGGTACGCGCCGCGGCTCACCGCCATGATCAACTCCGCCGGCGCCGCCCTGCAGCTGCCGGTCCGGCACACCGTCGCCGGACGGACCGTGACCGTGCTGACCGAGTCGTTGATCAAGGCCGTGCACCGGGCCGGCAAGCAGGTGCACGTCTGGACCATCGACGACGCCGACGAGATGGAACGGCTGATCGATCTCGGTGTCGACGGCCTTTTCACCGACCGGATCGATATCTTGTCCGATGTGCTGAACCGACGCGGGCTCTGGACCTGAGCCGCCGCCACCCATGAACTCCACCACCGCGACGCCCCGATCCGCCAAGCCCCGCCAGGTCCTGGCCTGGGCGCTCTGGGACTGGGGCTCGAGCGCGTACAACACGATCGTCGTCACCTTCGTCATCGCGCCCTACCTGACCGAGGACGTTGCGGCCGGGGCCCCGGCCGGTTCGCTGTCCGGCGCGACCTGGCTGAGCATCGCGCTCGCCACCGCCGGCCTGCTGATCGCCCTGCTGGCGCCGGTGATCGGGCAGCGGGCCGACGCCGGCGGCCGGCGCAAGCTCAACCTCGCGCTCTGGAGCGCGCTGACCATCCTGTCCTCGGCCGGGCTGTTCTTCGTCGCCGACGAGTACTCCTACCTGTGGCTCGGTCTGGTCCTGATGGCCGCCGGCAGCGTGTTCTCCGAGTTCGCCGCCGTCTCGTACAACGCGATGCTGCGGCAGATCTCCACCCCGGCGACGATCGGCCGGGTGTCCGGCATCGGCTGGGCCGCCGGGTACGTCGGCGGCATCGGCGTCCTGCTCGGCGCCTACCTGCTGTTCATCCAGCCCGACGTCGGGCTGTTCGGCGTGACGGCCGACGGCGGCATGAAGTACCGGGTGCTGGCGGTCGTCGCCGCGATCTGGTTCGCGGTCTGGTCGATCCCGGTGCTCGTCGCGGTGCCGGAGATCCCGCCCACCGACCGCGCCGCCCGGGTCGGCTTCTTCGCCTCGTACCGGGTGCTGATCCGGCAACTCCGCGAGCTCTACGCTCAGTCGCGGCACACCGTCTGGTTCCTGTTGGCCAGCGCGATCTTCCGGGACGGGCTGGCAGCCGTGTTCGCGTTCGGTGCCGTGCTCGCCCGCAGCGTGTACGGACTCTCCGCCGGCGACGTGATCATCTTCGGGGTCGCGGCCAACGTGGTCGCGGCCGCGGGCGCCTTCGCGGCCGGGATCATCGAGGACCGGGTCGGCCCGAAGCTGATCATCCTGGTCTCCCTCGGCGGCCTGATCGTCGCGGCGACCGTCCTGCTGTTCTCGCACGGTTCGACCCTGTTCTGGATCTTCGGCCTGATCCTGTGCCTCTGGGTCGGCCCCGCCCAGTCCAGTTCCCGGACCTTCCTGGCCCGGCTCGCCCCGCCGGGTCACGAGGGGCAGCTGTTCGGCCTGTACGCGACCACCGGCCGGGCCGTGTCCTTCCTCGCGCCGAGCCTGTTCGGGCTGTTCGCCGGAATCTTCGCCAGTGACCGGATGGGCATCATCGGGATAGCCTTGGTCTTGCTCGTGGGCGCCGTCGCCCTGCTCCCGGTCCGCAGTCCGGTCCGGGAATCCGCACCTTTGTGACGGTTTGTTCACCCGTTCGGAACATTTCCGGCTACTCGGGAGTTGTGTTCTCCAGGGGACCATCCAAGTCAGGATCGAGTCGGGAGGACACGATGGCAGATCGCTCGTTACGGGGTTCCGGCCTCGGAGCCAAGAGCTTCGAAGATGAGACCGGGGTTGAGTTCGCTCCTCGCCAGGAGATCGGGTACGACTGCCCGAACCAGCACCATTTCGCGCTGACCTTTGCCGAAGAGGCCGAGATTCCCGCGCTGTGGGAGTGCCCGCGGTGCGGTGCGGAGTCGTTGCGCTCCGACGGTGAGCGTCCGGAGGCGAAGGACGAGAAGCCGGCCCGGACGCACTGGGACATGCTGCGCGAGCGCCGGTCGATCGCCGAGCTGGAGGATCTGCTCAAGGAGCGGTTGGACCTGTTGCGGTCCGGCGCCCTCGGGCCGAACTACCTCTCCTCGCACTCGGCGAAGTCGGCCTAACTCGGGTTCCACGCCAGCTTGGCCGTCTCCCGGCACCCGCATCGCACTGGTCGGCGATGCGTCAGTGTCGGGAGGCGGTCATTTTTGTGCGCCCGGACGCTCCGCGCCGGTGGGGTATTCCCCACCACATTGAGGCCGGGCTGCCGGAGTGCCTTCGCTAAGGATCCTGCTTAGCGTCGATACACATGACCGCCGCGATCACGCGTACGCCACCCCCACCGGATCACGACACCGACGCCGAGCCGAAGGGCCGACCGTTCCCGGTGCGCGTCGCGGCCTGGAGCGCCGCCAACCCCTGGAAGGCCGTCCTCGCCTGGACCCTCTTCGTCGCCCTGTGCGTCGGGGCCGGTGCCCTGGCCGGGACGAAGCAGGTGGTGTTCTCCGACTACTGGATCGGCGAGGCCGGTGCGGCCGAGACCATCGCCCTGAAGAACGGCCTGGAGGCTCCCGCGGTCGAGCGGATCCTGATCACCCGGCCCGGCGGAGCCCTCGACCCTGCGGCGGTCGGAGCCGCGGCGGACGACCTCACCGCGAAGCTGAACGCGCTCGACGAGGTCGGCGACGTCGCAGCACCGGTCACCGCCGACAGCGGGAACGCGGTCATGGTCGCCGTGACGATGTCCATGCCGGCCCACGAGGCCGGGGACCACCTCGACCCGCTCCTCGAAACCACCGCGGCGGTGCAGGCGGCCCATCCCGGCCTCGACATCGCGCAGACCGGCTCCAAATCGCTCTCGTCCGAGCTCGATGATCAGCTCGGCTCCCAGCTCGCGCAGGTCGAGCGGTTCACGCTGCCGATCACGCTGATCATCCTGTTCGTCGTCTTCGGGTCGCTGCTGCTGGCGGGCGTGCCGCTGGCGCTGGCGATCACGTCGATCATCGCCGCGATGGGCGTGTACGCACTGAGCTCCCACTTCTTCCCCGACGCCGGCGGCGCGGTCACCAGCGTGCTGGCCATGATCGGCCTGGCCGTGGGCGTCGACTACTCGCTGTTCTACCTCAAGCGGGTCAGGGAGGAACGGGCCCGCAACGGCGGGACGGACCCGCTCGCGGCCTCGGTGGAGGCGGCCGCCGCCACCGCCGGGCGCACCATCCTGACCTCAGGGATCGCGGTGATCGTGTCGTTGGCGGGCCTGTACCTGGTCGACGACGTGATCTTCTCCTCGATCGCCACGGCCTGCATCATCGTCGTCGCCCTGGCCATGGTCAGCTCGCTGACCGTACTCCCCGCCCTGCTGGTCAAGATCGGCCGGCGCATCGACGGCGGCCTGCTCGCCCGCCGTCGGACGAAGGCGGCCGGGGGCGGCGCCTGGTCGACGGTGCTGCGGCCGGCCCTCCGTCATCCCGTCGCGACGGCCGCGATCGGCTTCGTCGTCATCGCCGGTCTCGCCGTCCCGGGCCTGGCCATGACGACGAGCGTGGAAGGCCGGGAGTCGTTCCCGAAGTCGCTGCAGACGATCAGCACGTACGACGCGCTCGTCGCCGAGTTCCCCGACGCGGGGCTCGCCCATTCGGTGATCGCGGAGGTCGGACCCGCGGACGGCCCCGCCCTCACGGAGGCCGTGGCGAGGTTGGCCGAGCGGACCCGCGGGAATGCACTGTTCGTCGAGACCGCGGAGCCGCGGATCAGCACGTCGCCCGACGGCACGGCGGTCCGGCTCGACCTGCCGATCCCCTATGCCACCAGCGATCCCCGCGCCGAGGAGTCGTTGGAACTCCTGCGCGGTCAGCTCGTCCCCGACACCATCGGCCGGATCGACAGCGCCGCGTACGCCGTCTCCGGCGAGCCCGCCTACTCCGCGGACTACTCGGCCCACCAGGCCGAACGGCTGTTCCTCGTCGTCGGGTTCGTGCTGCTCGCGACGCTCGTGATCATGCTCATCACGTTCCGGTCGCTGGTGTTCGCCCTCATCAGTATGGGGCTCAACCTGCTGGCGAGCCTGGCCGCCTGGGGTGCGCTGGTGCTGGTGTTCCAGCACACCTGGGCGGAAGGCCTGCTCAACTTCGACTCCCCCGGATTCATCGGCTCCCGTACGCCGCTGCTGGTCTTTGCGATCCTCTTCGGGCTCTCGCTCGACTACCACCTGTTCGTGATGAGCCGCGTCCGGGAGGCATCGCGGCGCGGCCTCGAGCCGACCGCGGCGATCCGCCAGGGCATCCTGTCCTCGGCGAGCGTGGTGACGAGTGCGGCGTTGATCATGATGTCGGTGTTCGTGGCGTTCGTCTTCATCGACCGGATCGAGATGAAGCAACTCGGTTTCGCGCTGGCGCTGGGCGTGCTGCTGGACGCCCTGGTCGTACGGGTCATGCTGCTGCCGGCGCTGATGTCGCTCGTCGCGCGTGCGGGACGGTGGCCCGCGAGCTGGCGCCCGCGGGCCGGGACAGCGTGAGGGTCAGGCGTCGCGGAACGGGAAGTGGCGGGCCGGGTCGAACGTCGGCCGCGGCTGGTAGGTGTTGACGCCCGGTTCGCCGCGGAGCAGGAAGGCGCTCGGGTACGGCTGCTCGTCCGCGGTGATCTTGGTCGAGGTCGGGATGTAGCGGATGGTCAGCCCGCAGCGCCGGTTCGGTGACGTGTTGGCGTTGCTGCCGTGCACGATCTTCGGGTGGTGCACCTCGACGTCGCCCGGCGCGAGCACCATGTCCACCGCCTGGCTCTCGTCCACATCGACCGCGATCTCGGCGCCGAGCACGTTCTCGACGTCCTTCCGTTCCCGCAGCGCCGCCGTGTCCAGCGTGTGGCTGCCCGGGATCAGCCGGACACAGCCGTTCTCCGGCGTCGAATGGTCGACCGCCAGCCACAGCGTGACCACCTCCATCGGCTCCAGCGGCCAGAACGCGCTGTCCTGGTGCCAGAGCACCTGCTGCCCGGTGAACGGCGGCTTGCTGATGTAGTGCGACGCGAACAGCGCGACATCGTCGCCGACGAACTGCGACGCGATGTCAACCAACCGGTCGTCGGAGATCAGCCGGACCCAGAACGGGTCGTCGCGCAGGTAGATGTGGCCGAGATTCTCCGGCCGGACGTCCGGGTGCTGCTGCTCCAGCCAGGCCACGTGATCACTCGCCTCCGCGATCAGGTCGGCGTCGATCACGTTGCGGAAGATCACGTACCCGTCGCGGTCGAAGTCCTCGAGCGAGCTGGAACGGGTGTCGGGGATGCTGGTCATCGTTGCTGTCTCCTCGGCGGCGAGTTGATGTTTCCCCTCAGGATGCGTCGCCTTTGCCGCGTACGACAGCTACCCTGATCGCCAATACTTGCAATCTCTTGATCACGCCGCCGACGAAAGTTGATCACGTGTCACCGATGACGACGCCCGGCCCGGCCCTCGATGCGGATCGCCTGCTGCTCCGGCGGGCCAGGTCGGCCGGGGACGCCGCCTACGACCCGGACCAGAAGTTGATCACCGGGCTCGGCTCGGTGACCTCGGTGCACACCGCGCTGGCCGGCCGGACCGTGCACCCGTACCGGGAGAGCGCGACCTTCGCGCTGACGCTGCTGGAGACCGGCGATGCGGTACGGGCGGCCGCGGTCATCGATGCCGTGCTGGCCGGCCAGGACCGGGATCCGCAGTCCGAGACGTACGGGGTCTGGCCGTACTACCTGGAGGAGCCGCTGCCGGCGATGCGGCGGCCGGACCCCAACTGGGCCGACTTCCTCGGTCAGGAACTGGCGTTGATCATGCTCCGGCACCGGGCCGCGCTGTCGTCCGGCCAGTCGGAACGCGTGGGTGCCACGCTCCGGGCCGCGGTCGAGGCGATCATCCGCCGCAACGTCGCGATGAGCTACACGAACATCGCCGCCAAGGGCACCTTTGTCGCGCTGGCCGCCGGCCAGCTGCTGGCCGATCCGGAGTTGGCCGACTACGGGCGAGGACGGCTGGAGCGGCTCGCGGCGATCATCGAGGACTCGGGGAGCTTCGCCGAGTACAACAGCCCGACCTACTGGTTGGTGACCCGGACTGCACTGTCGGCGATCGGCCAGTTGATCACCGACAGCGCCGTCGCCGAGCGCGCGACCGGGCTGGTCCACCTCCTCTGGCGCCACCTCGCTGCCCGCTGGCACCGGCCGACCGGCCAGCTGACCGGGCCGATGTCGCGGACGTACACCGAGGAACTGGCCGAGAGCCCGGTGCTGCTGGCCACGATCGCGAAGGCGGTCGCGGGCCGGCCGCCCTTCGACCGGCTCCCGACGGACACGGCGACGACCGAGGTCGGCGACGTCGCGACCGCAATCCTGCAGTCGGACGCACCGGCCGAGGTGATCGAACGGTTCGCCGGGCCGGCGGCACCGGACCTGCACCGGGAGCGGTTCGAACGCGGCCGGCCGGACCGGATCGGCACCAGCTGGCTGGGCCGGTCCGCCACCCTCGGCTCGGTCAACTTCGCCGATGCGTGGTTCCAGCGGCGCAACCTGCTCGGCTTCTGGACCGGCGACCCGGACGGTCCGCCCTGGCAGCGGCCGACGTCCTTCCTCCGGCTCCGGGTGATCAAGGACGACGCGGACTTCGTCTCCGGGGTGTTCAGCGCGACGCAGGACGGCCAGCACGTGCTGTGGCACGTCGGACTGGCCAGCCCCGGCGGCGACCGACACGTGTACCGGGACGACCTGCCGGCCGGGCTCCCCTTCCCGGCCACCTCGATCCGGGTCCGCCTCGAGGTTCGGCTCGGGCCCGTCGCCGAGATCCGGATCGACGGCTCCCCCGCCGCCCCCGGTGATCGGTTCACGCTCGGTCAGCGGGTCACCGTCACCGACGACGGGACCATGATCGACTTCCGGCCGGGCGCCGGCCGCTGGGGCGAGGACGTACCCGGCGGGGAGATCGTCAGCCTGGCCGACGACCGGATCGGCCTCGACGTGATCATGGTCGACGCAGGGCGACCGCACCCGGTCGTGCTGACCGAGGTCGGCACCGCCTTCCTGGGCGGCACCGTGTCGCTGATCGAGGACGGCGCCGAGCCGTCCGCCCTCGCGTCGGCGGAGCCGAGGCTCGACGGGGACCTGGTGCACTGGCACTGGCCCGCGGCGCAACTCGCCCTCACCGCCCGGTCGGCGGTCGGTGCCCGGGCCGACCATGCCGCCGCGCACGACACCGGCCACGATCGCCTGCCTTCCTGAGGTGGTGATCTCGAGAAGCCGGCCCGGCCTGGAACGCTTCGAGGCCCATGCCCTCGGGCGTCCGTACCATGCGGCTCTGGTCGACCTGCGCGGCCGCTCCGACCCGCACGGCCACCAGGACTACTGCGAGGTGATGGTGGTGCTGGACGGTGACGGCAGCCAGGACCTCGGCCCCGGCGTCGCCGACCGGGTGCAGTCGCTGCGTGCCGGCGACGTGATCTTCTTGCGGACGTTCGATCCGCAGACCGGGCGGGACCAGCACGCGATCTCGGGCCCGGTCCGCTTCTACAACATCGCCTTCCCGGCCGGCCGGTGGCGGTCCTTCGCCGAGCTCGCCGGAGTCGGGCCGGACTGGTACACCGCCGAACGCCCGCCGCACCGGCGCCTGCCGGAGTCCGGCCTCGCTGCCGCCGAGTCCGTCTGTGCAGCCGCCCTGGAACGGTTCCGGGCCGGGCCGCGACCCTTGGACCTGATCCGCTTCTGGACCGACCTCATCCCGCTGCTCGGCCTCGATCCTGCGCCCGGCACCGGACCGCCGTCCGGCACGCCCGACTGGCTCGCCGACGCCTGCGCCGCGATGCGGCGGGAGACGAACCTCCGCGGCGGGGTGCCCCGGCTGCTCGAACTCGCCCGGGTGAGTCCGGCGCACCTGGCCCGGTCGATGCGCCGCTACTACGACACCACCGCCACCGCCTACGTGAGCGACCTGCGCCTCGAGCAGGCGGCGACCCTGCTCACCACCACCATGCGCCCGGTCGCCGAGATCGCCGACGCCTGCGGCTTCGCCAGCCCCGCCTACTTCACCCGCCGGTTCCAGGCCGCACACGGAATGGCGCCGCGCGACTTCCGCAGGGCGGCCCAGCACGCCTTCGTCCCGAGACGGGGCGGGTAGGCCTCAGGCGAGGACCGGGCGCAGGACGGCATGAGTCGCCGGGCAGACCCAGACCGCGGTGCCCTCGACCGTCACCGGGTCCGCCGGGTGCCGGTGCCCGGGACATTTTGGCGCGGCCGCGCCCCATTGCAGCCCGGACTCCACCACGTAGTCCTGGAGCTCGGAAGCGATCCACGCGATGGTCTCCGGCCACGGGTCGGACAACGGAAAGTGCACCGAGGCCTGCTCCCAGCGGCCGCCGTCCGGGGCGCGTCCCTGGATGTCGATCCGACCAAGATCATCTCCGGGCCCGGCGTCCACCACGCGCCAGCGCCGCCGCGGATCCAGTTGATCAAGGATCTGCTGCGCCGCCGTCTCGAGTTCCGCCCATCGCGCTTCCTCGCCCACTCGGCGATCCTCCTCACGCTCCTGTGATGTGAACTCTCGCCGGTTACACCCGGCCGATTTTCACCGAAGACCTGCGGTGCGCCGCAATCTATCCTTCCGGAATGGGTGCGACCACGGTTCTCACGACGGCGCGGCTGGAGCTGGTGCCGCTCGACCCCGACCGCGACGCGGAGAGTCTGCACGCGATGCTCGGGGATCCCGCGATGGATCCGTACGGCTGGGCGGAGCCGACCGGCGACGTCGCGGAGACCCGGGAGCGGCTCCGAGCCGACCTGGCCGGGAACGGCGGCTGGACCTGGGCGGTACGGCTCCGGCCGGATGACGCGGCGCTCGGCGCGATCGGCATCTTCTCGGACCAGGGCCGGTCGATCCGCGGCCTGAGCTGGCACCTGCGCCGATCGCACTGGGGCCGGGGCATCATGGGCGAGGCGGCGCCGGTGGTGGTCGAACACCTACTGGCGCAGCCCGGGATCACCGGGGTCGAGGCCTGGATCGACACCCGGAACCTGCGCTCGATCGGCGTCGCCCGTCGGGCCGGACTGCAGGAGGCCAGCCGGATGGCGCGGGTCTATCCCGACCACGTCGCCCAGCAGGTCGTCATGGTGCGGGCCGCAGAACCGCGGGACAGCGACGTGGTCGCCGTGTTCCCCGACCTGCCGGTACGAGACGTGGAAGCCGGCGCCGAGCAGCTGGCGCACGTGCTCGGCCTGCACGTGGCGTTCCGCTACCCGGATCCGCCCACGATGGCGCGGCTGACCGTGACGCCGTGGGCCGGCAGCCAGGGCCTCAACCTCGTCCGGGCCGAGGGCACGATCCCGCCGGTGAGCCTGACGATCGACCTGGGCATCGCGCCGGATCTCGTGTACGAACGGGCGCTCGCCGCCGGGCTCGGCGTGGACGGCCCACCGGTGGATCAACCGTGGTACCGCCGAACCTTCGCGATGGTGCTGCCGGACGGCCAGCAGCTCCGGGTGCAGGGACCGCTGCGGCCCGAGCGCGGCTGAGTTCCTGGTCAGGCCCGACGGAGCAGCTCGCGCAGCCAGGCCGACTCCGCGTCGATCTCGGCCAGGAAGCCGCGCTCCAGGAACGAGTCGTACGGATGGATCCCGGTACGACCCCACCGGAGGGTGCGGTCCCGGTCGCAGGCCTGCACGGCGAAGATCAACTCGGCCAGCTCCGGGACGGTCATCCCGGCATGCTCGGCGACGATCGCCATCCGCCGCAGGTGGTCCGGCGGCTCCGGGAAACCGCAGGCCTGCCAGCCCTTCGGCTCCGGGCGGAGCGGCACCGCGAACCAGGCCAGTTGGGCGAAGTCCCAGGAGGGTGGTGCGGGTTCCAGGAAGTCCCAGTCGATCAGGCCGACCAGCCGGTCGCCCTGCCAGAGCGTGTTCCACGGCGCCAGGTCGCCGTGCCGCAACACCCGCGGCCCGGCTCCGGGTACACCGCCGGATCGCCACACCGCGTCGGGAGCCGGCTCGAAACCGGCCAGCGCGCGGCCCAGGTCGGCGGTCAGTTCGGCCAGCTGGCGCAGGCCGTCGTCGGAACGCAGGATCGCGGGCCACGGCCGGCTGGCCGGTTCGCCGGGCAGGAAGCTGAGTACCTCCCGACCTTGATCATCGAAGCCGAGCGCACGCGGCGCCCGGTCGAAGCCGACGGCGTGCAGATGATCAAGGACCGCGTGCACGGTCGGGCTCCACGGCCCGGCACTGCGGCGTACGGTGTCGCCGACCCGGACGACCGTGTTGACCATGCCGCCGGTCAGCGGCTGCTCCTCGGCCAACGCTCAGCGGGGCGGTTCGAGAGTGCCCCGGACGGTGCGCGGCTCGGGCTGCGGTTCGGTCCCCGTGCCGTCGACCACCGTACCGTCGACGACGGTGCCGTCGACCACGGTGCCCGAGTCGGTGTTGATCACGGTCGGGACGCCGGCCCGGTCCAGCCGGCGGGCGATCGCGGCGCCGAGCAGGCGACGGGCCAGCGGCCGGGTGAACGGGAGCAGGAAGAACAGGCCGATCACGTCGGTGGCGAACCCGGGCAGCATGACGAAGGTGCCGCCGACCAGCACCAGGGCGGCGTCGGCGAGCTCCCCCGACGGCATCCGGCCCTGCTGGAACGCCTCGTTCAGCGACCGCCAGGCCCGGTTCCCCTCGCGCCGCATCAACCAGCCGCCCAGGACGGCCTCGGCGACCAAGATCAACAAGGTCGGGACCAGGCCGATCAGCTGACCGACCTGGATCAGCAGCCAGACCTCGAGGATCGGCACCGCCACCAGCAGGACCAGCAGCAGCGGCATCAGCCAGGGGTGTCGGCGGCGCATGATCAACTTCCCTGGTCGACGGAACGGGGCCGGCGGCGGGCGGCGCCCGACAGCTGCCCGGCCCGGTACGCGATCCCCCACAGGGTGACCCGGATCAGCGCCTCGATGACGATCGCCTGGCTCATCTTGGAGTCGCCGTGCTCCCGGTCGACGAAGGTGATCGGGACCTCGACGACCCGCAGCCCGGCCTTGACCGTCCGCCAGGCCAGGTCGATCTGGAAGCAGTAGCCGGCCGACGCGACGTCGTCCAGGCCGATCTTGCGCAGCGTGTCGGCGCGCCAGGCGTTGTAGCCGCCGGTGACGTCCTTGATCGGCAGGCCGAGGCAGATCCGGGACCACAGGCTGCCGACCCGGGAGATCAGCTGCCGCAGCGGCGACCAGTTCACCGTCCTGCCGCCGACCACCCAGCGCGAGCCCTTGACCATGTCCGCGGTACGCAGCGCCTGCAGCATCGCCGGCAGCCGCTCGGCCGGGTGCGAGCCGTCGGCGTCATGCTGGACCAGCACCCCATAGCCGCGGTCCAGGCCCCAACCGAACCCGGCCAGGTACGCGGCGCCGAGGCCCTCCTTGCCGCGTCGATGCAGGACGTGGATGTGATCGTCCGAGGAGGCCAGATGATCGGCGACGTCTCCCGTACCGTCCGGCGAGTTGTCGTCGGCGATCAGGATGTCGGCCTCCGGTACGGCCTCGCGGAGCCGACCGGTGGTCTTCTCGATGTTCGCCGCCTCGTTGTAGGTCGGGACGATCACCAAGATCCGGCCCAGTTCAGTGGCTGGCCGTTCGGTCACACCGGGTCCTCTCGTAGCCTCAGGTATGCGCGGGTTCCCGCGCCGGAGACTGCCCAGTCTTCCGCAGACGTCCAAAGCGGGCCACTCCGACACCGCCGACGACCGCAGCGAGCAGCCCGATCAGGGCCATCGCGCGGTCCAGCCAGGGCGCGATCAGCACGGCCGGCGTGATCGCGGACCGGACCGGCATCTCGACCACGAACGAGGCCGCGGTGAACTCCTGGGTCCGGTGCACCACGTTGCCCTCGCGGTCGATGAAGCCGGACACGCTGTTGGTGGTGGCGACGGCGAACTCGCGCCGCGTCTCCATCGCCCGGGCCCGGGTGATCGCGAACTGCTGCTCGATCTGGCCGGTGCCGCCGTAGGTGGCGTTGTTGCTCTGCACCATCGACACCTGCGCGCCGTTGGTGATCGTGTCGTAGATCGTCTGGTCGTACGCCAGCTCGAAGCAGACCGCGTCGCCGACGGTGATCTCCCGGTCGCCGATCGGCACGGTCATGACGCCCGGCCGGGTGCCGGGGATGGCCTGCGGCCCGACCTCCTTGAGGATCGGCACCAGCGGCAGCAGCTGGGCCCGGAACGGGATCCACTCGCCGAACGGGACCAGGTTGCGCTTGTCGTACCGGCCGAGGATGCCCTGCTGCGGATCCCACCAGAGCCCGGTGGTCTGCCGCTCATCCGGGCCCGGGCCCTGCATCACCGCACCGACCAGGATCGGCTTGCCGGCCACCTTCGCGGCCGAGTCGACGACCAGCCGGGTGTTGATGTCCAGCATCGGGTCGATGTCGGTGGAGTTCTCCGGCCACAGGATGAAGTCGGGCTCCGGCACCTTGCCGAGCCGCCAGCGGGCGGTGAGTTCGACGGTCTGGTTGAGGTGGTTGCTGGTGACCGTACGGGCCTCGCCCATCGCGTCCATGCCGCGGCCCGGCACGTTGCCCTGCACCACGCCGACCGTGACCGGCTTGCCGGTCCCCTCGGCCGGCTCGAACTGCAACCCGCGGAACGTCGCGCCGGTGGCGCCGACGATGAAGAAGCCGATCAGGACACCGACGGCGGGTCGTCGCAGTCCGAGCAGGAACGGCCGCCACTCCGCCCGCGGCCGGTTCCCCCGCAGTACGCGCAGCACCAGCCAGCCGAACACCGTCGCGGCCAGGGCGACCAGCAGGCTCAGGCCCGGTACGCCGATCAGCGGCAGGAATCCGGCCAGCGGTGTGTCGACGGCCGTGTAGGCCAGCCGGACCCAGCCGAAGCCGCCGAACGGGACCCGGGAGTACGCGAACTCGAGCGCGGCCCAGGCGAACGCCGACCACAGCGGCCACAGCCGCAGCTTCGAGATCAGCACCAGTGCGACGCCGAGCAGGCCGAAGAAGAGCGCCTCGAACAAGATCAACAACGCGGCGATCCAGGTGCCGAGCACCTCGATCCAGCCGATGGACACCGTCAGCAGGGCCAACCCGAAGGCGTACCCGAGACCGAAGCCGCGCCGGGCCCGCTGCCCGTGCACGGCGATCAGCAGCAGCGGGATGCCGATCAGGACGGTCCCCCAGATCGCGTACGGCTGCCAGGCCAGACCGAGCACCAGCCCGCCGACCACGGCACAGACCAGCCGCCACCAGAGCCGGGGATCGGACAGCAGGGCGGTCACAGCTGCGGGCGATCCTCGTACGGCGTGGACAGCACGGTCGTCGTATGGGTGGAGACCTTCGCCGAGGCCCGGATCTTGGCCAGGACGGCCTCCAGGTCGGCCATCGTCGGCACCTGCACCTTGAGCAGATAGCTCGGGTCGCCGGCCACCGAGTAGCAGGAGATGATCTCCGGCAGATGCTGCAGCCGGTCCGGCGCGTCGTCCGGCTGGCTCGGGTCGAACGGCTTGATCGCCACGAACGCCGTGACCAGCAGGCCCAGCTCGTTGGAGTCGAGCGTCGCCCGATAGCCCTTGATCACCCCACGCTGCTCCAGCCGGCGCACCCGCTGCTGGGCGGCCGAGGTGGAGAGACCGGTCTCTTTGCCGATGTCGGTGTAGGACATGCGACCGTCTCTCGCCAGCAGCTCGAGAATGCGGCGGTCAAGCTTCTCCATCCCCGACGCCGTGCCAGGATTCGACTGTGCGCACACCGCGATTACTCCTCCTCGACACTGCTTCCCTGTACTTCCGGGCCTTCTTCGGCGTACCGGATTCCCTGCGTGCACCGGATGGTACCCCGGTCAACGCGGTCCGTGGACTGCTGGACTTCATCTCAAGACTCGTTGACACCTACCGGCCGACCCACCTGGTCTGCTGCTGGGACAACGACTGGCGCCCGGCCTGGCGGGTGGAGCTGATTCCCAGCTACAAGGCGCACCGGGTCGCCGGCGCCGGGGAAACGGTGGTCAGCGAGATGTCGACCTCCGCCGAAACGGCCGGTGAACAGGCGCCGGACAACCTCGCGGTGCAGGTGCCGCTGATCGTGGAGGTGCTGACCGCGCTCGGGCTGCCGATCGTCGGCCACGACGGGTACGAGGCGGACGACGTGATCGGCACCCTGGCCAGCACCGCGGCGATGCCGGTCGACGTGGTGACCGGTGACCGGGACCTGTTCCAGTTGGTGGACGACACGCGCGACATCCGGATCCTCTACATCGCCCGCGGCGTCGGCAAGCACGAACAGGTAACCGATTCCTGGGTGCAGGGCAAGTACGGCATCCCGCCCGCCGCCTACGTCGACTTCGCCACCCTGCGCGGGGACACCTCGGACGGCCTGCCCGGCGTGGCGGGGATCGGCGAGAAGACCGCGGCGTCGCTGCTGAACACGTACGGGACGCTGGAGCAGGTGCTCGCCGCCGCCAGCGAGCCCGACACCAAGATCAGCGGCTCGATCCGGTCCAAGCTCGGCGCCGCGATCGACTACCTGGCCGTCGCCCCGACCGTGGTCGCCGTCGCCCGCGACATCGACCTCGGCGTCAAGCCGGACGATCTCGCCCTGCCCACCGCCCCGGTCGACCCGGCCGCGTTCGCCGAGCTCACCGAGCGGCTCGGGCTCGGCACCAGCGCCGACCGGATCACCGCCGCCCTGGCCCTCGACTGACGTCCGGCCCGGCCGAACGGCGGGCCCGGACCAGCGCGACGGCACCGAGCACCAGCGCTCCTGCTCCAGCGAGCAGCCCGAGGTAGGCCCCGGCGCGCCCGTTGCCGGTGCCGATTCCGGCGTCGGAGGTCAACACGACCAGGCCGGCCAGCACGATGCCGATCAAGCCGGCACCGACCGCGGACACCGCGCCGATCGAACCCGTCCCGGTGCCGAGCCGGCTGCCGGGACGGGACAGGGCCAGGCCGGCGGCGACCGCTCCGGCCAGGCCTAGGCCGACGGCCACGACGGCCCCGAGCCGGCCGGCGCTGAGGTAGTAGGCGCCGACGTGCGACGCGAACACGTTCGGGTCCGGCTCCGGACCGAACCGGCCCCAGGCGATGAAGCCCGCCGCCGCGAGGTAGACCAGCGGTGCCGCGGCCAGCAGCGGCTCCCGGCGGCGCAGGTGCAGGACGATCGCTCCGATCATGAGCAGCCCCACGCACACGGCCGTGATCGGGATCAGGATCGGCGCGACGCCGGTCCCGGCCGGCAGCACCAGACCCAGCGCCGCAAGCAACTCCAGGATTCCGATGTACCTCAACCGGGTCGCGCCGACGTCTCGCACCCAGGCACCGAGCCGGGTCGCCGCCAGGGTCTCCGCGGGAACGATGAGCTTGATCGCGCCGCCGATCAGGAGACCCGCGGCGAGCACGCCGCTGGTGATGAAGAGAACGAGGTTCATGGCCGCCTCCAGCCGAAAGGGTGCACTTCTCCCCCTGACGGTGCCGACCGGCGAAATGTGACACGGACCCTCGGTCTCGGCGTGCCCGGGCCTGGGGCCGCGGACCCTGCCGGGTGGGGCTTCCTCAGCTGCCGAACCGGGCGGTCAGCGCGCGGCGGCGGAGGGTCACTTCGTCCGGGTCGTCGCCGTACACCACGAGTTGGAGGGTGCTCTGCCGGACCGAATGGTCGGTCCGGGCGGTGTCGTGGCCGGCGACCACGATCAGGCCGCCGGCGGCCAGGGCCGGGCGCAGCGCGGTGAGCAGGTCGGCCAGCGGTGCCGTCACGGCCAGGCTCACCGACTCGGCCGGCCGCTCCAGCGCGTCGGGCCGGACGGTCTGCAGCGCCAGCAGCGGGATCGAGCCGCCGGTGATCCGGAAGTTCAGGTCGAGCAGGACCAGCCGGCCGTCCCGGGTCTCGGCGCAGTCCAGGCTGCACATCCCCCGGTAGCCGAGATCCGCCGCGCGCTGGGTGATCGCCTGACACTCCGCCAGCAGGGCCGGCGGCGGCGGGCTGACCAGCCCGAACAGGCCGCCGTCGTAGATCCCGGCGGAGTCCACCCGCTGCTCCGTGACGGCCAGCAGCCGCGCCGTCGCACCCGGCTCGACGAAGAACTGGATGCCCCAGTTGCGGACCAGGTCCAGGTATTCCTCGACCACGAACGCGGGCAGCACCCGGGTGAAGTCCGGCCAGCTGACCGGCTCGCCGGCCCGGTGCAGGTAGACGTCGAGATTGCCGCGGTGCGCGTCGTCGGTCGCCGCCTTGAGCACCCAGGAACCGGCCACCGGCGTCGCCTCCGCGAGGTCCGCGCGGGACACCACCCGGCGCCGGGCCCGGAAGTCCGGGTCGACGAACGTGCTGATGCTGGCCTTGTTGTTCAGGAACCCGACCAGCTCGGCCGTCTTGACCGCGTGGGTGTCGGGCAGCAGGGAGTTCGGCTGCGGGTACTCCATCGAGATCAGCAGGCCGTCGGCCATCGCCTCGGCCACCCGGAGCCCGAACTCCGTCTCGGTACGGAACGTACGGAGCTCGGTGCCGACCGGCAGTCCGCCCTCGCGCAACTGCGCCAGCAACGCCGGTTCCGTGCCGCCGGCGCTGCAGATCAGCGGCGTGTCCCCGGCCACGCCGACCGGCCTGGCCGAGACCACGTCCCGCGTCACGCGGTGCCGGCCCGCCGGTGCGTTGTCGGCCAGCGGCGGCCGGGCGCAGACCGCGACCCCGGGACCGTAGATGTCACCGAGCGTGCGCGGGGCACCGACCGACGGTGAGAAGGGAGCAACAAGGGTCATGCGGTACCTCCCGAAGGATCGTGCAAGACGGGCCGTGACGGGAGGCATCGACTGCTGGGTCCGGTTCGGTGGTTGCGAACCGGACACGATGAAAGCCGTGGGCAGGGGCCCGGGTGCGGGCCCTCTGAGCTGATCGTCTCATGCTTTCGACCGGCCTCCGGACGTCGTCGCGGAATGCCGGGCCGGCCCCCTGACCGGAGGCCGGGTCAGGGGCGCGGTGCGAGGTCCAGCTGGGCCCGGAGCGCGGCCAGGAACGGGGTCTCGGACGGCGGCAGCGGGCCTAGATAGCGGGCTGCCACTTCGGGCCGCCGGGAGGCGTTCGGGTCGGTCCGGAGCAACGGTTCGAGGACCGAATCCAGGTCGCCGGCCCGAAGTTGATCATGGGTGACGAGGTAGCCGGCCTCGGCGGTCGCCGGCGGCGTCGGAGTGGCGGCGGACAGCACGACGGCGTACGGCTTCAGGGTGGCGAAGTAGTCGACCAGCAGGCCGCCGACGTCGGTGACCAGCGCGTCGCTGGCGTTGAACGCCTCGATCAGGGTGTCCCGGCGGTGCTCCCCGGCCGGGCGGTGCGGCCGGCCCGACGCGGTCCGGTCCCGGGCGAGCAGCGCGTCGACCCGGTCGATCAGGGCCCGCTCGGCGGCGTTGTCCCAGCTCAGCGGGTGCGGCCGGAACGCCACCGTCGCGCCGCGGGCGATCAGGGCTTCGGCCAGGGTCAGGCAGTACGGCAGCGAGCTCAGCTCGGTCCGGGCGTTGTAGCCGCGCCAGGTCGGCGCCAGCAGCACGGTCGGCCCGGTCACCGAACCGATCGGCCCGGCCAGGGTGGCGGCCTCGGCCAGTTGCGGGCGGCCGATCTCGACGAACCGGTCGTCGGGCACTTCCAGCCCGGCCTGCCGGTAGCGGTCCCGGGCCGCCGGGCCGGCGACGAAGATCCGGTCGAACATCCGGTGGGTCGGATGCACCGACGCCTCCTTGTCGGAGTCGCCGTGGCCGAGGTAGACGTGCCGCAGCGACCGGTAGCCGACCAGGTTGGCGTTGCCGCCGACGACGTTCACGTAGAGCGCGACCCGGGCCGACTCGGTCACCACGGCGTCCAGGTCGGTGGCCAGCGGCGCGCAGACCACCGGTGCCGCCGTGAGCGGCGCGGCCCAGGCCAGCGCGGCCGGATGCCGGACCACGACCAGGTAGCGCTCCCCCAGCCGGTCCAGCAGCGGCAGCCACATCGCCAGCTGGTAGGCGCCGCCGCTCTCCCGGCTGGTGTAGATGATCACCCGCGGTGCGTATGTCTCGATCGCGGCCCGCGTCCGCGCCGCGTTCCCGACCGTACGGGCCCGCCGCCGGACCAGCTGCAGCAGCGCCCCGGCCAGCACGATCCCGATCACTCCGACCAAGATCATCACCGGGATCAGACCGGTCGCCGCGGCCGCCCCGGACAGCGCCAGGATCAGGCCGGCGACGAGCCGGGTCAGCAGCAACGTCACCGGGGTGCCCGGATCGGGATGGCCGGGCAGCCGGACCGCGCCGAGCTGCGGCCGGGACCCGGCCCGGGCCAGCGGCCGGCTCAGCGCGATCACGCCGGCCGACAGCAGGCCGAGCCCGACCCCGATGACCAGCGCGGGCGACGGGCCGGACCGGAACGCGGCGACCATGATCACCAGCAGTCCGGCGGCGACGGCCAGCGGGAGATCCGGGACGGCCCGGCGGAGCAGGCTAACCATGATCAACCGGGTGCGGGACCGGGCTCGGCTCTTCGACAGGTTCGGGGCGCGGGTCGGCCGGGTCGCTGTTGATCACGGTGCGGGCGGCGTCCAGGAATCCCTTGGCGTAGGTCTCGGCCGGGAAGTCGCCCAGGTAGTAGATCCGGGTGCTGTCGCGCTCGTCGAGCTTGGGATCGTTGATCAACAGGTCGTCCAGGGCGCCGTCGAGGTTGCCCAGGTCGTCCTCGATCAGATAGCCGGCCAGCGCGGCGGGCGCGTCCCGGACCAGGTCCGCCGGGGTCCGGCCGACGGAGACGATCGCGAACGGCTTGGCGCTGTGCAGGTAGTCCGACACCACCGCGGACACGTCGGAGATCATCGCGTCGGAGGCATTGAAGCAGTCCTCGACGGTCATCGCCTGCTCGGCCGCGTCGCCCCAGATGTGACCGCCGCCGGGATCCGCGGCCAGCCGGGCCTGGATCTTCTTGATCAACTCGACCGCCGCCGGGAACCGGTAGTTGAACGGGTGGGCGCGGAAGATCACCCGGGCGCCCCGGGCCAGCAGAGCCTGGACGATCCGCTCCCCCACCGGCAGCGAGTAGACCTTGGCGTCGGCGAAGGTGCCCTGCCAGGTCGGCGCATACAGCACGGTCGGTCGTTCCTGGTCAACGACCGGCCGCTCGGCCCGGGTGATCAACTCCACCTGCGGCCGGCCGACGATCCGGAACTTCTCGGCCGGGATCTCGACGCCGTGCCGGGCGTACCGGTCGATCCCGGCCTGGCCGGCGGCGAAGATCAGGTCGTAGATCGCGTGCACCGGGTTGTAGCAGGCCGGCTTCTCCGAGTCGCCGTGGTTGAGCCAGACATGGGTCAGCTCCCGGCGTTCGATGAAGTGGGTGTTCTTCACCGCGTTGTTGACGTAGAAGCAGGTGGCCATCGACGGGACGATGACCTCCTCCAGGCTGCCCAGGCTGGGCCGGTAGATCACCGGCACCGAGGTGATCGCGGCGATCTCCCGGTGCATCTTGAGGTCCCGCGTGATGATCACGTACGGCTCGCCGATCCGGTCGAAGTACGGCAGCCACATGCCGAGCTGGTAGCGGGCGCCGACCGGCGAGGCGAAGTAGGCGGCGAACCGCGGGGCGAGCTCGCGGACCGTCTGCGGCAGCAGCTCCTCGGCGGCGACGACCTGGTGCACCCGGACCGCCGCCAGCGCCAGCGCGCCGATCGTCACGCCGAGCAGCAGCACCGCCAGCACCAGCGCGACCCAGCCGCCGGCCGGGAACCAGCCGATCAGCCAGCCGACCCCGATCACGACCAGGCTGCCCGGCCAGGTCAGCCGCAGCAGGTTCGGCTGGCGCAGTTCGGCCCGCAGGCTGGGCAGGTTGGCCACCTCGACGCCGTGCCGGCCCCAGCCGCGCTTGATCGCCGTCTCGGCGGCGATGCAGAGCACCAGGATCACCGTCGTCGGCAGCACCACCGGGTCGGCGGTCGCGACCAGGCCGAAGCCGACCGCGAGCAGCAGCCGGGCCGGGCCGGCGAACGTCAGCAGCCCGTCCCAGCCGGCCGGCTTGGTCAGCTGGGTCCGCTTCAGGAAACCGATCAGCACCACGGCCGCGACGGCGAGCACCGCGGACACCGGGGCCGGCGCACCCATCAGCACCGCGGCCAGGGCCAGCGCGGCGAGGGCTCCCGCGACCGCGCCGCCGGCCAGCGCGGACAGCTGCCGGCGCAGGTTCGCCCGGCGGCTGGGCCGGGACGGCTCGTCGGGTTCGGACAGCCCGTGCACGTCGCCCGGGTCGGTCCCGGTGGCGGCGTCCCGGACTCCGTCGACGAACACGTCGGCATAGCCCTCGGCCGGGAAGTCGCCCAGGTAGTCGGCCCGGATCTCGGCCCGGACCGCGGCGTGCGGGTCGGCGCCGAGCAGGTCGTCCAGCACCCGGTCCAGTTCGACCAGGTCACGGTCCAGGACGTACGCGCCGCGGGCGATCGGGTACTGGGCGACGAAGTCCCCCCGCACCGGGTCGTCGTCCGGCACCGCCACCATCGCGAACGGCTTCCGCGAGTACAGGTAGTCCGAGACGATCGCGGAGACGTCGGCGATCATCGCGGCGGACTCGTTGGTGCAGTCGAGCACGGTCCGTTCCGACTCGGCCGCGGGTCCCCAGAGGTGGGCCCGGCCGGTCGCCGCTGCGTCGGCCGCGAGCCGGCGCTGGATCTGTTCGACCAGGGCGGTGTCCTCGGCGAAGTGGTACGAGAACGGGTGCGGCCGGAAGATCACCGTACGGCCGCGGGCCAGCAGGGCGTCCACGATCCGCAGGCCCGACGGCAGCGAGGACAACTGGGTCTCGGTGACGTGGCCGCGCCAGGTCGGCGCGTAGAGCACCGGGCCGTCCCCGGTGCCGTCGCCGGGTTCGACCACCCGGACGCCCTCGACCTGGGGCCGCCCGACGACGCGGAACTTGTCCAGTGGGATCCGGACGCCGTGGTCGGCGTAGCGGCGGGTCGCGGCGGGCCCGGCGGCGAAGATCCGGTCGTACATCGCGTGGGTCGGGTTGTACGACGGCGGCTTGTCGGAGTCGCCGTGGCCGAGATACACGTGGGTCAGGTGGCCGTACCGGATGAAGGCGCCGTTGCCGGACGAGGCGTTGACGTAGAAGGCGGCGCCCAGGGTCGGCGCGATGACGTCGTCCAGCCCGCCGATGGTGCGGCGGACCACGATCGGCACGTCCGTCAGCCCGGCCAGCACCCGGGCCGGCAGTTCGTCCCGGGCCACGATGAGGAACGGCAGCCCGGCCCGTTTCAGGTACGGCAGCCACATGGCCACCTGGTACGACGCGTCGTCCGGCCGGGCCGTGTAGACGACGAACCGTGGCCCGTAGTCGGCCACCGCCCCGGCCAGTTGCCGTTCGATCTCCCGGTGCCGCCGGATCCGCCCCGCGGTCTCGGTCAGGAAGGCCACCGCCACCAGGGCCGCCAGCACCGCGGCGGCCACCCAGAGCCAGGACCCCGGCGCCTCCAGCCCGTTCTCGGTCAACCAGCCGAAGCAGGCGCCGGCCACGGTCGCACCGAGGCTGGCCCAGAGCACCGCGGGCGGCAGCCAGCGGCGCGGCTCGGGCAGCGGCGCGATGCCGGGCAGGCCGTGCACGAAGACCAGCTTGGACGCCGCGCCGCGGGCGATCGCCGGCTCGACGATCAGCCCGGCGACGATGATCAACATCGCCAGCGCCCGGCCGGCCCCGGCCACCGGATCGCCGGCCGGCTCGAACACGGTCACCGCGGCGGCGAGCGCCACCCGGGGCAGCTGCCGGCTGCCGACCGGCGACTCACCCTCGCGCCGGTACGCCAGCTGCTGCTCGACGCCGATGATCACCGCGGCCGCGGCCGCCACGATCACGAACAGGGCGGTGCCGATCTCGGAGGTCACCGCCCCGGACCAGACCAGCCAGGCCAGGACCAGCGGAACGGCCGCCAGCAACAGGTCCTCGAGGCTCCACCGCACCTGCTCCGCAGTCCGCTTCACGGCGCGTTCCTCTCAGCCGTCGGTGCGACTGCCGCGATCGGCCTCGTCGAAGAACGCCTCCACCACACGTTGGGTGGCGGCGCCGTCGTGCAGGCCGTTGTACTCGGCGTTGAACCGCGCGATCTCGCCCGCGTACTCCTTCTCCACGACGTCCAGCCGGAGCAGGCAGTCGAGCAGTTCCGGCAGGGTCTTGACCTGCGGGCCGGGCGCGGTCGGCGCCCAGTCGAACAGCGACGACCGGGTGCCCAGGTAGTCGTCCAGGTCCGGCACGAAGAAGATCATCGGCTTGCCGGTCAGGGCCCAGTCGAATCGCAGCGACGAGTAGTCCAGGATCGCCACGTCGGCGGCCACCGTCAGGTCGTTGATCTCCGGGTAACGGGTCACGTCGACGACCGTCGCGGCCTTGTGCTCCAGGTCGCCCTGGCGCAGGTTGTAGTTGTGGCCGCGGAGCAGGATCACGTAGTCCTCGCCCAGCTGGGCGGCCAGCTTGTCGATGTCCAGCGCGTCGTAGAACCGGGCCGACCAGGCGCCGGTGGCGCTGGTGTCCCGCCAGGTCGGCGCGTACAGCAGCACCTTCTTGGCCGGGTCGACGCCGAGCCGGCCGAGCACCCGGCTCCGTTCCCCGGCGTCCGGGTCGACCAGGGCGTCGTCCCGCGGGTAGCCGGTGACCAGGATCTCGCCCTCGTACCGGTACTCCTGCCGGTACAGGTCGGCGCAGAACTCGGACGGGACCAGGATCGAGGTCCAGGCGTCGTTGCGGCGCCGGCACTCGACGTCGATCAGGTCGTCCGGGAAGTCCTTGGCCCGCCAGAACGAGATGCCCATCGACTTGAACGGGTAGCCGTGGAAGGTCTGCAGGAACTTCTGGTACGGCCGGCGAGCAAAGAACCGGTCGAAGTCGATGTTGTTGCAGAGATACCGGGAGGTGGCGATCGCCTCGTACCAGGCGGCGCTGCCGATGATCACCGGCTTGGCGCCCTCGGGCAGCTCGACCGACAGGTCGGAGACGCCCCAGAGCAGGTCCAGCGGCGCCTTCCGGCGGTGCAGCTCGCGGTGGATCGCCAGCTGGCTGTCGGTGGCGAACTCGCCCCGGTAGCACTGGAAGAACACCTGGTCGGCCGGCTTCTCCGGCCAGTCGGTCACGGCCAGCCGGCGCTGCGCGACCCGGCCCAGTTCGGCCTCGGCGAGCGGCGCCCGGAGACCGATGGTGAGCACCGGCGAGTTGGTCCGGCGGCCGATCGTGATCCGGTGCCAGTCGGTGACCAGGTCGTACGGCAGCTCGGCGAGCCAGTCGATGTCGTACAGGAGGTTGACCGACTCCTCCACGCCCGCCTCGCTGGTGAACCAGGGCAGCCGGACGCCGTAGGTGCCGGTCGGCAGCGGGTAGAGCTCCTCGCTGCGCCAGTTCGGCACCGCCGGGTCGAACGCCAGCCGGTGCCGGCCGGCCGGCAGTTCCTCGACCGAGGCGGCGAACACCTTCCCGCGCGGCGAGTGCAGGTAGGCGCCGGCCAGGGTGGCCGGGTCGGCGCCCTCGAGGGACACGTCGACCAGGATCCGGTTCTCCTCGGTGCTCACGCCGTGGGCCCGCAGCACCACCGGCGCGGTGGTCAGCGACACGTACCCGCGCGGGGTGCGGATCCAGCGCGACGCCCCGCGCCCGTAGCTTCCGATCTCGGCGCCGGCCTCGGCCTCGGCCGGCCAGGAGATCCGCCGGTCGGACCGGGCGCTGTCGCGCAGCCGGACCTCCCAGGTGCTGCTCGGCCGCAGCGTCTCCGGCAGCTGCAGCGAGAACGTGTAGTCGCCGTCGGCGAGCGGTTCCACCTTGGCCCGGAACACCTGCTGGCCGTTCCGGGTCAGCACGACCTCGCGCGGCGGCCGGCCGGGCCGGAGCAGCCGCAGCTGCCCGGTCAGTTCGCGCCCGTTCGCCGCCAGCCGGACCGCCCGCCACTGGTCCGGCCGGACCTGGATCGAGAAGCCGATCTTGTCGTCGTTCACCGGCACGATCCGGTACGAGAGGTCGCCATGGGCCAGGTCCCGGGCCGGGTTCATCTTGCCCTGGCCGGTCCGGATGATGCCGTGCACCGCGGCCTCCCGCTCGACGCCGCGGCAGGCGGTGCGCAGCCGGAGCTGCCACTGCGCCTCGGCGACCGGCTCGTCGACCAGCGCGTCGACGTCGACGACGGCGGTGAAGCCGGCGGAGTCGTATCGCTGATTGGGGTGATTGGCCCAGCGGGTGATGTAGTCGCGACGGAACCGGCCCACCTCCAGCTCGACCCGGCGGCCGGTGTTCACCTCCTTGAGGTAGGCGGTGATCTCCTCGTCGTGCTCGGTCAGGTCGACGCCGCGGGCGAACGCCCAGCCCTCCAGCCGGAGCTTGCCGTCGGGCAGCCAGTCGGTGCGGGCGACACAGGCCGACAGCGCACTCTGATGATCACTGAGCCGGTACATGTCCTCCGGCAGGTCCAGCTCGTCGGCGATCGGCAGGTCGGCGAACACGACGCCGTCGATCACCGTCGTCTGCGGCAGCGCGCCGTTCAGCCGGAAGTACTCGATCACCCGGCCGGCCTCGACCCAACGACCCTGCGCGGCCAGAGCGACCCGCAGCTTGCGCTCGACCCGGACGTGGGCCCAGGCCGCCGCGTCGGCACGGGCGATGAACCGCTGGCAGGCCCGCTGCAGCACGGACCGGTACTCCTCGTCGGCGGTGACCGCGAACTCGACGAACAGGGACAGGTCGATGTCCAGCACCCGGCCCAGCCAGGCGGCCGACACCCGGGGCGACGACTCGGCCGAGACGACCTCCCAGGCCAGGTCCTTCACCGACACCCGGTCGCGCAGGTTGGAGACCTCGTGCTTCTGCTGGCCGATCGAGGACTGGTCCTCCCGGATCCGCCAGTTGTACGTGCTGATCGACAGCAGGTCGAACGAGCGGGCGCGCAGGTACGCGGTGACCATCGGCACGTGGTCCTCGTACGCGATGCCCTCGGGGAACGGGCCGATCTTGGTGTTCCAGAACTCGCGGCGGAACATCCGGTTGCAGGCGATCACGTCCTGCATCGCGTCCGGGAACTCGTCGATGGTGATCCCGAGCCGCTCCTCGCGGTGCGCGTTGTCCACCCAGGCCGGCTTGGACGACTTGCCGTGGCTGAACCGGCGGACCGAGCCGACCACGAAGTCGGAGCCGGTCCGGTGCAGGGTGTCCACCATCCGCTGGTACGCCCGCTGCGGGATCGTGTCGTCGGAGTCGAGGAAGGTGATCAGCGGCGCCGTGGCGGCCGCGATGCCGACGTTCCGCGCGGCGCCGAGGCCGGCGTTGGCCTGCCGGATCACCTTGATCCGGCGGTCCTTCTTGACGTAGCGGGCGATCACCGCCGGCGAGCGGTCGGTCGAGCCGTCGTCCACGATGATGATCTCCAGCCGCTTCAGCGACTGACGGAGCAGGCTGTCCAGGCAGGCGCCGAGGTACTCCTCGACGTTGTACACCGGGACGATGACGCTCAGCTCGGGTCCGGGCAACCGGCGCCACAGCAACGGTCCGACCGGGCTCTCTTTCACGGTCCGGACCAAGCCGTTCGGGAGCCGCCGGGCGATCCGGCGCAGAAGCTTGCGTGCCTGCACTGTTCTCCTGTTCGTGTGCCACGTGGGCGAATGCACGTATCTCGAAAAAGTCACGGGGCGCGGCGAGTTTAAGTGAAGTCGACCGGTCAGGACGAGTCGTCCACGCCGCGACGCCGGTTCCAGACCTTCTTCAGGCCGCGCCGGAACCGGCCGCCGACGCCCTCCGGGACGGGTTCGGGGTCGGGTCGGGAGGGCGCCAGCGCAACGGTCGCCGCGGTCTCGCCGGCGATCGCGACGGTGGCCTCGCCGGTGCCGAACTCGACCGTCATCCGACGTGAACTGCGGTGCCCGGTGAAGGCGAACATCAGGTCGCGCCGAGTCGCCCGCACCGGGCCGTCGGCGACCAGCTCGGCACCCGCGTCGGTGGCCACCAGCCGGGCCGGCAGCTGGCTCTCGGTGACCGCCCGCCCGGACAGCCGGCCGGAGCCGGCGATCTGCACCCTGGTCAGGGCGAGCACCAACTCACCGGTGTCGCTGCCGGCGTCCTCGGCGCCGGGCCGGGACGCCCCGACGACGGTCCGCGCGGTCTCGGTGAGGTCCAGCGCGAGCCCGCCGTCCTTCGTCGCGTACGCCACCGCGGCGCGGCCGTCGACCAGCGCCGGCAGCTCGGTCAGACTGCCGATCCGGACCGGGTCCTTGTGCTTGCCGCCGGCCCCGTGCCCGTCGATCCGGACGTCCCAGACGTCCTCCTCCAGGCCGGCCACGTCGATCCGTCCGGTGACCTCGAACGCCAGGCCGTCCCGGTCCGCTCCGGCGGCCGGGTCGGGGGCCTGCCGGGCGGCCGGTACCTCGAGGCCGGACCGGCGTCCACGGACCGAGATGCCGACCGAGTCCAGCGGCTCGCTCGCGGTGCCGGTGACGGTGACGACGAAGGCCCGGCCGGCCCAGGTGACCCGTACCCCGCCGGTCTTCAGGGTCCCGGTGTTCTTGGCCGCCGCGACCGCGCGTTGCTTGGCGGCGGCCGGTTCCGGGAGTTGTCGGACGGCTGGCGGCGCGGCGGCCAGGTCGAGTTCGGCGCGCAGCGGCGCCCATCGGTCCTGGAACTGGCCCAGCACGGCGAACGTGTCGCCCGGCTCCGGCCGGAACCGCAGTTCGGCGGGCCGGTCCTGGTCCGCGACCAGCTCGGCGGCCGACGAGCTCTCGTACGCGATGGTGCCGGTGAGCTCCGAATTGCCGGACGTGTGCAGCCCGGTCAGGCTCAGCCGGACCCGGTCCGGTCCGATCCGGCTCGCGGCCGGGTCCACCCTGGTCAGCGGCAGGATCCGGCGGGCCTCGCCGAGCCGGGTCAGGTCCAGCGCCAGCCGCCCGTCGTTGGTCCGGTACGGCACCACGGGTAGCCCGGCGATCAGCGCCGGCCGCTCGGTCAGCCCCTCGGCCCGGACCGGGTCGATCCGTTCGTAGCCGAGCCCGGTCAGGTGCAGCCGGGCGTCGAAGATCTCGTCACCCTCGCCGCCGTCCAGCCAGCCCCGCAACGGGCTGCCGCCCGGGCCGAGGTCGATCCGGGCGGCCACGGTGAACGTGAGCCGGTGGTCGGCGTCCAGCCGCAGCGGCGTACCGCCGGGCATCGGCCACTCCACGCCGGAGCCGCGGCCGCGCAGCCCGAGGTCGACCAGGGTCGCGGCCAGGTCGCCCAGCCGGGTCGCCGACTCGGGCGGCAGGTCGGGCAGGCCGACGCCGGTCAGGTCCAGCACCGGGCCGTCGGCGCCCGCGGCGACCGGGTACGGGTCGTCCCCCGCCTGCAGCCGGCCGCTGATCGTGACCCGCAGCTCACCGCGGTCCCAGTCGACCTCGCGGACCGGGTCGAGCCCGAGCTTGACCGTCCGGTCCCGTTCCCGGAGGGCGTCCAGGCCGGCCCGGTCACCGCGCCGGTAGAGCCAGGACCGGACCCGGTCGATCGGGTCCAGGTCGTCGTCCATCGCGGCCGGGAAGTGGCGCAGCAGCCGGTCGGCGTCGGACAGGAAGCGTTCCCGGACCGGGTGGTCGCCCGGGCCCAGCCAGCGCAGGATGACGCGGACGTACCAGCGTTTCAGCAGGGCCCGCCGCTTCGGGCCGTCGGGCAGCGCCTCGATCGGCTCCAGCGATCGTTCGTACGAGTCCAGGAAGACGTCGAAGTCGAAGCCGGCCCGGTGCAGGTTCTGATCATGGATCAGCCATTGGTAGCAGGGGTAGTCGGCCAGGATCGCGACCCGGTCGGTGGCGGTGTAGGCGGCGGCGTTGAAGTACTGGTCCTCCAGCCGGACCGGCCCCTCCGGGAACCTGATCCCGGCCTCGGCCAGCAGCGCTCGGCGGTACAGCTTGTGCGGCGTCACGCAGTGCAGCACCCGCTGGTCAACGCCGGCCGCGGCGACGTTGCCGCGCCAGGTCGGCCAGCCGGGCGTCAGCGGGTCGCCCTTCATGACCTCCTTGCCGAGCACCACGTCGGCGCCGGTCTGCACCGCGTAGTCGTACATCCGGCGCAGGGCGTCCGGGAACAGTTGGTCGTCGTGATCGAGGTAGAGGACGTACTCGCCGGTGGCGCGGTCGGTGCCGAGGTTGCGCGGCCGGCCGGACCAGCCGGAGTTCGGGAGCTGCAATAGCTGCAGTTGCGGGTGGTCGGCGATCAGGCCCGCGACGAGGTCGTACGTGCCGTCGGTCGAGCCGTCGTCGACGAAGATCCCTTCGTACTCATCCGCCGGCAGGGTCTGCGCAAGCAGGCTCCGCACGGTCTCTTCGATCCGGTTTCCCGAGTTGTACGTCGCGATGACGACGCTGACTTTCCGCATGTTTCACCAGTCTGTCTTTCCGCATGCTTCACCAGTCTGTGGTTGCCGCGTCGGTGAGGAAGTCACCGTCGCGTTCGAAGTCCACGCTGAAGCCCGATGCGAACGCCTTGCCGTCCCAGCCCTTCTCCGGCTGGGCGATGTCCGGGTCGCACCAGACCAGGCTGACCCGGTGCCCCATGGCGAAGGCCATCATGTATTCGTTCCGGGCCGTGTACGACTCGGACGAGATCAGGATGACGCGTTTGGGTTCTGCGCAGAAGATCAAGCTGAACATGGCGCTGCCGGCGAACCCGGCGATCAACTCGGCGGAGTCGAAGATCGTCGCCTGCTCGGCGACGTCGTGGTCCTCCGGGTAGACGATCGTGAACCCGTGCCGGGTGAAGAACTCCTCCACCTCGGTCAGGTTGTGGCAGGCGCGTTTGTAGTTGGAGCGGCGGGAGACGAAGATCTTCGCCGGCCGGTCCTGGTCGCTCCGCGAGCGGCCCTCGGCGACCAGCTTGGCGCCGGCCCGGCGCCAGACGTCCGGCAGGTCCGGGTGGACGTAGCTCGGATTGACCAGCATCGGCGTCGCCGACAGCAGCTTCTCCACCCGCAGGACGCCCTTCGGTGACACGAAGTCGTCCGGCCCGGCGCCGGCCGCCGCCAGCACCTCCCGCTCGAACGGGGCGAGTTCGTTGTGGCCGCCGGGCAGCGGCAGCAGCACCTTCAGATCGGGGTGCTGTTCCTTGGCGATCGACCAGGCCCACATCCGGGACAGCTGCTCGGTCATCATGTGCCCGAAGTGCCGCGGCCACTCCGAGGACAGGTAGAAGTAGCTGCCGGCCAGCTCCTTGGGCGCCGACACGTCCCGCGGGTAGCGGGCGAACAACGGGTTGAGGTCGTCCAGGAACCTGTTCTTCAGCCGCGGGTGGGTCAGGTGCCGGAACGTGTCGGGCAGGATCACGTCGTGCGACAGCACCACCTGGTGCGGGCAGGCCAGCACGTTGTCGTACTCGCGCAGTTGCAGTTCGGGCACCTTGTACTCGGTGGCGAACCGCGGGTCGTGCCGGTCGTGGTTGTACCGCAGGTCGCCGACGCGGGAGAAGGTGGTGGCGGGCAGCCGGGTCAGGATCCGGCCGATCTCCGGCTTGGCCTGGAGCACCCGCTCCACTTCCCACTCGCGCAGCTTGGGCAGCGCGGGGCCGGCACTGGTGATGATCAACAACTCGTCGTCGTACGCGATCCCGCGGACGGCCTGGGCGATCCCCTTATCGTCCTTGCGCGGCGTCGGCTTCTTGTCCTCGACGTCGGCGAACCGGCCGCGGTCGCGGTCGTCCAGCGCCCGGGTGACGAACTCCCAGATCGACGGAGTCTTCTTGGCGTCCGCGGTGAGTCCGGTGGTGGCGCTGCGGACGCAGTACCGGCCGCCGGCCTCGAGGTGGAACAGGGTCCGGCGGAAGCGGCGCAGCCGTTCGGCCGGGCCGGCCAGCGTGGCGTCGATGATCACGTCGAGCGGACCCTGGGCGGCGAGCTCGGCGTGCTGGTCGGAGTCGCTGCCGTCGGCGACCGCGAAGACGAAGCTCTTCGGCAGCACCTCCACCAGCAGCGCGGTCAGCTCGGCCGAGCTGTCGTCGGTGAACAGCGCGATCCGTTGCGGGGTGCCCTGGCCGAGGGCGTCCTCGAGCCGGGCCAGGAACTTCCGGGTCGGCTTGTCCGGGCTCCAGCCGCGGTCCTTGGCGACGCTCAGCCACTCAGCCGGTCCGGCCTCAGTCTTGGTCTCCGCACCGTTGGTCGAGGGCGTGCCATCGCCGCGCGCCGACCGGTACGCGCTCTTCAGCCAGTCCGGGGCGTAGCGACGACCCAGTTTCTTGAGCCGCGCCACCCGGCGTGGCTGATCGGATTGGCGTGACGTTTCCACCAGACTCCCGCTGTGCACTCGTGTATGACCACCGAAGAACCCGACGGTAGTGTGCAGGTTACGACGAACTGACAACTCTCGAACAACAGGACACCCGGATGCCCGTAGAAGTTTCGGTACTGATCACTGCCGACCGCGAGCCGCGGCGGCTCGCGAAGCTGATCTCCTCGCTGGACACGCAGACGCTGAGCCCGTCCGAACTGGAGATCATCCTGGTCAGTACCGGTGACGGACCCGCCGAGCGGCTGGAGGATCTGGCCGCGCGCCGCCCGAACGTGACCGTGCGCCGGTCCGCCGGCCCGGCCGAGGCGGCCCTGGCCCAGGCGTTCGGCGCGGCCTCCGGGACCTGGACCGTCATCTTCGGTACGGAGACCGCGACGCGGGACGCCGAGCTGCTGCCGGAGTCGCTGCGCAAGCTGGTCGATCACGCCGAGAAGCTCCAGCTGGACTGGCTCGCGGCGCAGGTCGCGTACCGGAACGCGAAGGGGCGGCTGACCGGCCTGTTCCGGTTGTCCGAGCAGCGTTCCGGCGGCCCGGTGCCGCCGTCGCCGTGCATCCTGCACCGGACCGAACGGCTCCGGGACGCCTCCGACGAGCAAGGCGCCGGCGGTGTCTTCGCCGACTACGCGTGCCTGGTCCTCGGCGAGCAGGACGGCGCCGAGGGTCCGGCCGCGTCCTTCGAGGTGGCCGATGCGACTGCCTCCTGGCAGGGCACCGTGCTGACCGTGACGGCGACCGCGTCCTCGTCCGCCGAGCTGGCGTACACGTTGCAGCACCGGGCGACCGGGCTGGAGCACTGGCTGCCGACCACGACCGAACCGGCCGCCGACGGCGGCACCGTCGTCCGGGCCACGATCGACCTGGCCGCCGACGCCGAGGTGCCGCAGCTCGCCGACGGCGCCTGGGGTCTGTGGCTGACCGCGATCGACGGCGACGGCACCGGCGAACGGGTCCGGGTGCCACCGATCACCGCTCCGTCGGCCGTGGTCGACGGCACCCTGATCGCCCTCGGCGTGACCGGGAACGGGTTCTCGCTCGACCTCGGCGCGACCATGCTGGCCGGGCTCGGTGAGCTGCCCGCCGAACGCGCCACGATCGAGGAAGCGGCCGGCGGCACGCTCGCCACGCTGCCCGCGCCGGGCCTGCATGTGCACGGCGACGCCCGGATCGAAGGCTTCCTGCAGCAGGGCGGATTCCCGCTGCCGGCCGAGCTGCTCGCCACCGACGGCGAGGCCCGGGTCGAGTGCCTGATGTCCGGGATGGCCGGCAGCAGCCCGCTGCTGACCAAGTTCGGCACGAGCCATGCCGCCGAGACCGGCCTGACCCTGACCATCGACGCGGTCGGTGCCATGTCGATCGCGCCGACGCCGCCCAAGCCGGCCCCGAAGCCCGCACCGAAGCCAGCCGCCAAGCCCGCCCCGAAGCCCGCGGCCGTGGCGCCGAAGCCGCAGCCGGCCGCGAAGAAGCCGGCCAAGAAGAAGGCGAAGAAGAAGCCGCCGCCCACCGCCCTGACCAAGATCAGGCGCCGCGTCCCCGGCTTCCTCGAGCCGGCTGTCCGCGGCCTTTCCCGCAACTCGGCCGCCCGCAGCATCTACAGCCGGATCAACAAGTCCCTGCGCTGAGCCCGACTCACGCCACTCGATCCTGACGAGCGGCCGCGCCGGGCGTCAGCCCGGGTCCGCGGCCGTTTTCGTCGTCAGGCCTTCGGTTCGTTCCCGCCGGGATGGGAGCAGGAGCCGCCATTCGGGACGCGGCCCGGATGTGCGAGGAGCTGACCTCCGTCCGGCAGGGCGACAAGCCGCTGACCATCGCGGTCCGCGACTTCAACGAGGACTGCCGTCAGCGCGGGGCCGCGGTGGTCGCCGCCTCGCTGCCCACCATCCGGCAGATCCTGGCCACCGGAACCGCCACCGGATCGGTGATCACCAGGGCGGCGCTGCCGGCGCTCGCAGCCGTTCACCGGCTCCGGCTCCGGCCGGCTTCATGATCATGATCGTCTGGGACGCGCCCGCCCCACCCGTCACACCTCACCAGCTTTGCTGTCGCTTCCCGTCAGATATATCTCGCGGGAAGTGCCAGTTTTTCACGTGACGTGAAAAACCGACCGGCCCGTTCGGCCGCGGAACGGTGGAGTCAGCGGCCGCGGATCAGGCGGCGGAGCCGGGAGCCGAGGGTCGGCTGCACGGTCACCGTGTGGTCGGTCTTCGTGGTCCGGCCGCTGAACCGCACTTCGATCGTGTACGTGCCCGGATCGATCACCGCGGCCGCCGTCCGGATCAGGGCCCGGCCGTCGGCGCCGACCAGCGTCGCACTCAGCTCGATCGGCTCGCGGTCGTCGTCGGCCGGCACCAGCCGGACCGTGCCGGTCAGGGCCGTCGAGCCGTGCACGTGGACGCCCGGCACGGCGATCTCCAGCACGGAGCGGCCGTCGGACGGCAACAGTTCCACGGTCGCGCCGGGCGCCGCCGCCCCCGCCGCGACGGTACGGAAGCGCTCCCCCACGTCCAGGGTCAGCCCGCCGCTCCGGTTCGTGTAGGCGATCACCGCGGTCCCGTCGATCAGGGCCGGCAGCACCAGCCCGTCCGGTCCCGGCGCGGCGTGGTGGAACCGCCGGTCCAGCGCGGTGGTGCTCAGGCTGAGGTCGTACGGCTGCTGCCCGAGCGGCCGGCCGAACAGCGCCGTCCCGAGGTCGATGCCGGTCGTGTGCCGGCCCTTGATCACGAAGCCGTCGCCGGCCGGTACCAGCTCAACGGTGCCCGGCTCCCCGACGTGCCAGTCCTCCCGGGTGTCCCGCGCCTTCAGCCCGAACTGGAGCAGCCCGCCGTCCGCGGAACCGGCGAAGTCGAGCTGGTCCTGGCCGAGCACGGCGCGGACGGCGGCGTCCGGGTCCCGGTGCAGCCGCCCGTCCGGATCCCGGGTCAGGATCAGCGGTACGCCCTCGTACCGCAGCTGGGACTCGACGGTCAGCATCAGCCGCGATTCCTGCCAGGACACGTCGACCGCGGTCGCCGACGCGCTGAGGCCGCGTTCGATCAGGGCCAGCCGGCGGGCCGTGTCGAGGTCGCCGGTCCGCAGGCACCGCGACCGGGCCCGGCCCACCGGCACCAGCCCGGCGTCCAGGCTCTCCGGGACCAGTTCCTCGGCCAGCGTCCGGGCCTGCTCCGCCTCGAACGCCAGGCGCTCCGGCCGCGCGGTCAGCATCCACACGCCGAGCCGGTCCAGGAACCGCCCCTTGTACGTGTGCAGCAGCACCTCGTCGCGGACCGGGCCGGGCGGCAGCACCTCGCAGGCGGAGCGCATCAGGTCGGTCAGGTTGCGCCACTTCTCCGCCGGGTCGGCGCCGAACGTGGTCGAGCTGCTGGTCCCGTGCTTGACCCAGTGGTAGCAGGCCCGGCTGCCGAACACCGCGACCCGGGCACCGCGGGCCAAGGCGAGGACGTTGAACCGGATGTCCTCCCAGAGCAGCCGTCGCGACTCCTCGAACCGGACGCCCTGGTCACGCAGGAACGCGCGCCGGTACAACTTGTGCGGGGTCAGCGGCAGCAGGCTGGTCAGCCGGGTCACCGGCTCCGGCGCGAGGTCACGCTCGTAGGCGTCCCAGCCCCAGCCCCACCCCTTGGACCGGGCCTCCTTGATGTTCACGATGTCGGCCCGGTGCCGGTGCCCGAACGTGTACGCGGCCTCCAGCCCGTCCGGGAAGAGCACGTCGTCGTGGTCCAGGTAGAGCACGTACTCGCCGGTGGCCAGGTCGGTCCCGACGTTGCGCGGCCGGCACGGCCAGCCGGAGTTCGGAATTTGCCGGGCCTGGGTGTTCGGCCGGGACTCGGCGATCTTGAGCAGCCGGTCGTACGTGTCGTCCGGCGACCCGTCGTCGACGAAGATCAACTCGACCGCGTCGGCGGGCAGGGTCAGCCGGTCGACCGACTCCACCAGCATCGCCAGGTGGTCCGGATTGGTCCGGTATGTCGGCACGACAAGGCTCACGCAGATCCGCATACTTTGGCCCCGGTTTCTCGTTCTCACGCAGTTTGCCAAGTATCACCGCAGAAATCGCGGGATGCTGGGATTCGCGCCGAAAATCGGAGCCCGGAATTCAGGCCGTGGAGATTCCGCTCAGGAGCGGGACGAAACGGTCAGGCGTACGCGGCACCGAGCGACGCGCCGAGCCGGCCGGACAGCCGATCCTGCACCTCGCGGGCCGGAGTGCCCGGCTCGACACCGATCAGAGTGTCCCAGAGATCCGACTGCATGACCCGCTCCGGGGACTGCGCGCCGAGCCGGTCGATCAGCTGGATCGGCACCGGCTGCGGGTCCGGCTTGCGGAACTCGGCCAGGATCTCGGTGAAGTTGTCGGCCAGCACCGTGTTCTCCGGGTCGAGCCCGGTGACCAGCAGCAGCCCGGTCGGCCGGACGTCGGTCATGATCACGGTGAGGTCCGGCCGGTAGCGGCGGAGCACCTCGACGATCGAGTACACGTCGCCGGTCCAGAGCCGGGTGTGCTTGACCCGGGCGGCCTCCTCGACCGAGTTCGGCATCATGTCGTCGAAAAAGATGACGCCCTTGGTCGAGCTGTAGCGCTCCGCGTTGATGAAGTCGCGGAGGGCGTACTCGAAGAGGTGCATGCCGTCGATGAACGCCAGCTCGAACGGCCGGCCGCCGGTCGCCGCCAGCGGATCCGGCTGGCTGAAGTACGCATCACTCGTGGTCCGGAAGAGCGACACGTCGCAGTGCAGCTCGGTCTTGATCGTGAACGCCGGGTCGATCCCGATCGCGCGGCAGCGGGCCAGCGCGAGGCTGGTCCCGGTCCGTACGCCGATCTCGAGATAGGTGGCCGGGTTCAGCTTCCGGTGTGCGTATTCCAGGACCGTCAGATACCTCATCGGCACAACTTATCCCTTCTTCACTTTCGGTTCACGTTGCCGTCACCGAAGACGGCATCGACGACGCGCGCGGCGGCCTGGCCGTCGTCGCGCGGGTTGAACTTCGCCACCCAGGCGGCGTAGGCATCCGCGTGCTCGGCGTGCTTCGCCTCCGCGTTGCGGACGTTCTCGACGACCTCTTCCGGCGAGTACGACAGCGGGCCGGGCGCGCTCTCCGCCAGATCGAAGTAGAGGCCGCGCCGGCGGTCCCGGTAGTCGTCGTAGTCGGGCACGAAGAACTGGATCGGCTTCCCGGTCACCGTGTAGTCGAACATGATCGACGAGTAGTCGGTGATCACCAGGTCGGCCGCCAGCAGCAGGTCGTTCAACAGCGGGTACGACGTCGCGTCGATGATGTTGCTGCCGAACACGCGGGCACCCGGGCGCAGCGAATTCGTGTGGCCGCGGAGCAGGAACACATAGTCCGGCCCGAGCTGGCGGCCCAGCCACTCGAGATCGAGATAGCCGACCACGTGGCCCTCGCCGTCCCGCCAGGTCGGCGCGTACAGGATCGCCTTCTGGTCCGGCCGCAGCCCGAGCCCCTCCCGGATCCGGGCGATCTGCTCCGGCGGCGTGGTGACCAGGGTGTCGTTGCGCGGATAGCCGAGTTCCAGCAGCGGGCCCTCGTAGAAGTAGGCCTCCCGGAAGATGTCCGCCGCGTACGTGTTCTGCGCCAGCAGGAAGTCCCAGTCGGCGGACAGCGCCTCCTGCAGCTTCCGGTAGTTGGACCGGTTGTGGTTCACCGGCCGGTCGTTGCCGAGCAGCTTCAGCGGGGTCCCGTGCCAGGTCTGGACGACGGTCTGGCCGGGCCGCTTGTGCTTGCGCAGCGGGATCGGCGCGCCGCAGTTGTGGAAGAAGTACGAGGCCTTGCCGAGCACCTCGAACCACTCCCGGCTCTTCCAGAGCAGCGGCGTCGCGCCCTCCGGCAGCGGCACCGAGTAGTCCGCGACCGTCCAGTAGAGGGTGCGGTCGGTGCCGCGGCGGACCAGTTCCTCGTGGATGGCGCGCGGGCTGTCGGTCGCGCTGCGGGCGTAGAAGCTCTCGAAGTAGACGGAGCCGTCGCGCTCGGACGGGGTGGACCAGTAGCGATCCCGCTGCTGGCGGAACGCGTACAGGCCGGCCTCGTCGACCCGCAGCGGCGGCGCGACGTGCACCGACGGGAGGTCCTTCCCGCCGCGGCCCAGGGTCGCGTTCAGCCGGCTCGACTCGAACTCGACCGGGAGCTCCGCGATCGCCTCCGGAGCCAGCCGGACCTCGATCGGCTCGCCGTCGGCCAGCGCCCAGAGCCGGTAGTGGCCGATCGACAGCGGCGCCACCGGCCCGTTCCAGAAGCTGGCCTCGAGGTCGAGGGTCAGGGTGAAGCCGCGCCGCTGCCAGGTCGTCTCGGCCGGGACCGACCCGAGCGGTCCGCGCAGTTCCAGGGTCACCGCTTCCGGATCGACGTCCTCGGCGACCCAGCCGGTCGCCCGGACCCGCGGCGCGCCGGGATCGTAGGCGGCCCATTCGGTGATCATCACCGGCGCGGTGGCCGGCCGGGGCGGTTCGCCGTCCCGCCGGACGACGGACAGGCCGTCCTCCTTCGACCAGACCGGCTGCAGGTGCCGCGGGGCGTTGTCCGGCCCGGCGCCGCCGGCGGACGGCGCGAGGCTGCCGGCCGAGCCCTGGTCCTGCCGGCCGGTGACCGTGCCCTCGATCGTCGAGCCCTGCTGGGTCAGGGCGCCGTGGACCGTGAGCCGGTCGGTGTCGGCGCTGGTCAGCAGCGGCTTCAGGTCGACGACGGCACGGAAGCCGGCGCCGCTGCGGTCGTGCTTGTCGTCCGCGGCGTACAGGTTCGCCCGCAGGTCGACCCGCTGCTCGACGGTCGCGGCCACCGACGTGTCGCCGCCGGCCAGCCAGACCCGGAGCTTGGGCGGGTTGAGGGTCGCGGGCAGCTTGCTGCCGTACGCCCAGCCGGTGAGTTCGTACTTCGTCGGGCCGAGCCACCGTGCCCCGGCCAGGACGAAGACCAGATCACCGAAGTTGATCTTGGGTGCGGCCTTCTTCGCGGCGGCCTTCTTCGCGGGCGCCGGCGTGGCCTTCTTCGCGGGCGCCGGCGGGGCCGCCGCCTTGCGGGCGCTGTCGTACCGGCGGAGCAGGCCGTTCAGCACCGGCGTCCGTTTGACCACGCGGCGGATCCGCCGTTTCAGTCGGGTCACCGAGCTCCGACGTTCGCCTGTCCTCACCATGGCGGGGAAGTTTACGGGCGATGGACCCCCGAGCGCGCCCATGGTGTCCACGGCGCGCCAGGAATCTGCGACGGAGCGGTGAATCGACAGTAAGGTTGACTCGATGTCGCACTCCGTCTCGGTCGTGGTGTATGCGGACCGCCCCGCCCAGGAGTTATCCGCCACCCTGGCCTCACTCGATGCTCAGTCGCTGCCTGCCGCGCGGCTGCAGGTCATCCTGGCCACCGGCAGCGGCGAGCTGGCCCGGCGCCTGGATCGCTACGCCCAGCACCGGCCGAACGTCCTGGTCCACCACAACCCCGGACCGGCCGAGGCCTCGAAGCACGGCGCGGCCGCGCTGGCCAGCGGAGACTGGACCCTGATCCTCGGCCCGAGCGTGATGGACCGCCGGGCCCGGGTGCTGCCGGAGGCGCTGGAACGACTGACCCGGTACGCGGCGGAGCAGGACCTGGACCGGCTGACCGGCCGGGTCGCCTACCGGAGCGCGGCCGGGATCCTGGACGGCCTGTTCGGCGAGAACTCGGTCTGGTCCGGGGACGTACCGGATCGTCCGGAGCCGTTCGTGCTCTACCGGACCGCGGTCCTCACCGACCCGCGCCGGCACACCCGGCGGGGCGGCGTGCTCGCCGACTACCCCGCCCTCTATCTGGATCCGCGGCCCAGCAACACGCCGCCGATCACCCGCTCCGGCGTCGCCGCCCACTGGGTCGACGGCCGGCTCCGGGTCGAGGTGACACTCCGCTCCGAGGCCGCCGCGATGGCGATCGCCGACCAGCGGCTTCATGATCAACAACTGCGGTTCGCCGTCCACCACCCGGCCTCCGGCCTGGACTTCTGGCTGCCCACCGACGCGCCGAAGTCGGACGACCCGGACGCCGACAAGCGGGTGGCCCGAGCGGAACTCGACCCGCGCCGCGCCGCGCTGGGCGAGCCGCTCGCCGAGGGCGTCTGGGAACTCTGGATCTCCGTGATCGGCCCGGACCACACCGGCTGCCGGCTCCGGATCCCGGCCGCCGACGCGCAGTCCGCCGTCCTGGACGGGCTGCTGGTCGCGACCGCCCGGCACGGCGACGGACTCGCCGTCGACGTCGGCGCCACCCGCTATCCGGCCGTGGGCGCCCTGCCGGCCGACGGCGCCGAGGTCACCGAGAGCGTCCGCGGCACCCTGGGCCGGCTGATGGTCCCGTCGCTGCACGTCACCGGTACGGCCACGATCCGCGGTCACCTGGTCCAGCGCGGCGACGCCGCCCCAGCCACCCTGATCTGCGCCGACGGCCAGGCCCGGGTGGAGAGCTACCTGTCCGGGCTGGCCGGGACCAACCCGCTGGCCGTCGCCTTCGGCGGCGCCAAGCCCGCCGAGACCGGCCTCAGCCTGCGCATCGACGCCTCCGGCGGCATGACCGTGATCGCCACCCCGAAGCCGCCCCGCCCCCGCGTCATCCCGGCCCCGGTCGCCCGCGACCCGGAGCCCGTCGCGGACCATCCTCGTCGTACCCGGCCGAAGCCCCCGCCCACGGTCCTGACCCGCCTCCGCCACCGCATCCCGGCCTTCCTCGAGCCGGCCGCGCAGCGCCTCTCGCACAACCCCGCCGCCCGCGCCTTCTACCGCCGCGTCAACCGCTCCCTCCGCCCCCGCCACTGACCCCCGCCACGGCCCCGGCACGGCCCCGGCGACCGGCGCCCCCGAAGTCCGGCGGTCCCGGCGGTCCCGGCGGTCCCGGCGACCGGGCACAAAAGCAGGCGTTTGGGCGGCGTGTCGCTGCAGAGGTGCCGAGTCGCTGCAGGGTTGGGGTTCGGACCGCGACGACCGGTCTCTGACTCGAACCTCATGACCGGACCAACCGGATCACGGTCGCCAAGGAGGCCGTCCGCCGGGTGCTCCCCGGCCCATCGACGGTGGCCCCGGCACGCCGACCCGGCAGTTCGGCAGCGACACGCCGCCGAAACGCCTGCTTTTGTGCCCGGTCGGCGAGAAGGGGGTTAGCGGGCGAAGGCGGGGCCCAGTTGGGCGGACAGGCAGCCGGCGATCTGCTGCTGGGTCATCACCGATCCGTCGGTGGGGGCGGCGGAGCGGAGGACGGACCACAGGTCGGAGTCCAGGACGCGGCGGGCCGGCTGGGCGTCCAGGCGGTCGATCAGGTCCGCCGGGACCTGCTGCGGGTCGGTGGCGCGGAACTCGGAGACGATCTGGTCGTAGCGCGCGGCGAGCACGGTGTTGGTCGGGTCGAGGCCGGCGAGCAGCAGCATCCCGGTGGGCTCGGTGGCGAGCGGTACGACAGCCAGGTCCGGCCGGTACGTCCGCAACACGCCGATCAACTGGTACGCGTCGCCGGTCCAGACGCCGGTGTGCCGGACCCGGGCGGCCTCGTCGACGTTGCGCGGCAGTACGCCGTCGATCAGGATCACGCCGTGCGGCGAGCTGCAGCGCTCGACGTTGATCACGTCGCGCAGGACGAACTCGAAGAGGTGCAGCCCGTCCACGTACGTCAGGTCGAACGGACGGCCGCCGGTCGGCTCCAGCGGATCGGGCCGGTTGAAGTAGTCGTCGCTGGTGGTCCGGAACAGGGACACGTCGCAGCGCAGTTCCGCCTCGATGGCGTACTGCGGATCGATCCCGACCGCCTGGCACCGGGCCAGCGCCAGGCTGTGCCCCTGCCGTACGCCGATCTCGAGGTAGCGCTCCGGCTGCAGCCGCCGATGGACTTCCGCCAGCACCTCCAGGGACTTCATCGCGCAACGGTATCGCGGCGGAAGGTATCGCGGCGGGGCCTACGCGGCGACGTCCAGGTGACGGCCCGGCGTGTTCCACATGTCCGACGACGGAACAGTTAGAGTTCGTCCGGTGACAAGCTTGCGTAACGTCGCCGTGATCCTGGCCGGAGGCATCGGTACCCGGGTCGGCATGAGCATCCCCAAACAGTTGATCAAGGTCGCCGGGAAGCCGATCATCGAGCACACCCTGGCCACATTCCAGGCGTCGCCGTTGATCGACGAGATCCTCGTGCTGATGACTCCGGGCTACCTGGACGAGATCCGGGCGATCGTCAAGAAGGGTGGCTACGACAAGGTCAGCCAGATCCTGGAGGGGGCCGGCGCGGGCGGCACCCGCAACGACACCACCGCCATCGCGCTCAACGCGCTCGGCGACGAGGACTGCAACGTGCTGCTGCACGACGCGGTCCGGCCGCTGGTGTCGCAGACGATCATCGCGGCGAACGTCGAGGCGCTGCAGACCCACCAGGCGGTGGACACCGCGATTCCGTCGGCGGACACCGTGATCATGGTCGACGATCCCGGCGCCCGGATGGTCGACGTCCTCCCCCGGCATCTGCTGCGGCGCGGCCAGACCCCGCAGTCGTTCCGGCTCTCCACCATCAGGGCCGCGTACGCGAAGGCGGCCGAGGACCCGAACTTCATGGCGACCGACGACTGCACGGTGGTGCTGCGCTACCTGCCGGACGTCGAGATCGCCGTCGTCGCCGGCCACGAGCGCAACATGAAGGTCACCGAGCCGATCGACATCTCGCTGGCCGACAAGCTGTTCCAGCTGGCCTCGGCCGACCGGCCCGAGCCGCTCAGCGACGACGAGTACCGGCGCCGGCTGGCCGGAAAGATCATGGTCGTCTTCGGCGGTTCGTACGGGATCGGCCACGACATCGCCGAGCTCGCGGCCGGCTACGGCGCGACGGTCCGGGCCTTCTCCCGGTCCTCCACCGACACCCACGTCGAGCGGCGCGGCGACATCACCGCGGCCGCCGACGAGGTGCTGGCGAAGGACGGCCGGGTGGACTTCGTGGTCAACACGGCCGGCATCCTGCCGCTCGGCGAGCTGGCCGAGTACTCCGAGGAGGCGGTCTACGCGGCGACGGAGATCAATTACCTGGCGCCGGTGTTCATCGCGCAGGAGTTCTTCCCGCACCTGGCCGCGAGCCACGGGTCGCTGCTGTTGTTCACCTCGTCCTCCTACACCCGGGGCCGGTCCGGCTACTCCCTCTACTCGTCGGCGAAGGCGGCCGTGGTCAACCTGACCCAGGCGTTGGCCGACGAGTGGGCCGACGCGGGGGTACGGGTGAACTGCCTGAACCCGGAACGGACCGGTACGCCGATGCGCACCAAGGCGTTCGGCGACGAGCCGCCCGGCACGCTGCTCACCTCCGAGGAAGTCGCCCGGCAGTCGCTGGACGTGCTGCTCTCCGGCCAGTCCGGCCACGTGATCGACATCCGCCGCTCGGAGGGGCCGGCCGCGCTCGAGAACGGCTGATCGTCCTGGATTCGTGCCCTGAGCCTGTCGAAGGGCCAAGCCCGATGTGCCCTGCCCTTCGACAAGCTCAGGGAACGTCGGGCCAGGCGTCGCCCCATTCGATCTTGCGGGCGCGGCGGTAGTCCTCCTTCGCCCGCTTGGTGATCTTGGTCCGCTGGATTCCCGGCGGCACCGTGCAGAGGGTCAGGTCGACCTGGCCCTTGGCGTAGCCGGGGTGCCGGAGGATCCGCGCGTCGGCGGGCTCGACCGGCTGCCGGGTCGCGACCAGGTAGCTGAACTTCTCGTCCTCGTACGACAGCTCGGCGTTCTTGATCAGCCGATGGGTGACCGAGCGCCCGATCCGGACGGCGAAGTGGCACCAGTCCTCGTCGGTCATCGGGCAGTCCAGGTCGTGCGGGCACGGCGCCGCGACCCGGAGCCCGGCGGTGATCAACTGCTGCCGCGCTTCGAGGACCCGGCGATAGCCGGCCTTGGTCCCCGGCTCGATGATCGCGATCGTCGCGCCGCTGTCGGCCAGCTTGGTGATCATGGTCCGGCGCAGCTCCGGGTCCAGCTCGCCGAGAACGTACGAGATCGTGATCAGGTCGGCGTCCGGCAGGGTCAGCGCCCCGTCCAGTACGGAACGGGTCCAGTCCGTCCCGCCGATCGGCCCGCCGGTGCCGGCCACCAGCCGTCGGCCCACCGTGATCATGGCCGGCGCCTGTTCGATCACCTGGTGCCCGGTGATCCCGGGCCAGGTCTCCGCGGCCGCCCAGACCGCTCCCCCGGTGCCGCCACCAAGATCAACGTGCCGCTCCGGCCGGAACCCGGGCACCGCCGCCGCGGCCTGCCGGAGCGCGGACCGGATCGCCGCATAGGTCGCCGGCATCCGGTACAGCGCATAGGCCGCCGCCTGCTCCTCCGCCGCCACGATCGGCGCACCGGCCGGGGCCGGGCGGTCGGCCTGGTAGCGGTCGATCAGCCGTCCGGTCAGCTCGGCCAGCCGACCCGTCGGCAGCGCCGAGGCGAGCCGGTTCAGACCCTCCGCGAGAGGCTCCGGCAACGGCTGCACGGGTACCGCCTTCCATGATCGATCCGGCCCTAGCGTGTGGAACCGACCCTACGATAGGGAGATGGAGCAGCTCGACGTGATCATCGTCGGCGCGGGCATCTCGGGTATCGGTGCCGCGTGTCAGCTGCGGCGGCGCTGCCCGGACCTGTCGTTCGCGGTGCTCGAATCGCGGGACCGGGTGGGCGGCACCTGGGACCTGTTCCGCTATCCGGGGGTCCGGTCGGATTCGGACATGTTCACCCTCGGCTATGCGTTCCGGCCCTGGCGTGGGCCGCGGGCGATCGCCGACGGCGACGCGATCCGCCGCTACGTCGAGGACACCGCACGTGAGTTCGGGGTGGATCGCGAGATCAGGTTCGGGCACCGGGTGATCGCGGCGGACTGGGACGACGCCGCCGCCCGCTGGACCGTGACCGTCGAGCACGGCGGCGACCGCCGGACGCTGTCCTGCCGCTGGCTGGCGTTGTGCTCCGGCTACTACGACTTCGCGGCCGGTCACCGGCCGGACTTCCCCGGCGAGCAGGAGTTCCGGGGCCGGATCGTCCATCCGCAGCACTGGCCGGCCGGCCTCGACCACGCCGGCCGGCGGGTGATCGTGATCGGCAGCGGCGCGACCGCGATCACCCTGGTTCCGGCGTTGGCCCGGACCGCGGCGAAGGTGATCATGGTGCAGCGGACGCCGAGCTATGTGGTGTCGCAGCCGCGCGACGACCCGTTCGCCGAGCGGCTGCCCGGCTGGCTGCCGAGCCGGCTCAAGCCCTGGCTGGTCCGCTGGCGGAATCTGCTGCTGACTCAGGCCTCCTACCAGTTCTCGCGCCGTCGGCCCGAGGAGATGAAGGCGCGGCTGCGCCGGTGGCTGCGGCACGCCCTGCCGGAGCCGTACGACCTGGACACGCACTTCACGCCGCCGTACCAGCCCTGGGACCAGCGGCTCTGCGTCGTGCCGGACGGCGACCTGTTCCGGGCGATCAACGAGGATCGGGTCGAGGTCGTCACCGACCGGATCGACAGCTTCACCGAGACCGGGCTGCGGCTGGTCTCAGGACGCGAGCTGGCCGCCGACGTGATCGTCACCGCGACCGGGCTGACCGTACGGCCGGCCGGCGGGATCCGGCTCAGCGTCGACGGAGTGCCGGTCGATCCGGGCCGGACGGTGACGTACCGCGGCGTCATGCTCTGCGGCGTGCCGAACCTGAGCCTGGTGATCGGTTACGTCAACGCCTCGTGGACCTTGCGGGCCGACCTGGTCAACAGCTACGTCGCCCGGCTGCTGCGCCACCTGGCCCGGCACGGCTTCGACCGGGTCGTGCCCGAGCCGCCGCCGGGCGAGCCGGGCGACCGGCCGCTGCTCGACCTGAGCTCCGGCTACATCGCCCGGGCCGCCGCCGCGTTGCCCAAGCAGGGCCGCCGCTCGCCGTGGCTGATCCACCAGAACTACCTGCGGGAGCTCTGGCCGTTGCGCTTCCGCCCGCTGACCGACGGCGTGCTGAGGTTCCGCCGGCGGTCCGCTGTTGATCATGGTCGGTCCCCCGTTGATCATGAACGGGCCGAGGCTGGCGATCGCTGATGACACCCTTCGACTTCGGTTCGGGTACGGCGATCGTCACCGGCGCGGCCGGCGGGATCGGCGAGCAGTTGGCGTACCGGCTGGCGGAGCGCGGCCTGGCGCTGGCCCTGGTCGACCGGGACGCCGACCGGCTGGACCGGGTCGCCGCGGCGGTGCGGGAGCGGACCACGGTGACCAGCTATGTCACGGACCTCGCCGACGGGCCGGCCTGCGCGCGGCTCGCGGCAGACCTCGCGGCCGAGCACCCGGACTGCACGCTGTTGATCAACAACGCCGGCGTCGCGCTGGTCGGCGACTTCGAACAGGTCAGCGCCGAAGAGTTCGACTGGGTGCTCGCGGTCAACCTGCACGCCACCGTCACGCTCTGCCGGGCCCTGGTCCCGGTGCTGCGATCCCATCCCGGCTCGCACCTGGTCAACCTGTCCAGCCTGTTCGGGCTGATCGCGCCGGCCGGGCAGGCGGCGTATGCGACCAGCAAGTACGCGGTCCGCGGGTTCACCGAATCGCTGCGCGCCGAACTGGCTCCCGACGTCGGCGTCACCGTCGTCCATCCGGGCGGCATCCGGACCGGGATCGCCCGCTCCGCCCGGCGGGCCGCCGCCCTGCCTCCGGCCCCGGCCGGCGACGGCATTGACGCCTTCGACCGGCTGCTCACCTTCCCCGCCGACCGGGCCGCGACCATGATCATCCGCGCCGTCGAACGCCGCCGGCCGCGCCTGCTGATCGGCGCCAGCGCCTCCGTACCCGACCTGCTCGCCCGGATCACCCCCGGCCACTACCCGCGGGCGCTCGGGCTGCTGCACCGTCTGCTGAGCCGGGGCCGCTGAGCCCGGCGCGTTGGGCGGACGGGCGCCGGATGCTGCACGATGGTCCGATGCCGATCGCTGAGTTGCTCCGCCTGGGCCGTCCGCGGCCGATCGTCCGCTGGGGCGATCCCGTGTTGCACCGGCCCGCGCAGCCGGTCACCGACTTCGGGCCGGAGCTGCAGCAGTTGCTGGCCGACATGTTCGCCACCAACCGGGCCGCGAACGGGGCCGGGATCGCCGCCCAGCAGCTCGGTGTCGATCTTGCCGTGTTCGCGTACGACTGTCCGGACCAGACCTGGGAACGCCGAATCGGCGTGATCTGCAACCCGGTGCTGGATCCGCCCGGCCGGCGGAGCCTGGTCACCCTGGGCGAGGGCTGCCTGTCGCTGCCCGGCGGCGAGGCCGAGGTGTCCCGCCCCGAGTACGCCACCTGCCGCGGCCAGGACCAGTTCGGCGAGCCGGTCGTGGTCACCGGCGGCGGAACCCTCGGCCGCTGCCTGCAGCACGAGACCGACCACACCCGCGGCACCGTGTACGGGGACCGGCTGAACACCCGCCGCCGCAAGGAACTGCACCGCGAGGCGGCCCGCTACGCCGACCGCTTCCCCGCCGACTGGCCCGCCACCGAGGCTCCCTGAGCCGGCTCGCCCGATCAGAATTCCTCCGCCAGGTCGTCACTTCCAGGAGACCTCTCGCACCGGTGGAAGGATGATGATCATGACAGAGGCCCGACAGCTGGGTGCCGACGATGCCGCGTTCATCGCGGCGGCCCGCTCGGACGACCCGGCGCAGTTCGAGCTCCTGACCGAGCGGCACCGGCGGGAGCTGCAGGTGCACTGCTACCGGATGCTCGCGAACTACGAGGATGCCCAGGACCTGACCCAGGAGACGTTTCTTCGAGCGTGGAACAAGCGGGCGTCGTTCCAGGGCCATGCGGCGGTGCGGACCTGGCTGTACCGGATCGCGACGAACGCCTGCCTCGACTTCCTGGAGAAGCGCAACGATCGCACTCCGGTCCCGTCCGGGCTGGCGGGCGTCGACGAGGTGCTCTACCTGCAGCCGTACCCCGACCGGATGCTGCCCGAGGACCCGCAGGAAACGTACGTGGCGCGGGAGACGATCGAGCTGGCGTTCATCGTGGCCGTCCAGCACCTACCGCCGCGGCAGCGGGCCGTGTTCATCCTGCGCGACGTCCTCGGCTGGCCGGCGGCGACGGCCGCCGAAACACTCGACCTGACCGTCGCATCGGTGACCAGCGCGCTGCAACGGGCCCGGGTGACGGTACGGGAGCGGCTGCCCGACCGCCGCCTCGACTGGAGCCGGTCCGCGACCCACGAGCTGTCGGAGGACGAGCGCAACTCGGTGAAGCGTTACCTCGAGGCGCATCAGCGCAATGACCTCGACGGGCTGACGTCCCTGCTCCGCGAAGACCTGCGGTTCGTCATGCTGCCCGAGGCCGGCACGTCGGTGATCACGGCGAAGGACGCGGTGGACGGCTGGGTCGCCGGCGGGCTCTTCCAGCCTGGTCACGACGACTGGCGCGGCGTCACCACGACGGTCAACCTGATGCCCGCCGTCGCGCTCTACCTCCGCGCCAAGGAGGACCCGACGCACCGACTGTTCGCCGTCTCGGTCCTGCGCATCGTGGACGGCAAGATCACCGAGCTGACCGGGTTCGGCGCCGCGGACAAGCCGTGGCTCGGCCTGCCCGCGACGCTGTGATCATCGCCGCGTCTCGTACCGGGTCATCAACCGGCCGCCGGGGAACGTCCGCGTCTCCACCAGGGTCAGGTTCACCCAGTTGTCCAGGCTGGCGAAGAACGGGGTGCCGCCGCCGACCAGGACCGGCACGGTGACGAGGACGTACTCGTCAATCAGCCCGGCCTTCATCGCCGCGCCGGCGAGCGTCGCGCCGGCGATATCCATCGGCTCGCCGTCCTCGCCCTTGAGTCGGGTGATCTCGGCGACGGCGTCGCCGCTGACCAGTCGTGAGTTCCAGACGACCTTGTCGATCGTCGAGGAGAAGACGATCTTCGGCCGGTCCCGCCAGCGGCGGGCGAACTCGATCACCTCCGGGGTGGCGCCGGGCTGCTGATCGGCGGTCGGCCAGGCCGAGCTCATCCCGTCCCAGAGCCGGCGCCCGTACAGCGACAGGCCAGGCGCCGCCACCCGGTCGGACCACCACTTGAACAGTTCGTCGCTCGGCGGCGAGCCCGGTTCGTCGTCCCCGCTCCAGCCGATGTCGTCGCCCGGTGCGGCGGTGTAGCCGTCCAGGCTCACGTTCATGGCGTAGGTCAGTTTTCGCATGGCAGTTGCCTTTCGGTGAGTCGATCTTCACCCGTATGGACGACTGCGGCGCGGAAACCTGATCGGTGCGCGGTCCTCCAGCGACCCGCAGAGCCCCACTACCCCACACTTCTTGTCGCTTCCCGCGAGTTATATCTCGCGGGAAGTGCCAGATTTTCACGTAACGTGAAAAACTGACCGGATCCAGGTCAGGGGGCGGTGGTCGCGGGGCGGGTGCGGTTGGCCAGGAGTTCCCGGAGCAGGCGGACCGCCGGGACGACCTGGGCGTCGCGCAGGTTGCCGTAGCCGAGGACCAGGGCGGGTGGGTCCGGCGGCCGGTCGGCGGCCCGGTAACGATCATGGTCGACCAGGTGCAGGTCGGCCTCGGCCGCGCGCCGGACAAGATCAGGAACGTCGGTGCCGGCGGGCAGCCCGAGCACCAGGTGCAGGCCGGCGCTCAGCCCCGTCACCGGCAGCTCCGGCAGTTCGGCGGCGAGTCGTTCGACCAGCCGGTCCCGCCGTTTCCGGTACGACAGCCGGAGCCGCCGCAGCTGCTGGTCGTACCGCCCGGACTCGATCAGCTCGGCGAACGCGACGGCGTCCACGGTCGACGGCCCGATCCCGTCCAGGGCGGTCGCGACCGGCTCGACCCAGTCCGGCGGCGGCACCACCCAGCCCAGCCCGAGGGCCGGCGACAGGGTCTTCGAGACCGAGCCGAGCAGGGCCACCCGGTCCGGCGCCATCCCTTGCAGGGAAGCGACCTGGGCCCGGTCGTAGCGGAACGGCGCGTCGTAGTCGTCCTCGATGATCAAGCCGTCGACGTCGCGGCACCAGTCCAGCAGTGCGGCCCGCCGGGCCGGCGACAGCGCCACCCCGGACGGGAACTGGTGCGCCGGAGTGATCAACACCGCCCGCACGCCGGGCAGCCCGGCCAGCCTCTCCACCAGCAGCCCGTCGGCGTCCACCGGGACCGGTCGCGGCGTCAGTCCGTGCCGGGCGCAGAGTCCCCGCAGCCGGCCCCAGCTCGGGTCCTCGACCGCGATCTCGGTCAGCCCGGCCCCGACCAGTGCCTCGGCCAGCGCCCGCATCCCGGCGCTCGCGCTCGGCACCAGCAGTGTCCCGGCGGCGTCGGCGTACGCGTCCCGGGCCCGGCGCAGATAGCCGGCCACCGCCCGCCGGGCCTGCGGATGCCCGGCCGGATAGGCCGCGGCCAACTCCCCCGCCGGCAGCACGCCGAGGGCCCGCCGCGTCGCCTCCGCCCAAGCCGCGCGGGGAAAGGCGTTCAGGTCCGCGATGCCCGGGCCGAGGTCGATCCGCCACGGCCGCGGGTCCGGGTCGGCGGCCGGTTCGGCCTCCGCCGGCCAGACCAGTCCCGGCCGGACCCTGGTCGCCGAGCCGCTCCGCGCGGTCAGATAACCCTCGGCGGTCAGCTGCCCGTACGCCTCGGTGACGGTGGCCCGGGAGATGCCCAACTCGGCCGCGAGGGTACGGCTGGGCGGCAGGGCCGTGTCGCCGGGCAGCCGGCCGTTGCGGATCGCGGCGCGCAGGGACCGGGCCAGCCGCTGGTAGAGCGGACCGTCCTCGACCTCGGTCAGGTCGAGCACCAGGTCCCAGGCCAGCCGCGGCGCCCGATCGGCCACGGGTGCGGCTAGGGACCGGCCGGATCGGCCGGCGGATTGATCAACAACGACAATCCCTGGTACGGGTCCAAGACCACCGGGAAGCTGTGCAGATCGTCCACCTCGCCGATGATCTTGTCCGTCATCATGTCGATCACCGGTGCGCCCGGGATCAGATGTTCGGACAGGACGTTGCCGGCGATCGGCTCGTCGGAGAAGTTGAGCACCGTCACCTGACGCGCGTCACCCTCGAGCGCGTGCACCATCACCAGCATCGCCCGCTGCGACACCTGCGGCACGTCCAGCTGTTCCGCGACGTCGATCCGGTAGCGCTTGCGGACCCGCAGGATCGCGGCCAGCCCGGACGCGAACGAGTCCGGATCCTCCAACTGCGCCGGCAATCCCCCGTAGAGGCTGACCCCGCGCGGCATCTGCGACCCGGACTGCAGCGCGTGCGGCTGATAGTCCATCAGGTCGTACGCCGCGCGGTGGATCCACCGGGTGTCGCCGGTCGCCAGCAGCGGCTCGACCTGCTTCCGGGGCAGCGTCAGCAGACCGCACAGATCCCAACCGGACAAGGCGAAGACGCCGGGCTGCCAGGCGTTGAACGCGGCCAGCAGCAGGTGCGCCCGCTTGATCGTCGCGATCTCGGCCGGGGTGATCTCGTCCAGCTCGGTGACGCCGAGGGTGGCGGCGATGATCGTCGCCAGGGTGGAGGCGATCCCATTGGTCGTGAAGGTCGCGTTGTATGGCGCCGCGTCGCCGGCCAGCCGGTCGGTCAGCTCCTGGCGGACCGTCACGGCCAGCTCCGCACCGCTGACCTCGCCGCCGCGGAACGCGAACGCGTCCTCGGCGTGCAAGGTGGCGAAGTGAACCAGCTCGTACGTCATCTCGTCGTGGTTCTGCAGCGCGTGCACCAGGCCGACCGGCGCCACGCCCATCTTCAGCGCCAGGTTCATCGTGAGCCGGAGGAACTCGGTGTCGGCGGTCGCCAGCGCGTGGTGGTAGGCGGGCCGGTTGACGAAGTCGTACGACAGGTCGGCGCCCCGCTCCGAGGTCGCCTTGATGTCGTCGATGGTCAGGTTCAGTTCCTGGAAGGTGAAGCCGCCGACCTTGCGCACCATCGAGGCGATGAACTGGTTCGCGGCCTCGGACAGCGGATGGCCCTCGGACCAGGCCGGTGCCCCCTCGGTGGTCTTCTCGACGGCGAGGAACCCGTTCGCGTCCAGCCGCAGCGCGCCGGTGCCGAGGTCGCCCAGCGAGTGCAGCGCGTCGCCGATCACCAGCCGCATCCCGGCGAACGTCGGGTCCAGCCAGTTGATCGACGGCTGGCCCTCCTTGAAGTAGTGCAGGTAGACCCAGCGCCGCTCCACCCCGTCCGCGCCGAGCACGACGTCGGTGGCGCTCCAGTTGGTGTCCTTGATGCCCGGGTCGTAGAAGATCACCCGCTGCATCTGGCCGATGATGTAACCGGCCTTGGCGAGCTGGTCCTCGGTCTCGGCGTCCAGGTTGATCGAGTCCCGGCCGCGCGGCACCCGCGGCAGCAGATGCCAGTCCTCCGGCGCGATCTCCACCATGTGATAGACGCCCGGGTAGTCGTCGACCTTCATCTCGGCCAGCCGGAAGTCGGCGCCCTTCCCGGTGTGCCCGGGGACGATGTCGTCGATCACCGTGCCGCCGTGCGAGGCGGCCACCTCGCAGAGCGTGCGGAACTCCTCCTCGGTGCCGAACTGCTCGTCGAGCTGGGTGCTGATCCGGTCGAAGTGGCCGTCAACGGTCGGCGTCGCGTCCCAGCCGGTCAGGCCGCCGGCCCGCTTCACCGGCCCGGTGTGCACCGCCTTGATCCCGATCTTCTCGAACGCCCGCCACAGGTCGTCGTCGCCGAGGGTGCCGAGGAACGAGCGGCCGGGCGCGGTGATCAACGAGATCGGGTACGCCGTGAACCAGACCGAGGCCTTGTCGATCGCGGCCCGCGGATCCGGATGCGCGTACGGGTTCTGCCACATGCTGCCCAGCCCGGAGAACTGGCCGGCGATCGCCGTCGCGTCGCCGAGCATCGATTCCTCGCGCAGCCAGGCGACGTAGGCCGGGTTGTCGCCGGACGGTTTGCCGTTGCGCGGCGTCCGCGGCCGGAGTGCGTACAGATCACGCAGCCGGGCCCGTGGCCGCAGTCGCTGCGGCCGGGCCGGATAGAACTGTTCGTCGTACGTGATCTCACTCGTCGGTGCTTCGTCGCGCGGCTGGACGACCTCGTCGTCGGGTGTGACTGCCTCCTCCGCCACGCAAGTCCCTTCCGCCCAGGCGACGTTTCGTCGCTCCCGCATGGTCATCACCAACGCTACTGCAGGCGAGCCGGTTCCAAACCCCCAAAACGGTACGAGCCGCGTTCAAGATCATCACAACCGCGAGGAAATCCTGGCTGCCACGGAGGCCTCGTCCAGATCGAGCTGTTCGATCAACTCCCGATAGACGTCATCGTCGAGCCGAAAGGCGTCCCGCTCCGCGGTCAGCGCCCGGCGCTGGGCCCGGACCATCGCCAGCCGGGCCTGCTGGAACTGCGCCGCCAGTAACTGGCGCTTGGCGTCGTGGCGGCCGTCCGGCTCGCCGTCGACCTCGGCCGGTTCAAGATCATCGGCGAGCCGTTGCCGGGCCTTCTGCGCCTCGGCGAACCGGGCCGCGAACGCCTCCACGGCACGAGGATCGATGATCCCGGCCTCCTTCTTCGCGGCGAGCTTGGTGAGGATCGCCTGGACCGTCTCCTGGCCGGCCTGCTCGATCACCCGCTGGGCGTGCCGGTGCTGTTGTTCCGTGTACGCGTCCTCGGCGGCGTTGTCCAGCTTGAGGCTGCGGATCAGCGCGGGCAGGGTGGCGCCCTGGATCAGCAGCGTGCCGATCGCGACGACCAGCGCGATCACCTGGATGGTGGCCCGGCCCGGGAAGTCCTCGCCGGTCGCGGTGACCGCGGGGATACCGGCGGCCGCGGCCAGGGTGACCACGCCCCGCATCCCGGTCCAGGAGATCACCAGGTCCGACTTCAGCGGCAGCACCCGCTGCTCGGGCGGCAGCTGTCCCTCCGGGTTCCGGGCCCGCCTGATCGCCTTCCGCGCGTTCGGCCGGTCCCGGAGGAACCAGCGGCCGAGCCTGGCCTGGCCGACCAGCCGGGCGTGGTCCAGCAACACCCAGGCGATCCGGACCAAGATCACCACCAGCAGGACGCCGAGCGCGGCCAGCAGCACCCCGCCGATCGGCCGGCCCTCCCGCACCACGTCGTCCAGGACGAACTTGACCTGCAGTCCCATGTAGGCGAAGACGAACGCCTCCAGCAGCACCGCGCAGGACCGCCAGACGTCGCGTTCCTGCATCCGGGTCGCGACTCCGGTCCGGTCGGCGTTGTGCCCGATCGCGAAGCCGGCCGCGACGACCGCGATGACGCCGGACGCGTGCAGCGACTCGGCGACCAGGTACGCGGCGAACGGCAGCACGATGCCGAGCACGGTCTCCAGACCGGTGTCGTTCAGCCGGCTCCGGGTCATCAGGACGATCGCGGCGAGCATCAGGCCGACGACCAGTCCGACCGCGGCGCCGTACCCGAAGAACAGCACCGGGCTGTCGATGAACGCGGTCTCCTGGGTGACCGCGACGGTGAAGATCGTGAACAGGGTCAGCGCGGCGGCGTCATTGACCAGGCTCTCCCCGGTCAAGATCGTCATCACCCGTTTGGACAGCCCGAGCCGGCGGCCGATCGCGACCGCACTGACCGCGTCCGGCGGCGCCACCACGGCGCCCAGCACCAGCGCCGCGGCCAGGGTCAGCTCCGGCACCATGATGTTGGCCGCGCCACCGACGATCAGGCTGGTGGCCAGTACCAGCAGCACGCCCAGACCGAGAATCGGCCTCAGGTTGCGGAAGAACTGGATGAGCGAGAACTCGACCGCCGTCGAGTAGAGCAACGGCGGCAGCACGAAGCTCAAGATCAACTCCGGCTCCAGCTCGATCCGGGGCAGGCCGGGGATGAACGAGACCGCCGTCCCGACCACGACCAGGATCAGCGGCGTCGGCAGACCGCGTCGGTGCGCGACCGCGGCAACCGCGATCGCAGCGATGACCACCAGCAGGATCTGTGCACCGTCCACGTACGGACACTAACCAGCGGATCAGGGAACCCGGTGGAGCCACTCTGTGGTGCCGAACTTCTCCTTGACCAGCTGTTCCGCCCGATCCCGTTCGTCGGCGCCGATCTCGGCATCCTTGGTGTCGTAGCGGGACCGGAAGTGATCCTTGTAGGCCTCGATGATCGCGGCCCGGGACAGCCCGGTCTGGCTGCGCAGCGGGTCGACCCGCTTGTTCGCGCTCTTGGTTCCCTTGTCGGACAGCTTCTCCCGGCCGATCCGCAGCACCTGCAGCATCTTGTCGGCGTCGATGTCGTACGCCATCGTCGCGTGGTGCAGCACCGAGCCGGCCGCCAGCCGCTTCTGGGCCGCGCCGCCGATCTTGCCGGCCGGCGAGGCGATGTCGTTCAGCGGTACGTAGCTGGCGTCGATGCCCAGGCCGTGCAGCGCGCCGAGCACCCAGTCGTCCAGGAAGGCGTACGAGCGCTCGAAGCTGAGCCCCTCGACCAGCGAGGCCGGCACATAGAGCGAGTACGTGATCGTGTTCCCCGGCTCGATGAACATCGCGCCGCCGCCGGAGATCCGGCGCACCACCGTGACCCCGTAGGCGACCGCGGCGTCGGTGTCGACCTCGTTGCGCAGCGACTGGAACGAGCCGATCACCACGGTCGGCCGTTCCCATTCCCAGATCCGCAGCGTCGGCGCCCGGGTCCCGTCCGCGACAGCCTCGGCCAGCACCTGGTCCAGCGCCATCTGCATCGGCGGCGTCTCGGCCCCGCCGTGGATGATGTCGAACGTGTGGTCGGCCCAGCCGGTCGCCCGCCCGACCGCCCGCCGGACCGCGATTGCGACGGCGTCCGGGGTGAACCCGATCATCCGCGCCTCACCGGCCGCGACCGACACCAGCTCGCTGAGCCGGTCCACCGGGGTATCCACCGCCAGGCCGGTCAGCGCCGCGTCGATCCGTTCCAGCGCGTCGTCGGGCTCCAGGAAGAAGTCGCCCGAGATGCGGACCGTCGTCAGCCGGCCCTGCTCGACCTCGACGTCGGCGGCGACCAGCTTGCCGCCCGGCACCTTGTATTCCCCGTGCATCGGTTCGTCCCGTCTCGTCTCGTCAGGTCAGCGCTCGGCCGGCGGCCAATCCCGCTGACCCTGCGCCGGCGGCCATTCCTGGCGCGGTTCGGCCGGCGGCGCCGACCGGACCGGACCCTGGCCGGGCAGCACCGGTCCCGGCGGCGGCTGCTGCCCGTACTGCTGCTGCGGGGGCTGCGGGGCCGGCGACTCGGGGCGGTACGGCTGCGGCGACTGCTGGTGATGGGGCTGAGGAGCCGGCTGCTGGTACTGCGGGGACTGCTGTCCGTACTGCGGCTGCTGACCGTGTTGCGGTTGCTGACCGTGTTGCGGTTGCTGACCAAATTGCGGCTGCGGCTGTGCGTAGGGCTGCTGGCCGTACGCCTGCTGCTGTCCGTAGGGCTGCGGCTGTTGCTGTCCCTGGGGCTGCGGGGACTGCGGCTGGTGCGGCTGCTGCGCTTGCGGCTGGCCGTACTGCTGCTGTTGCCCGAACTGCTGCTGCGGCTGTCCGTACTGCTGCTGATGCCCGTACTGCGGCTGTTGCTGTTGCCCGAACTGCGGCTGCTGGCCGTACTGCTGGGGCGGACCGACCGGCTGCTGCGGCTGCGGCTGTCCCGGCTGCGTGGTGATCACGGTGATCATGCCGGGCGGGTTGGCCCGGTAGAACGCGTCGACGAAGGCCGGGTGCGCCCGGGTCATCAAGATCGTCTGCCCGTCCACGTCGGCCCCGACCACGTCGGACCGGTAGCTGCCCAAGATCACCGACCCGAAGGCGGTGATCAACAACAGCAGGAAGAGGATCGCGCCGATCGGCGACGGCAGGACGGCGACCAGGACGAAGGCCAGCACGATCGAACCGAGACCGCCGATCAGGGTGATCAGCCGCCACATCGCGATCTTGCTCCGGACCGCCTCGCTGACCGGGATCATCAGGCCGATCGGCGGACTGGTCGCGTTCATGATCAACCGGCCGATCCCCGGGAGGAAGATCGTCCACTCCTTGCGGAACAGCATCCGGGTGTTCGTCGTGGCCGGCTCGCCCGTTGCCGGACACACCGGCGGAAAGACCACCCGCGACACATCCTGACGGAGCCAGGAAACCTTCATCGTCACCTTGTCAAAACCTCTCCATGACCGTACGGCGGAAACCGAAAGCCACAATACGAGACACCTGGTGCGGGACCTGACCCGATCCGGCGGTTCGGGTTGATCTGTGCGGAGGAACACGTAGCGTGGATGCTTTCTGTCCGCGATCTTCGAGGAGAGCTGTGCTCACCCTGACCGAGAACGCAAGCACCGTTGTGAAGACCATTGCCACCCAACAACTCGGGGCCGCTGAAGGAGGCCTGAGGATCAGTAGTCACGACGGAGACGGAAGTTTCGCGATCGCCGCGGTGCCGGACGGCCAACCGGGCGATCAGGTGGTGGAAAGCGACGGCGCCAAGGTGTTCGTCGACGAGAGTGCCTCGCCGGCCCTGACCGACAAGGTGCTGGACGCCCAGATCGACGATCAGGGCAACGTCCAGTTCCGGCTCGGCCAGCAAGCCTGAACTTCACCCCCTGACCGAGCTGTGGGCTCGGTCAGCTGCGGCGGCGGACGGGCAGGCGGGGCGGACTGCCTCCCTGCTCGTCCACCAGCCCGGCCGGCGCGGTCAGACGCCAGGCCTCGAACGTGAGCTCGCTCAACTCGTCCGGCTCGATCCCGTCCAGCCGGACCACAACCCAGCCGAACTGCCCGGTCGTGAACTGGATCTCGAACACGTCCGGCCGCTCGTGCACCAGCGCCAATTGCTCGGCGATCGTCTGCTTCAGGCCGACCGTGGCGGTGCGCTCCCAGAGGTAGCCGAATCCCTTTCCGTGCACCTTGAACCCGGTCCAGTCGGGTCCCTCGGACCGCTCGACCTCGGGCAACAGGTCGACCAGGCGAAGGAACGTCGCAATCGTCACGGCCACACCGAGGATCGAACCACGCGGCACCGACATCCGGCGCCCGGGTGGAAATCGCACCGCGTCCACCCGGTCCGTGATGACAGCCCGAACACGAACGGCACGACCTGCTGCCACGAATCTGCGACGCAACGCAGCCCGCTGTCTGGCCCTGTCACAGATCTGCAATGCAACGGCCTGCCGAGGCCATTTTCGGCGATTTCCGAGGCGTTGCATTGCAGATTTGTGACAGGCGGGACCGCCAGGGCCTGGATGTGACTGTGCGAACGTGTGCTTCGACGGGTCCGAGGTGCCGGGCCCGGCGGGTAGTAGTCTCCTGCGCCGGAGGTGACCGTGACCGAGAACGGCGGCGACGACAGCGAGGGACTGGGCCGGGAGGCCGGTCCGGATTTCACGGCGCCCGGAGGGTACTACGGTTCTTCGTCGCCGTTCGGATCCGAACCGTCCGGCACCTCGTCGGCGGAGGGGCCGAGCTCCCCCTCACCGCTGGCCGGGGGGTCCGCACCGCAGTACGGGCAGCCTTCCGCGGCGCCTGGCCAGTCCTCTTCCCCGCAGAGCCAGCCCTATGCGGCACCGGCCCAGACCAACCCCACGCCGGGCCGGTCCTATCCCCCGCCCGGTCAGTCCGCTCCGCCACCTCAACCGCCGCCGTCGGAGGGCTCCCGGCCACCGTTGTCGGCCGGTTCGCCGGTGCCGCCGCCGTCCCGCTCCAACCGGGGCATCACCACCGCGATCGTGGCCACGGTCGTCATCGTGTTCATCCTCGTGGTCGGCGTCGTCACGATCCGCAACGCGCTCACCGGCCCGTCGGCGGTCTCCGATCCGGCCGGCCAGTGGACCACGCCGCCGCGACAGAAGACGCCGCCGCTGAAGACCGAACCCCAGGAGCATCAGGGCTCCGGGTTCACCTTCACCTCGCCGGCCGGCTGGCAGCGCGCCGACGACTGGGGCGACAAGAACGACGGCAAGATCGTGGACGCCGCCGGCAACGACATCACGGTCTACATCTTCGACCGGGACGACCCGCGGGACCGGTGCCGGAAGGAGCTGCGTGCCCTGGAGGTCTGGGTGCCCGGCGAGATCAGCGACCTGCCGGACCGCAAGCTGGACGGCAAGGTCGCGCCCGGCGGCCAGCTGCTCGGCGAGGACACGTACCAGATGCGCTGTGCCGCCGGCCCGGCCGGGCTCTACAACATCTCGCTGCAGTCCCACCCGGACGACATCGACGCCACCAGCGCGGCTTACACCGCACTGCTGGACAGCTGGAAGTGGCGCTAGACCTCGACGCTGCTGTCCCCGACCATGATCACCGTCGTGCCGCCCGGTCCGGCGAAGGCGTCCCGTTCCATGATCATGAAGCGGTACGTCTGCCCGCCCGGCGGCACCTCGACGCGACGGAAGGCCAGCAGTTCCCGCTGCCGCGGCCAGAGCCGGCCACCGAGCCGCTTTCCGTACACCTGAAGGACTTCGGGCACCGCCGCGTCATGATCATGATCCAGGCCGACCTCGACCTCGACGCCGTCCGCGACCCGCGCCGCGGCCAGCCGGCTGACCCCGACGGTACGGAAGCCGAGCCCGGCACCGAACGGCCGCAGCACCGGTTCGGGCCGGTCGACGTAGCCGCCGGTCGCGTCCAGCCGGTCGTTGTAGCGGACCGGTACCACCCCGGTCGCCGCGGGCAGCGTCACCGGCAGCCGGCCGGTCGGCTCGGCCGCACCGGTCAGCAGGTCGGCGATCGCGGCCGCACCGTACGGACCCGGATAGAACGCGAGCACCGTCGCGTCGCTCAGCGCGAGCACCTCGGTCAGCACGTGCGGCCGGCCGGTGATCACCACGCTGACGACGGGTCCGCGCGCCCGCGCCCGGACCTCACGCAGCCAGGCGACCTGTCCGTCCGGTAGTTCCAAGTCGGCCAGGTCGACGCCCTCGCCGCAGTTCGCGGCCGTCCCGTCGCCGGCGGCGCCGTTGTCGGCGAAGTCCTCCTCGTAGGCCCGGTGGCTGGTGCCGCCGAGCACGCAGACCACCAGGTCCGCCGAGCCGATCGCCTCCTCGCCGGCCACCGTCCAGCGGCCGGCCAGCGCCTCCCGGACCGTCTCGGCGTCGCCCGGCCGCAGCGGCGGCACGTAGTCGCCGAGCATCGAGGTCACCGAGTCGGCGTTCGGGCCGGCCACGGCGACCACGAACGTGCCGTCGACGTTCCCTGAGCTTGTCGAAGGGCAAGGCACGGTCGGGTCTGGCACTTCGACAGGCTCAGTGCGCGTTCGAACGCTTACCGGCAGCACTCCGGCCGGGTCGTCCAGCAGGATCAGCGACCGTGCGGCCAGGGCCCGGGACAGGGCGGCCGCGTCGCGGACCACGATCGGGTCCGGCCGCGGATCGGTGGTTCCGGGCAGCAGGCCGTACCGCTGCTTCAGCCGGAGCACCCGGCGGCAGGAGCGGTCGACCGCCTCGGCCAGTTCCGGTTCGTCCGCGACGAGTTCCTCGAGCAGGGTGTACGCGGTGTCCCACAGACTGACGTCGACGCCGGCCAGCAGGGCGGCCCGGGCCGCCGACCGCAGCGAGCCGGTCTGGCCGGCCAGCCGGTCGATGGCCAGCCCGTCGCCGACGACGATCCCGTCGAAGCCCCACTGATCCCGGAGCAGGCCGGTGAGCAGGTCCGGGTTGGCCGAGCAGGGCACGCCGTCGATGTCGTTGTAGGCCGCCATCACGCCGACCGCGCCGGCCTCGATCCCGGCCAGGGCGGCCGGCAGGTGCAGCTCGGCGAGGTCGTGCGGGCCGATCACCGCGGAGTGCCCGTTCCGGCCACCGGTCCCCTCGCCCTGGGCCGCGAAGTGCTTGATCACCGCGCCGACCCCGGCAGCGGCCAGCCCGCGGACCTGGGCCGCGGTCAGTTCGGCGGCCAGCCGGGGATCCTCGCCGAAGCACTCCTCGCTGCGGCCCCAGCGCGGGTCGCGGAGCAGGTCCAGTCCGGAGATCAGGGCCAGGTGCACGCCGGCGGCGCGCAGCTCGGCGCCCATCGCGGCCGCGCACTCCTCGGTCAGCGCCGGGTCCCAGGCGGCCCCGGCGGCGAGGTTCACCGGGAACAGGGTCTGGCCCAGGCTCTGGTGCCCGTGCGGCGCCTCCTCGACCAGCAGCGGCGCGATCCCGTGCCGGGAACTGCGCCGGCCGGCGTCGGCGACCAGCGCGGCGACCTCGGGGCGTTGTTCGGGCAGGATCCCGTTGTGCCAGCCGCGGCCGGACCAGGCGTCGGAGCGGAACACCCCGTACAGTCCGCCGAGCCCGCCGCAGCGTTCCGCCTCGGCGTGGAAGACCTCGGTCAGCTCATGATCATCACCGCGCCGCTCGACCGCGGTCCAGCCGTGCAGCCGCAGGCTCAGCTGCCCGGCCTTCTCCCGCAGGCTCATCCGGCCGAGCAGGCCGTCCAGGTCGACCATCAATCGATGGGTGCCGTGGTGGTGGCCCGGTAGTCGGCCGGCAGCTCCGGGATCTCCGACGTCCCGGCCGCATAGCCGACGACCTCGGTCAGCCGCGCCGCGTCGCCCTCGAGCTTGATCGACAACCGCTCCACCCGGCGGGCCGGGAAGGCGTGCAGCCGCCGGCTGCCGACGGACTGCCCGGCGGCCAGTTGTTGATCTTGGTCGAAGATCGCGTGGCCGGTGATCCGCTGGCCGTCGACGAGTTCCTCGACCAGGGCGAGATGATCAAGTTCGACCTCGGCCCCGAAGTCGATCAGTACGCCGTCGTCGGTCTCGGTGAGCTTGGCCGGGATCGGATCGCCGAACCGGCGCTCCAGCTCGGCCGCCCACTCGGCGACCCGGGCCCGGTCCGCGTCGTCGATCAGGCCGCGCCGGTCCGGCGGGATGTTCAGCAGCAGGTTCGAGCCGAGGCCGACCGACCGGTAGTAGATCGCCAGCAGATGATCAAGGTCCTTGGGCTGCTCGGCCGGCTGCCAGAACCAGCCGCGGCGCAGCGAAACGTCGCACTCGATCGGCAGGTAGAGCGCCTCGCTGAACGTCGTCGTGACCACGGTGTAGTTGTCCATCTTGGTGTGGTCGATCACGTACCGGTACGGGTCCTCGGCATAGCCGTCCTCGTTGCCGACCCAGCGGATCGTCGGGTCACCCATGTTGAACACCATCGCGCCCCGCTGGTGCGTGTGCACCACGTCCATGATCGCCGCCCAGTCATAGGTACGGCCCTGCGAGCCGGCCCCGTCGAACCAGAGCTCGACCAGCGGCCCGTACCGGGTGCAGAGCTCGGTCAGCTGGCGTACGTAGAAGTCGTCGTAGGCCGCCGGATCGTCGTAGCAGGAGGCGTTCCGGTCCCACGGCGACAGGTAGAGACCGAGCCCCAGCCCGGCCTCGGCGCAGGCCTCCGCAACCTCGCCGACCACGTCGCCGCGCCCGTCCTTCCAGGGGCTGGAGGCGACCGAGTAGTCGGTCGTCTCGGTCGGCCACAGGCAGAACCCGTCGTGGTGCTTGGCGGTCAGCACCACGTACCGGGCGCCGGCCTGCTTGGCCACGGCCACCCACTGCCGCGCGTCCAGCTCGGCCGGATCGAAGCTGGCCGCGGGCAGCGTGCCGTCGCTCCATTCCTTGCCGTGGAAGGTGTTCAGGCCGAAGTGGAAGAAGACGCCAAGGCCCCAGTGCTGCCAGCGCAGCTGTTCCGGGGTCGGGGTGAGGGTCCCCGCGGTCGATGTCACAGTTCGAGCTCCTCGTTGAAGTAGACCTTGTCACGGCCCCGATCCAGGGCCAACGCCAGCGCGCCGCGCACCGCCGCACCGTCCGGCAGCGCACTCGGCACCACCCGCGGCCGGAACAACGACGTCGCCGCCACCTGTTCCGCCACCGCCTCGGCCACCTCGGCCGACGCCTGCGGGCCGGACAGCACCACCAGTTCCGGGTCGGCGACGGCGCAGAGCGCGATCGCCGCCTCGGTCAGCTGCCCGATCACCTCGGCCGCCGTCCGCTGGTACGGATGGAAGCCGATCTCACCGGCCGCCCCGTTGGCGCCGCGGACCAACCGGCCGTCCAGCACCAGCGCCGCGCTCAGGCTCTCGGTGAACCGGAGCAGCACGAAGTCGTCCGAGTCGGCCGCCGCGCCGTAGCGGTGTTCGGCCACGCCGGCCAGGTTGGTGTCGTTCTCCAGCACCACCGGTACGCCGAGCGCCTCGGTCAGCCGGGCGCCCTGCGGGCCGGCCCAGTGCGGATGGTCGGAGACGAAGACGACGTTGCCCTGCCGGTCCACGATGCCCGGGGTCGCGACCACCACGGCCTGCAACCGGTCCGCGCCGTCGAAGCCACGCACGGCCCGCCGGACCAGGGTGGCTGGACGTTCGTTGCGGCGCGCCTTCACCCGGATCCGTTCCAGCTCCGTGCCGTCGACGTCGGCCAGCACCGCCTCGGCGTGGTCCGGCTGGATCTCCAGTCCGACCACGGTGCCGCAACCGCGGCGCAGCCGGTAGCGCATCGCGTTCGGACCGCGGCGGCCGGTGGGGATCTCACCGTCCTCCTCGACCAGACCGGCGTTGATCAACCGCGTGATCAACTCGCCCGTCGACGGCCGGGACAGCCCGGTCAGCTCGGCCAACGCCGGACGGTCCAGCGGCCCGCGGGCGAGCAGCAGCTCGATCACCCGGTCATCGCTTCTGGATTTCACGCCGACAGTCTCCCAGCTATCAAGGCCCGCACTTGATTGGTGCGTCGCAAACACTAGCGCACGAATTAACTATTAGGTAGCCTGCCTGTTAGTTTCAACCGCCCGATGATCTTCGAGGAAGGGAGGTTCTGCTGCATGCGCATCCGTGAACCCCGCATCGACCGGGGCTTCCACGTGATCAACTACTGCATCCTGGCGCTGTTCGCGATCTCTGTGGTGTATCCGTTGATCTACGTGGTGAGCAGTTCGCTGAGCAGTGCCGAGGCGATCAGTACCGGCGCGGTGAAGCTGTTCCCGGTCGGGTTCAACGTCGACGCGTACCAGACGATCTTCTCCGCCCCGCCGCTGCTGCGCGGGATGGCGAATTCGATCTTCTACGCGGTCGCCGGCGCGGTGATCGGCACCGTGCTCACGGTGCTCTGCGCGTACCCGTTGTCCCGGCAGGATCTGCCCGGCCGCCGCTGGCTCACCTTCTTCGTGCTGATCCCAACCCTGTTCTCGGCGGGCATCATCCCCAACTACATCGTGGTGCAGCAGCTCGGTCTGCTGAACACGGTCTGGGCGATCGTGCTGCCCGGCGCGATGGCCGTCTTCAACGTGATCATCACCCGGACCTTCTACCAGCTGAACATCCCGGGCGAGCTGCTCGAGGCGGCCAAGATCGACGGCGCCAGCGATGCCCAGTTCTTCTTCCGGGTGGCGCTGCCGCTGAGCAAGCCGATCATCGCGGTCAACCTGCTCTTCTACGCGGTCGGGCAGTGGAACGGTTGGTTCTCCGCGATGCTCTACCTGACCGACCAGAACCTCTATCCGCTGCAGCTGGTGCTGCGCGAGGTGCTCACCCTGGCCAGCGTCTCCCCCACCGACATGGGCAGCATGAGCGCGGCCGAGTTCGCCCGCCGGCAGGACCTCTTCGACAAGCTGCGATATGCGCTGATCGTGGTCGCGATGATCCCGCCCTTGATCGCGTACCCCTTCGTCCAACGCCACTTCGTCAAGGGCGCACTGATCGGATCCCTCAAGTGAACGCCACCACCGCCGCGACGCCTCGCAAGAAGCGCACCCTGATCCGGATCCTGCAGTCCTGGCAGCTCTACCTGATGCTGGCCCTGCCGCTGGCGTACGTGATCGTCTTCCTCTACTGGCCGCTCTACGGCCTGCAGATCGCGTTCCGCAACTACAACATCGTGCAGGGCATCCTGGGCAGCCCGTGGATCGGGATGCAGCACCTGGAGCGGTTCATCGCCTCGTACCAGTTCTGGCCGGTGATCACGAACACGCTGATCCTCAACGTCTACGAGCTGGTCGCGCTGTTCCCGCTGCCGATCATCCTGGCGTTGTTGATGAACGTCGTCCGGAGCACCCTGTTCCGGCGGGGCGTGCAGTTGATCACGTACGCACCGCACTTCATCTCGACCGTGGTCGTGGTCGGCATGATGGTGATGTTGTTCTCGCCGAACGGCGGCATCGTCAACCAGGTGCTGCAGGTGTTCGGCGGCAAGCCGTTCGACTTCCTGGCCAGCCCGGACTCGTTCCGTCACATGTACGTCTGGTCCGGTGCCTGGCAGACCCTCGGCTGGTCGGCGATCATCTATCTGGCCGCGTTGTCCGGCGTCGATCCGGAGCTGCACGAGGCGGCCAAGGTGGACGGCGCCAACATCCTGCGCCGGATCTGGCACATCGACTTCCCGGCCGTGCTGCCGGTCAGCATCACGTTGTTGATCTTGAACATGGGATCGATGCTGAACAGCGGGTTCGAGAAGGTGCTGCTGATGCAGAACCCGCTCAACCTGGCCGGCTCCGAGGTGCTCGACACCTACGTCTACCGGGTCGGCCTGGCGTCGACCGTTCCCCAGTTCTCCTATGCGACGGCGATCGGCCTGTTCAAGTCCGTGATCGCACTGATCCTGCTGATCCTGGCCAACTGGCTGGCCCGGCGCGTCGCCAAGACAAGCCTCTTCTGAGCGTCCCCCGAGAAAGGAAATGATCATGGCCGATCCCAAGGAGCTGTCCCGCCGGACACTGCTGACCGGCGCAGCCGGAGTCTCGGCCGGGCTGGTCGCCGGCTGCACCACCGGAGGCGGCGAGGCCCCCGGCCCCGGTCCGTCCAGCGGCGGTGCCGGCACCGGCGCCAAGGTCGAGCTCGGTCCCGAGACCGAAGGCGTGCTCTATCCCGAGCCGTACGTCGGGCCGAAGGCGACCCAGCTGAAGCCGTTCGCGAGCAGCGGCACCACGTTCCGGATCGTCGTACCGCAGGACACCACGGTGGTCGGCGACTGGAACGACAACACGTACACCTCCTGGCTGGAAGAACGCACCGGCGTCAAGGTCCAGTTCGACGCCGTGCTGGTGACCAACCCGGACGGCAGCGCGGACCTTTCCAAGATCAACGCGATGATCGCCTCCGGTGACCTGCCGGACGCGTTCATGGCGGTCGGACTGACCCGCGACCAGATCGCCCTGTACGGGCAGCAGGGACTGTTCCAGCCCCTTGATCAACACATCGAGACCTCGGCGCCGCACATGCGACAGCTGCTGACCGACCTGCCCGACGTGCGGCAGACCAACCTCGCGCAGGACGGCAAGATCTACAACTTCGGCGGCGTCAACGACTGCTTCCACTGCCGTTGCGCCGGCGCCCGCGCCTTCGTGAACCAGAAGTACCTGGACAAGGTCGGCGCCAAGATCCCGGAGAACACCGAGGAGTTCCGGCAGCTGCTGCTCGCCTTCAAGTCCGAGAACCCGAGCGGCAAGGAGGGCTTCCTGCCGTTCATGGGCGGCGATGTCACCTACGACCCGGTCGACCAGTTCATGATGGGGCCGTTCACGTACAACCCGGGCCCGACCTCCGGTGCGGTCTACCTGCGGCTGAACCAGGGCAAGGTCGAGTTCGCCGCGAACAGCGAGGGCTGGCGGAACGGGCTGCGCTTCATGCGGCAGCTGTTCGACGACGGCACGCTGACCCAGCAGACGTTCACGATCAAGGGCGAGGAGCTGACCAAGCTCGGCAACAACGGCCAGATCGGCGTCTGCCGCGCCTTCAACTGGGCGGCCTGGGTCAACATGGACCCGGGCGAGGACGCCCTCTGGCGCGACTACGTCCCGGTGCCGCCGCTGGCCGGGCCGGACGGCACCCGGATCGGGACCTGGACGTACGGCAACGCGCCGTTCACCAACGCGATGGCGATCACCAGTGCCTGCAAGGATCCGGCGAGCCTGGTCCGCTGGGCCGACGCCCAGATGGAGCTCGAGTCCACCCTGCGCGCCTACGCCGGGCCGCAGGACGCAGGCTGGCGCTGGGCGAAGAAGGGTGAGCAGGGCAGCAGCGGCAAGCAAGCCGTCTGGGCCGGCATCCCGCGGGACAAGATCCCGGTCGGCGACGGCTGGAACCAGTACGCGATCATGTATCGCTCGGCGGACTTCCGGGCCGGCGAGAAGGTCGATCCTTCGGTGCCGAACCTGGACAAGATCGCCGAGCTCTACCAGGAGTACGCGCAGCCGGAGGACCAGTTCCTGCCCCGGCTGCTGTACACCCCGGACGTGACCGCCCAGCGCGGCGACATCGAGGCCAACCTGACCACCGCCGTGTCGATCCACCTGGCCAAGTTCGCGACCGGCCAGCTGGACGTGAACGACGACGCGGCCTGGAACGGCTACCTGTCCCAGCTCGAGCAGATGGGCCTGCCCAGCTATCTGCAGCTGACCCAGGAGGCGTACGACACGCGTCCGCAGTAACTGTCGGAGGCCGGGGTTAGGGTGATCGGGTCTTGATCTTTCGGAGGTGATCATGCCCGAGCACACTCCCCCGGCCGACGCCGTGCTGGTCGACGACTTCACCGGCCCGTCGCTCGACCCGGACCGGTGGATCGATCAGTACTTTCCGCACTGGACCACGCCTGACCGGTCGGCCGCCCGGTACGCGTTCGTACCGGACGGGCTGCGGTTGCGGATCGATCATGATCAACCGGCGTGGCGGGTCGAGGACGGCCCGATGCGGGCATCCGGCGTGCAGACGGGAAGCTTCGCCGGCCCCGTCGGCAGCACCAGGGGTCAGCAGCGGCACCGTACCGACGGGCTGGTGGTGCGGACCGCCGTACCGACCCGCCGGTTGTGGACCCCCAGTTCCGGCCGGGTCGAGGTGACCGCCGCCGCCAGCCCGGACCCGACCTGCATGCTGGGGATCTGGCTGGTCGGCGTCGAGGACGGCGCACCCGAGGACGCGGGCGAGATCCTGCTCGCCGAGCTGTACGGGGACCTGATCGGCGCCGAGCGGTCGACCGTACGGCTCGGCGTCAAGGCGCACCACGACCCGCGACTGACCACCGACGTCACCGATCACGACCTGCCGATCGACGCGACGACGCCGCACCGCTACGGAGCCGAATGGGACCGGTCCGGCGTCCGGATCCTCGTCGACGGCGCGCTGATCCGATCCTTCGACCAGGTCCTCGCGTATCCGCAGCAGCTCATGATCGCGCTGTTCGAGTTCCCCACCGACGGTGACCGCGACCCGGCCGATTACCCCAAGACCGCCGACGTGCTCCGGGTGTCCGCGTCCGGCCGCTGACCAGCCCCCCGGTCCGATCGAGGTGCACTTCCGCCGGTCAGTCACGGCGGAATCCACGATCCGACTCGAGCGGGATTCGGATCGCATCGAGTGGACCCTTATGGCAGCGAAATCGCGCGGGACTTGCCATGATCGTCCACTCGGCCCCTGATCCATCGGCCGAATTCCGCCGAAACCGACCCCGCACCGTGCCGCAGTCCCTGAATCCCAACACCGTGGAAACCAGAGGGCACCAGACACGGCGAACAGTTCCGCGTCGCCACGGCGATGCCTGGTGACCACTTCGGCGGAGCGAATTTCGGCCGGTCAGTCACGGCGGAAATCCACTTCGGTCGGGATGCAAGGTGAGCGTGATCAGCGCAACGCCCGCGCGGCGACCCTCCGATCAGCTGCGCAACCGATCACTCCGGGCAACCTCGCGCCGAAGCCCCGCCCACACGGCCGGAGGTATCCCCCGGTCATGCCGAACCAACCGAAGACGCCGGACCGGATCGTGCGCGTCGACGACGAGCTATGGCGAGCCGCCCAGGCAGCCGCCCACAATCAGGGCGAAACTGTCTCCGACGTGATCCGGCGGTCGCTGCGGGAGTACGTGGAGAAGCAGCGGTAACGAGATCATCACGGATAGCCCTGGGTAGCGCTCTGTGCGAGTGGCACAGAATTGCATTTCGGCGCACCCCAGGGGCCGATTTCGCCTTCCTCGGGCCACCAAAGTGCAATTCTGTGCCACTCGCCGTCGGCACCGGGCCGGCCGTTCCGTTCCGTAGGCCACGCGGGCCCCGTTCCGGCCGCGATCGTGGATGATGGGGACGTGAAGCTTCTCGAATCCCCGCTGTCCGAGCTCCGAGTCTCCAATGTCGTCCTCGGCCTGATGCGGATCAACAACCTCGATGATGATCAGATCCGCGACCTGGTCGCCGCCGCCCGGGACGAGGGCATCAACGTTCTTGATCATGCCGACATCTACGGTGGCGATCACGGCTGCGAGCGCCGGTTCGGTGACGCGGTCCGGCCGACCGGCGCCGATCGCGAGTCCATGATCATCCAGTCCAAGGTCGGCATCCGGCAGGGCTATTTCGACTTCTCGGCCGAGCACATCGCCGAGTCGGTCGACGAGTCACTGCGCGCACTCCGGACCGACTACCTCGACATCCTGCTGCTGCACCGGCCGGACACCCTGGTCGAGCCGGAGGAGGTCGCGGCCGCGTTCGACAAGCTGCACGAAGCCGGCAAGGTGCGCCACTTCGGCGTCTCCAACCACACGCCCGGCCAGATCGAGCTGCTCAAGCGTTCGGTACGGCAGCCGCTGGCGTACAACCAAGTCCAGTTGAGCATCACCCACGCTCCCCTGTTCGCCGCCGGCATCGCGGCCAACATGGCGGGACTCGATCAGTCGATCGACCGGGACAACGGGCTGCTCGACTACTGCCGGCTGAACGACATCACCCTGCAGGCGTGGTCGCCGTTCCAGAAGGGTTTCTTCGACGGCGTCTTCCTCGGCGACCGGGAGAACTACCCGGAGCTGAACGACGCGATCGACGAACTCGCCGAGAAGTACGGGGTCACGCCGACCGGCATCGCCGTCGCCTGGATCACCCGGCACCCGGCCGGCATCCAGGTCGTCCTCGGCACCACGAAGCCGGATCGGGTGCGCGAGTCCGCCGCCGGCTCCGAGGTGCCGCTGACCCGGCAGGAGTGGTACCGCCTGTTCACCGCGGCCGGCTACCGCGTCCCCTGATCACGCTCAGGGGCGCAGCGCGTCCCTGATCCGCTCGGCGTAGGCGTCCTGCTCACCGTCGGCGTACTTGGTTCGCGGCCAGAAGAAGCCGCGCAGGCCGTCGCCCTTGCTGCGCGGTACGACGTGCAGATGCAGGTGCGGTACGGACTGGCTGATCACGTTGTTCATCGCGACGAAGCTGCCCTGGGCCCCGAGCGCCGTGCCCAGGGCAGCGGCGATCTCCCGGCCGAGGTCGAGCAGCGGCTGCATCAGGTCCGGCGGAAGGTCGAGCAACGTGTCCACGTGATCGACCGGGATGATCAGCACGTGCCCCTTGAAGACCGGCCGATGATCAAGGAACGCGACCAGCCGGTCGGTCCGGGCCACCTCCGCCGCCGGCAGTTCGCCGCGCGCGATCTGGCAGAAGATGTCGTCGCTCATGGCGGCGATCCTACTGAGCCGGTCAGCGGGTCGAGGTGATCAGCCCGGCGGCCGCCTGCTCGGCCAGCGTGACCGCGACCAGGCGCTGTTCCAGGGACGGCCGGCGGATCCGGGTGGCGGCGGTGATCAGGAACCGGCCGTGCCCGACTCCAGCGTGCTGGACCGGGAGTTCGATGACGTCGTCGGTGGGCAGCCCGGACCGGTCCACGTCGACGGTCCGGTCGCCGTCGGTCAGCGTGCCGTCCGGCCGGAGCCGGTACCGCAGCGCCCGCGCGCCGTCGTCGTACCGGCAGCCGTCGACGTCAAGCACGGTCGTCACCTGGTCCGCGATCCGCTCCACCAGTTCACCGGTCGGAGTGCCGCCGGCGGCGACGATCCGGGCCGCCGAGGCCACGCCGGACAGGTAGCCCTCCCGGCGACTGGCCCGGCCCTGCTGCCGCCGGCCCCACAGCGAGAGCTCGGTCACCGCGAGCCCGACCAAGATCAACAGGACGGCGGTCTCGACGTCGTTCCGGTCGTTGATCGTGAAGGTCAGGTACGGCTCGGTGAGGAAGAAGTCGAACCAGGCGGTGGCCGACAACGCTGCCACGATCCCGGCCAGCCGGCGGCCGGTCGCCGCCACCCCGACCACGACGAGCACCAGCACAAGGGCGGCGTTGGCGTTGTCCACCACGTCGCGGGCCAGGCCGAGCAGCCAACCGACCAGGGCCGGTCCGAGCAGCGCGAGCGTCATGATCACGGGCCCGCGGGAAGTCCAGGTTCGCACGACACCAATCCACGCCCGGAACGCCCGCCGGTCAAGCTTCTTGACGTGATCTTGACTCCGGATTGATGCTCTCGTCCGCGAGACGCGTCCGGTCCAGCAGCGGTACGGGGTTGAAGCCCTTCACGACCAGCCACACGCCCAGCGCCAACTCCCAGAGCGCCACCGGCAGCGCGGCCAGGCCGGACAGCGCCGACACCTGACCCCAGAGACCGAACATCGTCGCGCCGGCCGACGCCACCAGCAGCGGCGCCCCGACGAACCCGATGATCGGCAAGACTCTCGGCACCAGACCCGACCGGAACAGCAGCGAGCCGAGCAGCAGCGCGTTCGCCGCCGGCAGCAGTCCCTGGCCGAGCAGGAAGGTCCACTGGTTCAGGGCGATCAAGGCCTGCGCGGTGATCAAGGCGTCCGCACCCGCCCCGGACTGGCGCAGCGACACCACCGCGAACAGGGTGCCGACGCCGGCGAAGATCGTCGCCGCCTCCAGCGTGCGTACGGCCACGAAGCCCAGCGCGATGCCCTCGTGCTGCCGCTTCACGACCGGGTACAAGATCACGGCGGTGCCGATGCAGGCCAGGGCGACGACGAGTTCCAGGATCCCGGCCAGGAAGACCTGGGCGTCCGGCCCGGATCCCAGCACATAGCGGGGATCCCGGACGCCCGCGTACAGGGCGAGGGTGGGGATCGAACAGAAGGTGATCAAGTACAGCACGCCGGCCGTCAGCGAAATTCTCCGGTACGGCCGCAGAGTTGAAGTCTTCATGAACGCCCCCGATCCCACCGCACCGTAGCCCCGGCCCGATCACCCCTGATAGGGCCGTTGGTCCCTCAGGGTACGAAGCGGTAGCCGACACCGGGCTCGGTCCGGAAGTGCCGCGGATGACTCGGATCGTCCTCCAGCTTGCGCCGCAACTGGGCGAAGTAGACGCGCAGGTAGTTGGTCTCGCGGTGGTAGGCCGGACCCCAGACCTCCTGCAACAGTTCGGCCTGCCGGACCAGCCGGCCCGGCCGCCGGGCCAGCGCGGCGACCAGCCGCCACTCGGTCGGCGTCAGGTGCACCTCGGCGCCGTCCCGGGTGGCGATCTGCTCGGCAAGATCAAGACTGAGCGTGTCGGTGGTGATCACCGACTGGTCGCCGGCCAGTTGATCAGGGCCGCGGCGCAGCGCCGCCCGGATCCGGGCCAGCAACTCCTCCATCCCGAACGGCTTCGTGACGAAGTCGTCCGCGCCGAGATCGAGGGCCTCCACCTTGTCGTCCGACTCGTGCCGCGCCGACAGGACCACCACCGGAACCGCGCTGAAATCCCGCACCCGCGCCAGCACCGACACCCCGTCCAGGTCCGGCAGGCCGAGATCGAGCAGCACCAGGTCGGGCATCCGCTCGTTGATCACCTGCAGGGCCGACCGGCCGTCGCCGACCGTCTCCACCTCGTAGTCGCGGGCGCGCAGGTTGATCCGAAGGGTACGCAAGATCGCGGGATCGTCGTCCACCGCCAGGATGAAGGTCACTCCTCCCCCCGCTCCGCCGCGGGCAGGTCGATCACCAGGGTCAGCCCGCCGCCCGGAGTGTCCTCGGCGGAGAGCTCGCCCTGCATCACCTCGGTCAGTCCGCGGGCCACGGCGAGCCCCAGCCCGACGCCGTCACCGCGCGGCACGTCACCGAGCCGCTGGAACGGCGCGAACAGCTTCTCCTTGCCCTCGCCCGGAACCCCGGGACCATGATCAACAATCCGCAACGACACCCACTCCCGCCCCGACTCGTCCTGGAACGGCGCGGCCGTGACGTCGATGGACGCCTCGGCCGGCGTGTAACGCAAGGCATTCTCCACGATGTTGGCCAGCACCCGGTCCAACAGCCCGGCGTCCGCCTCCGCCAGCGGCAGGTCGTCGCCGATCTTGACCGCGATCCGCTGCGCCTCCGGCAGCGACCGGGTCACCTGGTCCACTGCCGCGCCGAGATCGATCTCGGCCAGCAGCGGCTTGACCGTACCCATCTGCAGCCGGCTCATGTCGAGCAGGTTCCCGACCAGCGCGTCCAGCCGGTCCGCCGACTCCTCGATCGTCGCCAGCAGTTCGGCCTCGTCCTCGGGCGACCACTCGATGGTGCCGCGCAGGCTGCTGATCGACGCCTTGATCGCGGCCAGCGGGCTGCGCAGGTCGTGCGACACCGCGGCCAGCAGCGCGGTCCGGGTCCGGTTGCCCTCGGCCAGCCGGGCCCGCTGCCGGGAGCCCTCGGCGGCCCGCTGCCGTTCCCGGATCACGCCGAAGTGCGCGGCGTAGGCGGTCAGCAGGGTCCGGTCCGACGCGTCCAGCGGCCGGCCCGCCATGGCCAGGTCGACCTCGTCGTCGATCCGTACCGAGACGTCGGCCTGATCCAGCGACTCCGGGCCCTGGCCGCACTGGGCCGCGACCTGTTCGACCCCGCCGTCCCGCCGGATCAGCGACGCGCCGGTCATCCCGAACACCTCGCTGGCCTGCCGCAGCAGTTGATCTTGGTCCTCCCCGATGTGCATCAGCCGGTGGGACAGGACGGCGAGCGCGTTCGCCTCGGACCGGGCCCTGGTGGCCTCCTCGGTCCGCCGGCCGGCCAGGTCGACCACCGAGGCGACCGCGATCCCGGTGATCAAGAACATCAACAGGGCGAACGCGTTCTCCGGATCCGCGATGGTCACGGTCAGGGTCGGCGGTACGAAGAACACGTTCAGGCACATCCCGCTGACCAGCGCGCCGACGACGGCCGGCCACAGTCCGCCGACCAGGGCGGTGGCGACGACCAGCGCCATCATCAGCATCGCCTCGGTGGGAAGGCCGTGCAGCCACGTCGTCGCGTACAGCACCGCGGTCATGATCGCGGAACCGACGGTGGCCATCAGATAGCCGGCGACGACCCGGCGCCGATCAAGGTTGGTCCGGCGCCGGCGGAGCAGCGAGCGGGCCCGGGCGTAGTCGTGGGTGACGACGTGGATGTCGATGTCACCCGACTCCGCGATCACCACCTCCCCGATGCCGGGTCGCAGCGCGGTGGCCAGCCGGCTGCGGCGGCTGGCACCGACCAGGATCTGGCTCGCGTTGACGCCGCGGGCGAACTCCAGCAACCCTTCGGCCGTGTCGGTGGCGACCACAGCGTGGAAGCTGCCGGACAGCTCGGTCGCCTTCTGCCGCAGGCGTTCCAGCTGTTCGGCCGACACGCCCTTGAGGCCGTCGCTGCGGCTGACGTACACGGCGAGCCACTCGGCGCCGGCGGTCCGGGACGCGATCCGGGCCGCCCGCCGCATCAGCGCCGCCGACTCCTTGCCGCCGGACACCGCGACGACGATCCGCTCCCGGGTGGTCCAGGTCGTGGCGATGCCGTGCGCCTCGCGGTACCGCTCCAGGCCCTCGTCCACCCGGTCGGCCAGCCAGAGCAGCGCCAGCTCGCGCAACGCGGCCAGGTTGCCCTCGCGGAAGTAGCGCGACAGCGCGGTGTCGATCTTGGTCGCCGGATAGATGTTGCCGTGCGCCATCCGGCGGCGCAGCGCCTGCGGGCTCATGTCGACCAGCTCGACCGCGTCGGCCGCGCGGACCACCGCGTCCGGCACGGTCTCCTGCTGCCGGACCCCGGTGATCGACTCCACCACGTCGTTCAGCGACTCCAGGTGCTGCACGTTGAGCGTGGTGATCACGTCGATGCCGTGGTCGAGCAGCACCTCGACGTCCTGCCAGCGCTTCTCGTGCGCCGACGGGTCGTCCGGGTCGCGCACGTTGGTGTGCGCCAGCTCGTCGATCAGGGCGACCTGGGGCGCCCGGCGCAGCACCGCTGCAAGATCGAACTCGGACGCCTCCAGGCCGCGATAGCGCAGGTGCCGACGCGGGACCACCTCCAGGTCGCCGAGCTGGGCCTCGGTCCGCTCCCGGCCGTGGGTCTCGACCAGGCCCACCACCACGTCGGTACCGCGGTCGCGGCGCCGGCGGCCCTCGTTGAGCATGGCGAAGGTCTTGCCGACGCCCGGCGCCGCGCCGAGGTACACCCGGAGCTTCCCGCGATCCATGGGCCTAGTCTGCTCCCAGCGCCTGGTTCAGGGTGACCACGTTGACCCGCGGTTCGCCGAGAAAGCCCAGCATCCGCCCCTCGGTGTGCTCCGCGACCAGGCCTTCCACGTCGGCCACCGGCAGGTTCCGGGCCGTCGCGACCCGGCTCACCTGGATCGCCGCGTACGCCGGGGAGATGTATGGCTCCAGGCCCGATCCGCTGGCCGTGACCGCGTCCGGCGGCACCGCGGACTCGGGCACGCCGTTGGCCTTGGCCACCGCGGCCCGCCGCTCCTGGATCGCCGCCACCAGATCGGTGTCGTTCGGACCGGCGTTCGAACCGCCGCTGGCCTGTGCGTCGTAGTCACCGGCCGACGGGCGCGGCTGGAACCACTGGTCGCCCTCGAAGGTCTGGCCGATCAGGGCGGACCCGACCACCTGGCCGTTCACCGTCACCGGCGAGCCTGCGGCCCGGTTCGGCATCGTGAAGCCGAGCAGCCAGACCGCCACCGGGTAGGCGATGCCGAGGATCACGGTCAGCACCACGATGGTGCGCAGACCGGTCAGCAGCTGCCGGACGAAGTTGGGGAAATGTGCATCCATGATCTTCAGCCGATTCCTGGGATGAGAGAGACGAGCAGGTCGATGATCTTGATCCCGAGGAACGGCACGATGATGCCGCCGAGACCGTAGATCAACAGGTTGCGGCGCAGCGTCGCCGACGCGGTCGACGGCCGCGCCTTCACGCCGCGCAGGGCCAGCGGGATCAGCGCCACGATGATCAGGGCGTTGAAGATCACCGCGGACAGGATCGCCGAGGACGGCGACGAGAGCTGCATGATGTTCAGCGCCTGCAGCCCCGGGTAGGCGACCGCGAACATCGCGGGGATGATCGCGAAGTACTTCGCGATGTCGTTGGCGATCGAGAACGTGGTCAGCGCGCCGCGGGTGATCAACAACTGCTTGCCGATCTCCACGATGGAGATCAACTTCGTCGGGTCGGAGTCCAGGTCGACCATGTTGCCGGCCTCCTTCGCCGCCGCGGTGCCACTGTTCATGGCGACCCCGACGTCGGCCGCGGCCAGGGCCGGGGCGTCGTTCGTCCCGTCGCCGGTCATCGCGACCATCCGACCGCCGGCCTGCTCCGACTTGATCAAGGCCATCTTGTCCTCGGGCGTCGCCTCGGCCAGGTAGTCGTCCACCCCGGCCTCGTCGGCGATCGCCTTCGCGGTGCGCGGGTTGTCGCCGGTGATCATCACCGTCCGGATGCCCATCGCCCGGAGCTGGTCGAACCGCTCCCGCATGCCGGGCTTGACGATGTCCTTGAGGTAGACCACACCGAGGATCCGGGCCCGGTCGCCGATCTTGGTCGCCACCACCAGCGGCGTGCCGCCGGCCGAGGAGATCTCGTCGACAATCTCGGCCAGTCCGGGCGCGTCGGTCCCGGCCCAGGCCAGGATCGCCGAACCGGCGCCCTTGCGGATCTGTTCCCCGCCGTCTGGACCGGCCAGGTCGATCCCCGACATCCTGGTCTGGGCGGTGAACTCGACGAACGTCGCACCGTTCGGCAGGTCGTCGTCGCGGGACCCCTGACGCAGAGCCAACTCGACGATCGAGCGGCCCTCCGGCGTCTGGTCGGCCAGACTGGACCAGCGGGCCGCGTCACGCAGCTCCGCGTCGCCGACCCCGGCCAGCGGCCGGAACTCGGCCGCCTGCCGGTTGCCGTACGTGATCGTGCCGGTCTTGTCGAGCAGCAGGGTGCTGACGTCGCCCGCGGCCTCGACGGCCCGGCCCGACATCGCGAGCACGTTCGCCTGCACCAGCCGGTCCATCCCGGCGATGCCGATCGCGCTGAGCAGCGCGCCGATCGTGGTCGGGATCAGGCAGACCAGCAACGCCACCAGCACGGCCACCTGTTGCGGTGCGCCGGCGTACGTCGCCATCGGCTGCAGTGTCGCCACCGCCAGCACGAAGATGATCGTCAGGCTGGACAGCAGGATCGACAGCGAGATCTCGTTCGGCGTCTTGCGCCGGGTCGCACCCTCGACCAGCGCGATCATCTTGTCCAGAAAGGATTCCCCGGGCGCGGCGGTGATCTTGACCACGATCTCGTCGGACAGCACGGTGGTGCCGCCGGTCACCGCGGACCGGTCGCCGCCGGCCTCCCGGATCACCGGGGCGGACTCGCCGGTGATCGCCGACTCGTCCACGCTCGCGACACCCTCGACCACGTCGCCGTCGCCGGGAATGACCTGCCCGGCCACGACCCGGACCCGGTCGCCGATCTTGAGCTGGGTGCTCCGTACCTCGGTCACGGTGCCGTCGGCATCCAGCCGGTGCGCGACGGTATCGCTCCGGGTCGCACGCAGCGTGTCGGCCTGGGCCTTGCCGCGACTCTCCGCCACGGCCTCGGCCAGGTTGCCGAAGATCACCGTCAGCCAGAGCCAGATCGCGATGCCGGCGTTGAACAGGCTCGGCTGCACGATCGCCAGGATCGTGGTCAGGATCGAGCCCAGCCAGACGATGAACATCACCGGGGACCGGAACAGGTGCCGCGGGTCCATCTTGCGCAGCGCGTCCGGGAAGGCTTCCGCCAGTTGCCGGCCGAGGCTCGCGTGCACCACCTGCCGGCGTTTCTGCGGCGCCGGAGCCGGGGTTTCCAGGTCCGGCACCGCCTTCAGGGATGTCTTGTTCACAGCAGTGCCTCCGCGATGGGTCCGAGCGCGAGCGTCGGGAAGAAGGTGAGGCCGGTGATCAACAGCACTTCGCCGATCAGCAGGCCGATGAAGAGAGGGGTGTGGGTGGGCAGCGTCCCGGACGTCTTCGGTACGGTTCCGGCCCGGGCCACCGACCCGGCCAGCGCCAGCACCAGCACGATCGGCACGAACCGGCCGATCAGCATCGCCAGCCCGAGCGTGACCTGGAAGAACGTCGAGGTCACCGTGATGCCGGCGAACGCGCTGCCGTTGTTGTTACCGGCCGACGCGTAGGCGTACACCACCTCGGAGAAGCCGTGGATGCCGGAGTTCGCCATCGCGTCCGGGGTGCTCGGCAGCGACATCGCCACCGCCGTGCCGACCAGTACGCAGACCGGCATGATCAACACGAACAGGGCGACGTAGGTCATCTCCCGGGCGCCGATCTTCTTGCCCAGGAACTCCGGCGTCCGGCCGACCATCAGGCCGGCGATGAAGGTGGCCAGCACGGCCATCACCAGCATGCTGTACGCGCCACTGCCGACCCCGCCCGGCGACACCTCGCCGAGCAGCATGTTGAGCATCACCACGCCGCCGCCGGGGGCCGTGAAGGAGTCGTGCATCGAGTTGACCGCGCCGGTCGAGGTGCCGGTGGTGCTGGCGGCGAACAGGGCGCTGGCCCAGGTGCCGAAGCGGACCTCCTTGCCCTCCATCGCGGCTCCGGCCAGCTGCGGCGCGGCACCGATCCGGGACACCTCGGACCAGACGGTCAGAACGACCGAGGTCAGCCACAGGATGGCCATCGCGGCCAGGATCGCCAGGCCCTGCTTCTGGTTCCGCAGCATGGTGCCGAGGGTGCGCGGCAGGCTGAACGGGATGACCAGCAGCAGGAAGATCTCGAACAGATTGCTGAGCCCGTTCGGGTTCTCGAACGGATGCGACGAGTTGGCGTTGAAGAACCCGCCGCCGTTGGTGCCGAGTTCCTTGATCACCTCCTGGCTGGCCACCGGCCCGCCGGGCAGAGTCTGCTGACCGCCGGCGATCGTGGTGATCGTCTGGTCCGGCGCGAAGTTCTGCACCACGCCGGTGGCGATCAAGATCACCGCACCGACCACGGAGATCGGCAGCAGCAGCCGGAAGCAGATCCGGATCAGGTCGACCCAGAAGTTGCCGAGGATGTCGGACCGGACCGCGAGGAAGCCGCGGACCACGGCCGCGAAGACGGCGATGCCGGTCGCGGCGGAGACGAAGTTCTGCACCGCGAGCCCGGCCATCTGGGCGGTGTAGCCGAGGGTGGACTCCCCCGCGTACGACTGCCAGTTGGTGTTCGAGACGAACGAAGCCGCTGTGTTGAACGCCATGTCCCACGGCATTCCCGGCAGCTCGCGGCTGAACGGCAGCGCGCCCTGCCCGACCAGGATCAGGAACAGCACGACCAGGCCGGCCAGCGAGAAGCCCAGGACCGCCAGCAGGTAGCTTGCGGTGCTCTGCTGGTTGTCCGGGTTCACCCCGAGCAGCCGGTAGGTGGCCCGCTCGGCCCGGTTGTGCCGGGTCGGCGTGAGCACCGCGGCCAGGTAATCACCGAGCGGTACGTGGACCAGCGCGAGCAGGCCGATCAGCGCGACGATCGTCAAGACCCCCGAAAGTTCCGCCGTCATCAGAAGCGCTCCGGCAGGACCAGGGTGACGATCAGGTAGATGATCAGGCCGGCGACCAGAACGATCAAGCCGGCGGATTCAAGACTCATGATCACGATTCAACGCGCGCCCGGCCGGGACCGGTCACCCGTTGACGGCGTCCTCATCGATCTTGACGCCGTCTTAACTCCGGCTGGTCAGAGAAGGTTCAACGCGCCACCGGCAGCCGGTTGATCTTGCGGATCTGATGATCGAAGGTCGCTGCCGGGATGTACCGGCGCAGCAGCGAGACCTGTCGGGCCGAGGGACCGGCCGGGTTCCGCAGCCGCGGGCGGTTGCTGGTCGCCGCGGCGACGATGGCGGCGGCGACCAGGGCCGGGGCATCGCCGTTCGCCACTCCGTCGGCCGCGAGGCCGCGCGCCGCGACCCGGCGATCCTCGTACAGGGCCAGGGGTCGGTCCGGTTCCACGGCGTTGGCCTCGAAGGCCGTCCGGGTGTAGAACGGCTCGACCAGCAGGACCCGGACCCCGTGCTCCCGGACCTCGTGGTCGAGCGACTCGCTGTAGCCCTCGAGCGCATGCTTCGTCGCCGCGTACAACGCCATGAACGGGGCCGGCATCAGGCCGAGCACGGACGAGACGTTGATCACCCGCCCGGAGCCCTGCCGGCGCAGGTGCGGCAGCACGGCGTTGATCATCCGCATCGTGCCGAAGACGTTGACGTCGAAGATGTGCTGGGCCTGCTCGATCGAACTCTCCTCCGCCGCCCCGGCCGAGCCGATGCCGGCGTTGTTGACGAGGACGTCGATCCGGCCGTGGTCGGCGATGACGCCTTCGACGACTCGAGCCACGGACTCGTCGCTGGCGACATCGAGGTCGACCATGGTGACCCCCTCGACCGGGGTCGCTCGCGCGGCGTTGCGGCTCGTGCCGACGACCAGGAAGCCCTTCTCGGCGAGGGCCGCGGCGGTGGCCGCGCCGATCCCCGCGGCGGCTCCGGTGACGATGGCGACCGGTTGAACACTCATGATGGGCTCCTGGATCCGATTAGATTATGATCGTAATATAAAGTTAGCACGGCTTGGCGGAAGGGACGGCAGCGCGATGGCTCGGTATGACAGGGAACACAAGCAGCAGACTCGGCAACGCATCGTCGAGGCCGCCGGCCGGCGACTGAAGGCGGACGGCATCGACGGCTCGGGCGTCTCGACCCTGATGGCCGACGCCGGGCTGACCAACGGCGCCTTCTACGCCCACTTCGCCTCCAAGGAGGACCTCGTCGGCGAGGCTGTGACGGCCGAGTTGCGGCGCCAGACGGAGGACGTCCTGGGGAACGTCAACAATCGGGAGGAGCTGGAGCAGTTCGTCCGGAACTACCTCTCCCCCGAGCATCGGGACCATCGCGCCGACGGCTGCCCCTCGGCCGCCCTGCTCGACGAGCTGGGCCGCTGCGGCGACGCGACCCGACAGGCCTACACGGCGGCCGTCGTGGAGCTGCTCGGCCGGCTCGCGGCCGTGCTCGGCGAGGTCGGTCCCGAGACCCGGGTCCGCGTGTCCAGCGCGTACGCGCTGATGATCGGGACGATCCAGCTGTCCCGTTCGCTGACCGACACCGAACTCGCGGACGCCGTCCTCGAGGAGGGCGTCCGCAACGTCCTCGGCATCCTCGAGCTCCGTTAACCGGGCGCCACCGTGGGTACCTGACGGGCGTCAGCGAAAGGAGTTCCGATGAGTGACACCCTGCCCGGACCCCGTACCGTCGCCCACGCCGCCAGCCCGAGCTTTCGGGCGTCCCGGCCGCTGGCGGACCACCTGCAGCAGCTGCACGTGGACCTGATCGACCTGCACCTGCAGGGCAAGCAGGCGCACTGGAACGTCGTCGGCAAGAACTTCCGCGACCTGCACCTGCAGCTCGACGAGGTGGTCGCCGCGGCGCGTGACTTCTCCGACGACCTGGCCGAGCGGATGCGGGCGATCTACGTGACGCCGGACGGCCGCGCCGCGACGGTGGCCGACCGGTCCAGCCTCGGCGAGTTCCCCGCCGACGAGGTGGACACGGCCGAGACGGTCGACCTGATCACGACCGCGCTCTACGCGGTCGCCGCGACGGCCCGCCGGATCCACGACGCGGTCGACGCCGAGGACCCGACCACCGCGGATCTGCTGCACTCCATCCTGGAGCGGATCGAGCAGCTGGCCTGGATGACCGACGCCGAGAACCGGATCGCCAACCGCAGCATCCCGCGCCCGATCAACGAGTAGCCGGCACCCGGCTTGCCGCCCGTCCCGGCCGGACCGGGTCCTGCCAGGATGGGCGCCATGGTCGAGCCAGGAGGTGCCCAGCCGCCCGAGCAGCGTCCCGACGAGTGGCTTCCGCCCGGGAGCAGCCGACAGCCCGCGAACCCCCGGCCACCCGAACCTCGCCGGCCACCCGAACCCCGCCGGCCTGCCGAACCCGGCGGGATCACCGGCCGCTGGCCCGACCCGCCGACCTGGCCGGCCTGGCAGCCGCCCCGGACCGCCTCCGCGCCGTCCCGCACGCCCTGGTACGTGCCCGCCGTCGTGATCACGGTCGTCGTGGTGTTGCTGATCGCCTTCGCCGTCGTCGCCGGCCGGAGTGTCGCCGGACTGCTGGAACGCCCGCGGTACGTGGAGCGTCCGGAGCGCCCCGAGTTCCCGTCGCCGCGGCCCACCGCCCCCGGGGTCCCGGAGCGGCCGGTCACCGTCCCGTGGCGGCTCGAGCCCGCCGCGTTGCGGCCGGACCTGGGCGGCGCCGAGTTCGTCGGGCCGATCGACGGCGACTTCTCCGGCCCGTACGTGTCCGCCGTCGACCCGAAGGTCGCCGACGTCTGGGTGACCCTGACCGGCGACCGCGAGGAACGGTCGATGGCCGCGCACGGCATCGACCCGGCCACCGGACAGAAGCTCTGGGACCGCCCGATGGAGGGCGGCCTGTGCGCCGCCGAGGCGGACCGGCACGGGGTGGCCTGCGCCGAACTGCTGGATCGGGACCGGGATACCGGGCTCGGCCGGAAGTGGCGGCTGCACCTGCTCGACCCGCGTACCGGCGAGCCGCGGATCAGTCGCGACGTGGACGGCTGGTTCAGTGCCCTGCACCGGTCCGGCGACACCCTGGTGGTGCTGGAGCAACGGGAGCCGTACCCGCACGCCGCGCTCCGCGGGTTCGACCTCGCCACCCTGAAGCCGCTCTGGGAACTCGACCTCAGCAAGGTGCCCGGCCACGAGCACCTGTTCAGCGGGAACCGCATCATCGCGCGCAAGGACCCGGACCGGGAGGGCGTCGTCATGGACCGGCCGCGGTTCCGCGACGTCGGCTACGGGCCGAAGGCGGACCGGACCGGGGGCGACGGGCTGGTGGCGTTGTGGGCCGGCCAGCGGACCGCGTTCGTCCAGCCGCGCACCGGGAAGTTGATCATGATGCCGCAGTGTTCCCGGCTGGTCGACGACGGCCACCGGCTCTGGTGCAACGAGCCCGACGGTGCGCAGTCGTACTCCTATGCCGGCAAGGCGCTGCGCCGGGTCAGCGGGCCGCGGCTGGCCTTCCCGGGCGACGACGGCGTCGGGGTGGACCGGAACCGGCCGATCTTCATCGACCACAACGGCGCGCCGGTCGCGGTCGATCCGGACACCGGCAAGGTCGGCAAGCCGTACAGCGTCCCGGGCGCGGGTTCCGCCTTCGGCGAGACGACGATGCCCGGTGCCGAGAGCGTCGGCGAGCACACCTTCCTGGTCGGCGACGGCGGCGCGATGCTCGTCCATCCCGAGCAGGACAAGATCACCTGGATCAACAAGTACATCACCCACACCGACACCCCGATCCTGATCAAGGACGAGTTGCTGCTCGGCAGCTACCGGGCCGACGTGGTCGACCTGGCCACCGGCGAGCGGCGCGGCACGGCCAAGCTGGAAGGCCTCTACACGGTCGCCGTCGGCTCCCGGATCGCCGGAGTCGGCCCCGACCTGCTCTGCCTGCAGCAATTCGGCTGACCCTTGCTCTACCTTCGGACGGGGATTGCCAACAGATCACCAAGGAAAGGCCGGGTATGGGCGAGCCAGGGACCGTCGAGCGTGCCGTGGGGTCCGCGGACGGACTGACGGCCGCCGAGGTGGCCGAACGGGTCGCCGCCGGGGCGGTCAACCACGCACGGCGCCGCACCTCGCGCCCGTTCTCGCAGATCCTGCACGCCAACCTGGTCACGCCGCTGAACGCCGTGATCGGGGTGCTGGCCGTCATCGCCGTAACGTTCGGCGGCTGGAAGCAGGCGCTGTTCGCGCTGGTGATCGTGGCCAACATCCTGATCGGCACGCTGCAGGAGGTCCGGGCGAAACGGACGCTGGACAAGCTGTCCCTGCTCAACGCGACCACCGTGAAGGTGCGCCGCGACGGGCAGGTCGCCGAGCTGCCACCGGACCAACTGGTACGAGATGATCTTGTGCTGGTCGAGCCCGGTGACCGGATCGTGGTGGACGGACCGGTGATCGAGTCCCGCAACCTGGAGATCGACGAGTCCCTGCTGACCGGTGAGGCCGACCCGGTGCCGAAGGTCGCCGGCGACGGACTGCGGTCGGGTTCGTTCGTGGTCGCGGGGTCCGGGGTGTTCCGGGCCGAGCAGGTCGGCGCCGAGTCCTACGCCGCCAAGCTGGTCGAGGAGGCGAGCCGGTTCGCCCTGGCCCACTCCGATCTCCGCGAGGGCATCAACCGGTTCATCAAGTTGATCACCTGGCTGATCGTCCCGATCGCGATCCTGCTCGTGATCAGCCAGCTCGCCTACACCGCGGACTGGCGGGCGATCATCGTGTCCACCGTGGCCGGGATCGTGCCGATGATCCCCGAGGGCCTGGTGCTGCTGACCTCCGTCGCGTTCGCGGTCGGCGTGGTCCGGCTCGGCGCCCGCCGCTGCCTGGTCCAGGAACTGCCGGCGATCGAGGGGCTGGCCCGGACCGACGTGCTGTGCCTGGACAAGACCGGCACCCTCACCGAGGGCGGCATGGACGTCGACGAGCTTCGGCCGGTCGGTGACACGGACGAGCAGCGGGTACGGGAGGCGCTGGCCGCACTCGCCGCCGCCGACGAGACCCCGAACCCGACCATGCGGGCGGTCGCGGAGCATCTGGACGCCGCCGGGGTCACGAACTCCGGCTGGCTGGCGGAGGACGTGCTGCCGTTCTCCTCGGCGCGCAAGTGGAGCGGCGCCGCCTTCGCCGATCACGGCACCTGGCTGCTCGGCGCACCGGAGGTGCTACTGGACTCCGGCGACCCGGTCGGCACCGAGGCGGACCGGCTGGCCTCCAGGGGCCTCCGGGTGCTGGTGCTGGTGACCGCGGACTCGGCATCCACCGCCGGCGGCGCGGCCGGCGTCGTGCCCCGGGCGTTGGTGATCGTCCGGCAGCGGCTGCGATCGACCGCCGCCGCGACGCTGGCGTACTTCAAGGATCAGGGTGTCGCCGTCAAGATCATCTCCGGCGACGCCGCGATCTCCGTCGGCGCGGTGGCCCGCCAGCTCGGCATCGACGGTGCCGACGAGCCGGTGGACGCCCGGCACCTTCCGGCCGACCCCGACGAGTTGGCCGACCTGCTGGAACGGACCACGGTCTTCGGCCGGGTCCAGCCGCATCAGAAGCAGGCCTTCGTCAAGGCGTTGCAGTCCCGCGGTCACACGGTGGCGATGACCGGCGACGGCGTGAACGACGTGCTGGCGCTCAAGGATGCCGACCTGGGCATCGCCATGGGATCGGGCTCGGCGGCGTCCCGGTCGGTGGCCCAGGTGGTGCTGCTCGACGACGAGTTCGCGACGCTGCCGCACGTGGTCGCGGAGGGCCGGCGGGTGATCGGCAACATCGGCCGGGTCGCGGACCTGTTCCTCACCAAGACGACGTACGCGATCGGGCTGGCCCTGTTCATCGCGCTCGGCGCGACGTTCGCCTGGATCACCGGCCGGTCGCCGCTGCCGTACCCGTTCCTGCCGATCCACCAGTCCTTGATCAACGCGTTCACGATCGGGATCCCGGCGTTCCTGCTGGCGCTGGCGCCGACCTTCGACCGGGCCAAGCCGGACTTCGTCAAGCACGTCCTCCGGTTCGCCGTCCCGGCCGGGATCTGCTGCGCCGTACCGACCGGGATCGTCTATCTGGTGGCGCTGAACCACCACGGGACCGGCACCGTGCTGCCGCAGGTGACCGCCACGATCACGCTGTTCGGTCTCGCGGTCGTCGCGCTGGCGTTGGCGGCGAGGCCGTACGTGTGGTGGAAGTTGATCTTGGTCGGCGCCTGCGCGGCCGCGCTCGCGGTGGTGCTGGCAACCCCGCCGCTGGCCGACTTCTTCGAGCTCGAGGGCCCGACCCCGTGGAACCTCGCCGCCGCCGCGATCGCGATCGGCGCCGGCATGGCCGGTTACGCGGGCTTCTGGTTCGTCCGCCGCCGGGTCGGCGCGGCTCCCTTGAGGAACTGAGTCACCGCCGTCTCGATCAGGTCGTCCAGGCGGCCGGGCTCGACGAGCCCGTTGTTGACCAGGGTGGCCAGGCCGTTGACGGTCGCGTAGAGGATGAGGCCGATCCCCTCGACGGATCCCGCCTGCAGCACGCGGCTCTGCTGCCCTTCCTTGATCAACTCCACGAGCGGGGCGAAGGCGGCCTCGGCCGATCGCGTGACGGCGGACCGGCCCGACTGGTGCTTGGTCGCGTTCATCAACTCGAGCAGCGCCGGGTTCGCCACGGCGAAGTGGGCGAAGGCAGCCGTGGCCCGCCTGATCCGGGCGGCGAAGTCCGCGTCACCGTCGGCGACGGCGTCTCGGATCTCACCGCCGAGCCGGCTGAAGCCCGCCTCCGCCAGCGCGTCCAGCAGGTCCTGGCGTTCGGGGAAGTGCCGCCGCGGCGCGGCGTGACTGACGCCGACCTCGCGGGCGAGATCGCGCAGCGACAACTGCGCCGGCCCGCGTTCGCGCAGACTCTGCTCCGCAGCCGCCAGGAGTGCGCCGCGCAGTTCCCCGTGGTGGTAGCGGCGCGGCTCGGTCCGTTCGGTCATGGCTCCAGGATAGGTGCGACATGTAGCCGTTGACTACTTTTGTAGTCAGTGACTACATTGGCCTTCATTCACCACGACGGAGGATCACCACCATGACTCTCGAGAGCGACCGCGCCGACATCATCGAACTGTTCGGCCGCTACGCCGACATCGCCGACTCCAAGAACTTCGACGAGCTGCCCCCGCTGGTCCACACCGACCCGTTCACCCTGGACTTCGAATCGGTGAACGGGATGCCGCCCCTCACCACCCCGTTGGCCGACTACGGCCAGGCGCTGAGCGGCGCCTTCGCGGCGTTCGTCGCGACCCATCACGTGATCACCGGGCACGTGATCACGATCGACGGTGATCACGCGACCGCCCACGCCCACGTACGGGCCGAGCACTGGGTGCCGGACGAGGTCGCCGGCGACGGGCCGAACCGCTGGCTGGTCGTAGGCCGGTACGACAACGAGGCCGTCCGCACCGAACGCGGGTGGCGCTTCAGCAAGATCAAACTCACCGCCGGCTACCAGGAGAACACCCACCTCGTCGCCGCGGCACCGCGCTGATTCGACGCCGTACAAGACAAACGCCCTGCCCCCCTTTCGGGGACAGGGCGCTCGTCGAGGTCGATCAGGAACCGGCAAGCGAACGGAGCACGTACTGCATGATGCCGCCGTTGCGGTAGTAGTCCGCCTCGCCCGGGGTGTCGATCCGGACCACTGCGTCGAAGCTGACCGGATCGCCGGAGCCGGACGCGGTGACCCTGACCGTCTTCGGGGTCCGGCCCTCGTTCAGCTCGGTGATCCCGGTGATCTCGAAGGTCTCCTCACCGGTCAGGCCGAGGCTCTCCGCGTTCTGGCCCTCCGGGAACTGCAGCGGCAGCACCCCCATGCCGATCAGGTTGGACCGGTGGATCCGCTCGTACGATTCCGCGATCACGGCCCGGGCGCCGAGCAGGGCGGTGCCCTTCGCCGCCCAGTCCCGGGACGAGCCGGAGCCGTACTCCTTGCCGGCCAGGATCACCAGCGGCGTCCCGGCGGCCAGGTAGTGCTCGGACGCCTCGTAGACCGTCGTCACCGGGCCGTCGGCGACGGTGAAGTCGCGGGTGAAGCCACCCTCGGTGCCCGGCGCCAGCTGGTTGCGCAGCCGGATGTTGGCGAAGGTCCCCCGGATCATCACCTCGTGGTTGCCGCGCCGGGAACCGTAGGAGTTGAAGTCCCGCCGCTCGATCCCGTTCTCGGTCAGGTACGCACCGGCCGGGCTGTCCGCCTTGATCGAACCGGCCGGCGAGATGTGGTCGGTGGTGATCGAATCGCCCAGCTTGAGCAGCACCCGGGCACCGGCGATGTCGGTCACCGGCACCGGCTCGGCCGGCATGCCGTCGAAGTACGGCGGCTTCCGGACGTAGGTCGAGTCGGCGTCCCACTCGAAGGTCTGGCCCTCCGGCGTCGGCAGCGACTGCCACTGTTGATCACCGGCGAACACGTCCGAGTACGACTCGGTGAACATCTCGGCCCCGATCGAACTCGCGACGATCTCGTCGATCTCCGCCTCGGTCGGCCAGATGTCCTTCAGGTACACGGGATTCCCGGCCTCGTCGGTGCCGAGCGCGTCGTTCTGCAGGTCGATGTCCATCGTGCCGGCGAGGGCGTACGCGACCACCAGCGGCGGCGAGGCCAGGTAGTTCATCTTCACGTCCGGGTTGATCCGGCCCTCGAAGTTCCGGTTGCCCGACAGCACCGACACCACGGCAAGATCATTTTCGTTCACCGCCTCGCTGACCTCGGGGATCAGCGGGCCGGAGTTGCCGATGCAGGTGGTGCAGCCGTAGCCGACCAGGTTGAAGCCGAGCTTGTCCAGGTAGGAGGTGAGCCCAGACCGGTCGTAGTAGTCACTGACCACCTTGGAGCCCGGCGCCAGCGTGGTCTTCACCCACGGCTTGCGGTTCAGGCCCTTCTCCACGGCCTTCTTGGCCACCAGCGCGGCGCCGATCATGACGCTCGGGTTGGACGTGTTGGTGCAGGAGGTGATCGCGGCGATCACCACCGCACCATGATCGAGTTCGAAGCTGGAACCGTCGGCCAGGGTGACCGGCACCTTCTTGGCCGGCCGGCCGCCGTCGCCGTGCTCGCCGTACTCCTTCGGGGCGGCCGCGCCGTTGCCGCTGGCGTGGGACGGTGCGTCGGAGGCCGGGAACGACTCGGCGACGGCCTCGTCGTAGCCCTGCTCCTCCTCGCTCACGTAGTCCCGCAGCGCCTCCCGGAATCCCTCCCGGGCATGGGAGATCGAGACCCGGTCCTGCGGCCGCTTCGGCCCGGCGATGCTGGGCACCACGGTGCCGAGATCCAGTTCCAGGTATTCCGAGTAGGCGGCCTCGCGGTCATCGTCGTGCCAGATGCCCTGCTCCTTGGCGTACGCCTCGACCAGCGCCAGTTGATCTTCGTCGCGGCCGGTCAGCTTGAGGTAGTCGATCGTCTTGTCGTCGATCGGGAAGACCGCGATGGTGGAGCCGTACTCGGGGCTCATGTTGCCGATCGTGGCCCGGTTGGCCAGCGGCACCTCGGAGACGCCCGGCCCGTAGAACTCGACGAACTTGCCGACCGCGCCGTGCTTGCGCAGCATCTCGGTGATCGTCAGCACCAGGTCGGTCGCGGTGGCACCCTCGGGCAGCTTGCCGGACAGCTTGAAGCCGACCACCCGCGGGATCAGCATCGAGACGGGCTGGCCGAGCATGGCCGCCTCGGCCTCGATGCCGCCGACGCCCCAGCCCACCACGCCCAGGCCGTTGACCATGGTGGTGTGCGAATCCGTACCCACACAGGTATCGGGGTACGCGTAGGTCTTGCCGTCGATCTCCCGCGGGAAGATCACCCGGGCCAGGTGCTCGATGTTGACCTGGTGCACGATGCCGGTGCCGGGCGGCACCACCTTGAAGTCGTCGAACGCGGTTTGGCCCCAGCGCAGGAACTGGTAGCGCTCCTTGTTCCGGCCGTACTCGATCTCGACGTTACGGGTGAACGCGTCAGCGGTGCCGAACACGTCGGCGATCACCGAGTGGTCGATCACCAGCTCAGCCGGCGCCAGCGGATTGATCTTGGTCGGGTCGCCGCCGAGATCGGCCATCGCCTCCCGCATGGTGGCGAGGTCGACGATCGCGGGGACACCGGTGAAGTCCTGCATCACGACGCGGGCCGGGCTGAACTGGATCTCCTTGCTGGGCTCGGCCTTCGGGTCCCAGCCGGCCAGCGCGCGGATGTCGTCGGCCGTGATGTTGGCGCCGTCCTCGGTCCGCAGCAGGTTCTCCAGCAGGATCTTCAGGCTGTACGGCAGCTTGTCGGCACCATCGACGGCGGACAACCGGAAGATCTGGTACGAGCGGTCGCCGACCTCGAGGTCGCCGAGGGCCCCGAAGCTGTCGACGGGACGGAAGCTGTTGACGCTCATGAACACTCCGTGGGGGTCTAGTTGTCTTGATGTCAAGATATCATCTCCGCTGCAGCGCGGAGACGGTCCCCCTGGCGGGTGAGGGAAACCCGCTGGTCAGGGGATCTGCTCGGTGGTCGGCCGGCGCGAGGCTGGCCTCATGACAGCATCGCATGCCGTGGCCGAGGAGCCACGCAGGACCCGACGGGCCCTGATCGCCACCGGCGTCTGGTCCATCGCGTCCGTCGCGGTCGCCGCGACCTGGGCGATCGGAATGCCGTACTTCTTCCCGCTGCTCGACGACGACGGCGTGCCGCGCGTCGGCCCGGCGGCCGTGGCGCTGCTCGGCGGCATCGTCGTCGCCCTGTCGGTGCTCGCGGCCGGCGCCGTCTTCTCCGGCTTCGGGCTGCGCTCCCGGCAGCGGCCGCGTCCGGTGGCCCTGGCCGGCCTGACCGCCGGGCTGATCGCGGCCGTCGTCCAGGTGAGCACCCTGCCGCTCGGGCTGGTCGGAATCGTCGCGACCGGCCGGCTCGGCTCGCCCTTCGCGCTGCTCTGGCAGGCGGTCACCGTGGTCGTCGTGCTCGGCTTCGTCCGGTTGATCCGGATCGAGGCGCGCCGGGTCCGGGGACGCTGCCTGCACTGCGGCGGCCGGCACCGCTCCCCCGCCCGCCCGGTGCTGGACCGGCCGGAACCCGTGATGGCTCCGGCCGCCGTCTGTGTCGCCGCCGCGGTCAGCCTGGTCGCCGTGTTCCCGTGGGCGGTGGTGAAGCTCGGCTGGGGCTTCGGTGCGACCGTGCTCGGCGTCACCGCCGAGGAATGGCGCCGGGCCGGCGAGCTCACGGCGATGTCGCCGCCGGCCCGGTGGCTGGCCGCGACCGGAATCGACATCACGGTGCTGGCCGCCGGGGTCGGCATGATCATCGCCGTCCTGTTGCTGGCCCGGCTGCCGCGTTGGCTGCCGCCCGCGGTGCTGGTGCTGCCGGCCGGGCTGGCCGCGATCCCGTTGATCAGCTACGGCTACACGCTGTTGATCACCGGGCTGCTCGGCCTCTTCGGGGTGATCAGCCTGCCGGTCGATCCGGCGCTGCCCGGGCTCGACCTCCCGCTGATGGTGATCTTCGGCGGGCTCGCGTTCGGCGGCGTCGGCACCGCGCTCGCCGTCGGCGCCATCTCGCTGGTCCGGCGCAGCCGCCCGGTGTGCCGGCCCGGAACGTACGATCCGGCGACCCGGGTCGCGGTGATCGGCGGCGGGTTCGCCGGGCTGGCTGCGGTCAAGGAGCTGGCCCGGTCCGGTGCCGACGTGACCCTGATCGACCAGCGCACGTACGCCACCTTCCAGCCACTGCTGTATCAGGTCGCCACCGGCGGGCTCAACGCCGGCGACATCACGTACCCGATCCGCAACGTGCTGGCCCGGCGCGCCGGCGTCCGGTTCGTCTGCGACCGGGTCACCGGGATCGATCACGACGCGACCATGATCACGACGGCCGGCGGTGCGCAGCTCCGCTACGACTACCTGATCGTCGCCGGCGGCGCGGTTGCCAACGACTTCGGTGTTCCGGGCGTGGCCGAGAACGCGATCGGGATCTACACCCGGCCCGACGCGCTGGCCGTGCGGGACCGGTTGTTCGGGATCCTGGAGGACGCCGCCCGGTCCGGTGACGGCAGTGCCCGCTCGGTGATCATCGTCGGCGGCGGCGCGACCGGGATCGAATTGGCCGGCAATCTGGCCGAGCTGCGTGATCATGGTCTGGCCCGCAGTTATCCCGAGCTGGACCGGGACCAGGTCAAGATCATTCTTCTCGAGGCCGGTCCGCGGCTGCTCGGTCCGTTCGCGCCCGGGCTGCAGGACTACACGCTGGCCCAGCTGCGCCGGCGCGGCGTCGACGTCCGGCTGAACACGCCCATCGTCGAGGTCGGCCCGGAGGCGGTACGGCTGGCCGACGGCGGTGAGCTCGAGGCATCCCTGGTGGTCTGGACCGCCGGGGTCCGCGGCGCCGCCGAGCCGACCTGGGGCCTGGACCGGAACCGGGCCGGGCGGGTGCTGCTGGACCGCGAGCTCCGGGTGCCGGGCCGGCCCGAGGTGTTCGGCGCCGGCGATGCCGCGGTGATCCAGTCCTACCCGCTGCCCCAGCTGGCGCAGCCGGCCCTGCAGACCGGGAAGCACGCGGCCCGGCAGATCCTCCGGCTGGAACGGGATCAGCCGCTGCGCCCGTTCCGCTACTTCGACAAGGGCATCATGGCGACGATCGGCGAGGGGTCGGCCGTGGTCGAGCTGCCGATCGGCCCCAAGATCACCGGACCGCTCGCCTGGCTGACCTGGCTGGCGATCCACATCGTCTACCTGCTCGGCGGGCGGAACCGGCTGGTCACGGCCGCGAACCTCGCGGTCCGCTATCTGCGGCCGGGCTCGTTCGGGGTGATCGTGGGTGATCCGGTGCGAGCCACACCGGCAGCCGCCGCTCGGCAGCCGCAGTCAGCAGTCCGGTGACGATCATGGCGACCGCGATCAGCACGGCGGCGATCGCGACCGGCCCGGCTCCCTGGCTGCCGACGTCCAGGAACGGGTACGGATACCAGCCGCTGACCGCGCCCTGGACCAGGATCAGCACCATCCAGGCGACCGGCCAGATCAGGGCCAGCAGGCCGGTCCGCAGGTCGATCCGCGGCCGCGGGCCGAACGCGATCCAGCACAGCACCACCAGGATCGGCGTCACGACGTGGAGCAGATTGTCCGTCGCGTACGACCAGCCCTGCAGGTCGAGCAGCGGCCGGAGGAAGAACCAGTGCACCAGCCCAGTGATGATCATCCCGACCACGGCGTCCAGCCGGAGCACCCGCCAGAAGGCGCCGTTCCAATCCGGCTTGATCATCAACGAGACCGCGGCAACCGCGGCGAGCAGGTTGCACTGGATGGTGAAGTAGAGCACGAACCGGCGCAGCCGCTCGGCGAGCGAAGGCGGGTCGTCGGTGATCAACACCGATGCGCCCTCGATCACCAGCACCAACTGGGCGATCAGGGCGAAGATCCCGACCGCGGCGGTGAGGCCGTGCCCGATCCGGGCGATCAGCGGGTTCATTTCGTGATCACCGCCATCACGCCGGCCCGCCGCTGGAACCTGAAGTCGACCTCGCGCTGCTGCCAGGTGTGGCCCGCGGCCCGTACCGCTTCGGCGAGATCATCGAGATACGGGACCGGGTCGCCGGCGCCGCGCCGGACCAGCGGGTAGAGCCGGACCTCGCCGCGGCTGACCCGGATCAGTTCGGTGATCGCGGCCGTGTGCCAGTCCTGGTCCAGCGGCCCGTCCCAGGTGAACAGCAGATGCGAGCAGAGCACCAGGTCGAAGCTGTCGTCCGGGAACGGCAGCTCCGGCAGCGACGCCGCTCGGTAGCGGTCCGGCCGGGCCGCCCGGTCGGACAGGAACCGTTCCGCGGCGGCGATCCGCATCAGGTCCCGGCGCTCCGGCGAGCCGTACCAGTCCCAGACGAACTCGTCGTCGTGGTCGGCGGTCAGCTGGAAGCACTGCTCGCGGTCCGCGGACAGCACCGCGGCGAGCTCGCCCTGGGTCTGCGCGTAGGCGGGGTCGGTCGCGATCGCATCCGCCGCAGGGCCCAGTTCCGCGACGAAGCTCGACCCGCCGGCCGCGCAGTCGAGGATGGCGCCCGTCAGGTCGGCGTCGGTGAGGGCGAACATGGCCCGGTACTCCGCCAGTGACCGGGTGGAGATCAACATGGCGGAGACGCTACCGGTCCGGGCCCCTCAGCGATAGGAACGCGCCTGGAGCTCGTACATGTCGGCATAGTGCCCGCCGAGCTTGATCAGCGTGTCGTGATCGCCGACCTCGGTCACCCGGCCCCGGTCGCAGACGATCACCAGGTCCGCCATCCGTACCGTCGAGAAGCGGTGCGAGACCAGCACGGTGACGCCGCCGTTGATCTTGGCCGCCCGCCGCGCCGCCAGCGCCCAGCGCCGGAACAGCTCGTGCTCGACCTCCGCGTCCAGCGCCGACGCGGGTTCGTCGAGCAGGAGCAGCAGCGGCTCGGTGCGCATCATCGCCCGGGCCAGGGCGAGCCTCTGCCACTGGCCGCCGGACAGGTCGACGCCGCCGGGCCAGGCCGGGCCGAGCTGGGTGTCCGGCCCGGCCGGCAGCCCGGCCACGACGTCGGCGGCGCCGGCCCGCTCGATCGCGTCCCGGATCGCCGGGTCGGCCCGCTCCGGTACGGCGAGCGCGTCAAGATCACCGAGCCCGACCGCGGTCCGGACGGTGAACTCGAACCGGGCGTGATCTTGGAAGCAGGCCGAGGTGCGCCGCCGGAACGCGGCCGGGTCGACCGTGGCGAGATCGGTGCCGTCGAGCAGGATCCGCCCGCTGCTCGGCCGGTACAGCCCGGCCAGCAGCTTCACCAGGGTCGACTTCCCCGCCCCGTTGTCGCCGACCACGGCGACCGTGGTCCCGGCCGGCAGGGTCAGGTCGACCTCGGCCAGCGCGGCCCGGTCGGTGCCCGGGTAGCGGTAGGTCACCCGGTCGAGCCGGATCCCCTGCTCCAGCCGGTCCGGCACCGTGCCGGTTCCGGTCCCCCGGGCGCCGGCCTCGACGTCGGCCAGGTGGACCAGCCGGCCGGCCGCGACCAGGCTCTGGAAGGTGAGTTGCAGGGCGTCGGCGGCGCCGGTGACCAGGCCGAGCACCTGGCCCGCGAGGACGGCCGTCAGGACGGCATCGCCGAGGCTGGCCCGGCCGGCTGCCGCGAGCTGGACCACCAGCACCACCGCGCCGAGGTAGCCGGCCAGGAAGGTGAGCCGGCAGACCAGCCCGATCCCGACCGCGCGTAGCTGGAGCCGGTGGTGGATCCGGCGGACGCTGCGCTGCTCAGCGTCGAACCGGTCCAGCAGCACCCGGCCGATCCGGTACAGCCGGATCTCCTTGGCCGCGCCGGCGGTCGCGGTCAGCTCCAGCACGTGCTCGGCCCGCCGGGCCGGTTCCGCGGCTCGTTCCTGGCCCTCCCGGAACAGGCCGCCGGTCCACGGACTGACCGCGACCGCAGGCAGGCCGAACAGCGGCAGCAGCAGGAGGGCCGGATGCACGCCGGCCAGCAGGACGCCCATCGCGACCAGCCGGATCACCAGCGCCAGCAGCTCGACCAGCCGCGGCAGCACCGAGTACAGCTGATACTGCTCACGGCGCACCCCTTCCAGCTGGGTCAGGTGTTCCGGGGTCTCGTGCAGGTCGAGGGTCGGCACCCCGGCCGTGACCCTGAGCAGCCGGAGGTTGAGCCCGTACCGGAGTTCGCCGCTCAGTGTCGCCAGCACCCGCCCGCCGGCGTGCGACAGGGCACCCGTACCGGCGATCGAGGCGACCACGCCGGCCGCCCCGATGATCATGGCCGCCGGGTCGCCCGCGGCCGCCCCGTCCAGGACCAGCTTCAGCCAGAGGGCGAACAGGGTCTGCACCACGGCCTGGCCGCCCAGCAGCAGCACCGCGAGCAGGGTGCGCCGGCGGTCGGCCGACCAGGCGATCTTGATCACCATCGCGGCCGAACGTCGCCAGGTCGGGGTCGGTCGGTCACTCGGCATCGGCTGCTCCTTGCTGGTAGGCGGCCGCCTGGGTGGCGAACAGCCGGGCATAGCTGCCGCCGGCGGCGACCAGTTCGTCATGGCTGCCCTGCTCGGTGATCCGGCCGCCGTCCAGGACCACGATCCGGTCGGCCCGGCGGACCGTCGAGAAACGGTGACTGATCACGATCGTGGTGAGATCCCGGGTCAGGTCCAGGAACCGGTCGTACACGTCGGCCTCGGCGCGGACGTCGAGCTGGGCGGTCGGTTCGTCCAAGATCAACACCCGGGCGCCGTTCTCGACGGCGGCCAGCGCCCGGGCCAGCGCGATCCGCTGCCACTGGCCGCCGGAGAGGTCGACCCCGCCGCTGAACCGGCGGGACAGCGGCGTGTCCAGGCCGTGCGGCAGCGCGGCCAGCACCTCGTCGGCGCCGGTCCGGCCCGCCGACCGGCGGACCAGGTCGTCCAGCGCGGCCGGGTCCGCCAGCCGCTCGACGGCGCCGAACGCGATGTTGTCCCGGGCCGACAGCTGATAGTGCACGTAGTCCTGGAAGATGGCCGCGATCGTCCGCCGCCACTCGTCGTCGGGCAGCTCCGCGAGGTCGCGTCCGTCGACGGTGATCCGGCCCCGGTCCGGCCGCTCCAGGCCGGCCAGGAGTTTGATCAAGGTCGTCTTGCCGGCTCCGTTCAGGCCGACGATGCCGAGCGAGGTGCCGGCGCGGATGGTCAACGACAGCCGCTCGAACACCGGCCGGTCCGTCCCGGGATAGCCGAACGCCACGTCCTCGAACCGGATCTCCCGGACCGGTCCCCGACCCGGCGGCCGGCCGGCACCGGGCGACCGGATCGGCTCGACGGTGCCGGCGGCCCGCTCGAGTTCGATCATGGTCCGGACCTTCGGCGTCCCGAAGTCGATCAGTTGGTCGGCCATCGGATCGGCCAGGGCGGCCATGCCGAGCAGCCCGAGCAGCAGGACCGTCAGCTGAGCCGGGGTGAGCCCGCCGCCGACGCCGGTGGCCACCGCGCCGAGCACGACCGCGTGGCCGACGATGATCAACAACAACGCACCGATCGCGCGGCCGCGGCCGACCCGGCGGACCTTCGCGAGGCCCGCCAGGACACTCGCCCAGTGCCCGCCGAACCGGTCCGCGAGCCAGTCGATCAGGCCGAAGATCCGGACCTCCTTGGCCCACTCGGTCCGCTCCGCGATCCGGCCCAGATAGGACGCGCTACGCAGCTCCGAGGTCCACAGGTCGAAGTTGAGCCGGCGCATCGCCGCCATCAGCGTGAGCCCGGCGACCAGCCAGATCACGGCGAGCGGAACCGCCGCCAGCGGCCAGACCGTGGCCACCAGGACCGTGGCCGCAAGGCCCTCGGCCAGCCGTTGCCAGCGACAGCACCAGCCGTCGACCAGATCGCCCGGCTCGTCGCCGGCCATCCGGACGGCGCGGTCGGCGAGCTGGGCCAGCCGCGGGTTCTCGAACAGTTCGAGGCGCCGGGTGCCGACCGTCGCGTTGATCACGCGGGCCAGCAGGTAGTGCTCGTAGCGTCGGTAGAAGGCCCACTTCGCGAGCTCGTACGTGCTCGAGGCCAGGTCCTGGGCGACGAGCACCAGCGCGACCGCGGCCAGTAGGAGGATCAGCCGGTCACCGGCCGGGGTGCCGAGCCCACCGCCCCGGATCACCTCCGGCAGCAGACCGACCAGGAGTCCCAGCAGGGCTGAGAAGATCGCCGGCAGGGTGCCGGAGAGGGCAGCCAGGAACAGCTGCAGCGCGACCCGGCCGGGCAGTGCCCGGACCAGGAACCACAAGGCGACCCAGCGGCCGCCGGTCCGTTTCGGACTCTCAATTAACCCGCACTGTTAGAGCCTGAAGGACCCTTACCCTTCTGTCAAACCCTTCCCCGTAAGGGTTTCCGCCGGCTTGCGGGTCCGCGCCGCGGCGATCAGGGTCAGCACGCCGACGGCCAGCGGGATCCAGCCGCCGTCCAGCGGGCGGAGCAGGACGATGAAGACGCCGATCGCGACCAGGCCCCAGCCCGCCTCGGCCGGCACCCGGCCGGTCAGCCGGACCATCCGCAGGGTGACCAGGCCGAGGCAGAGGAAGGCCAGGCCGGCGCTCATGAACCAGAGCGTCGCCACCCGGTCGATGCTCTGGGCGGAGTTGATCACGCCGTCGGCCAGGATGCCGGGCCAGGGCGGGTCGAACAGTCCGAGGACGAGGTGCAGGATCGAGCAGCCGATCATCAGCCAGGGAATCCAACGGTGCATGGGACCTCACCTTCCGTACAGTCATGTATGGAAGACCCTACGCTACTGTACGGAAGGTGGCGCAACGTGATGGCAAACCCCTGCTCGGCCGAGACGACTGGACCGCGGCTGCGCTGCAGGCGCTGGCCGACGGCGGCCCGGCCGGGATCGCGGTCGACCGGCTGGCCAAGCAGCTCGGCGTCACCCGGGGCAGCTTCTACTGGCACTTCGCCGACCGGAACGAATTGATCACCGCGACCCTGGAGCGCTGGGAGCGGGAGAACACCACCGACCAGGTCGGCGAGGCGTTCGCCGTCGCCGATCCGGTCGAACGGCTGCGGCTGATCATCCGCCGCGTCTACCAGGGCCGGACCGATCCGGTCGAGCTGGCCCTGGCCGCACGCGCCGGCGACCCGGTCGTCGCCGGCGCCGTCGCCCGGGTCACCGAGACCCGGCTCGACCTGCTCCGCTCCGTCTTCCGCGACCTCGGCTTCACCCCGGCCGTCGCCCGCGACCGGGCCTGGCTGGCGTACGGGTTCTACGTCGGGCACCACCAGCTCGGCCAGAACGAGGCGATCCGGCAACGCCGCCCGCCCCGCCTCGACTACCTCGTCACCCTCCTCACCGCCTGACCCAACCCCGCCGACCGGGCACAAAAGCAGCCGTGGCGCCTGTCCTGAGCCTGTCGAAGGGGCGGCGTGTCGCTGCCGAACTGCCGAGTCGGCGAGAAGTTCCGATGGGGTGAGCGAGGTCCGGCGGCGCTCGCCGGTCAGTCGGTCTGGATTTCCGCCGCCTGCAACAGGTCCCGCAGCAGGTCGTCGTCGTACCGGGTGTTCTTGCGCGGGTTCGACTGCAGCCCGGCGAAGAAGTCGTTCATGAACTCGATCACCGGACGATGGCGGACCACCGCCTCGACCAGGGCCGGGTGGGCCAGCCCGTCGAGTCGCTCCGCGTGCCGGACCAGGTTCCGCCGCAGCATCGGCCCGGCGTCGGCGTCGGCCTCGATCACGGTGCCCGCCTGCTCCTGTTCGTCCGGCGGGAGCGCGCGGAACCAGCGTTCCAGCTGCGCCCCGAAGGCGGTCAGCAGCTCGCCGACGTCGTACAGCCGATGCCGGGCCAGGAACTCCCGCTCCCGTACGGACAGGGCGAACCGCGAGTCCAGCAACAGGCCGTAGTCGGCGAGATAGGCGGTCTCGCCGTCGGTCAGCAGATTGCCGAGATGAGCGTCGAAGTGGACGATTCCCTGCCCACGCAGGAATCCGACAGTTTCGATCAACTGGCCGATCAGGCGCGGCGCGTCCTCCGGCCGGCGGGCCAGCCAGTCCGTCAGCGAGTGCGGCAGCAACTCCAGGAAGATCAACGCCTCGTGCGTGCCGCCGGCCCGTTCGGCCAGGTAGCGCCCGATGCTCCGGCTCGAGTTCCAGTACCGGACATAGCCGTCGAGGTCGGGCGGGCCGGCGGTCCGCCCGGTCCGCCGGACGACCCGGGCGTGGTACGTGAGCGGGAACGCGGCGCTCGCGTCCGCGAGGACCCAGTTCGTCGTCGTCAGACAGGCGACGATCTCGCGCCAGGCGCCGAAGCCGGCGGACCCGACCCCGTACTGGTAGAAGGACGGCAGCCGGTAGTGGTTGCTGGTCGAGTGGGGCCGGGTCAGTTCCAGGTCGGTCAGCGGAATGATCTTGACGAAGACCCGCTCCCCCGCCAGCTCGACCGTCCGGACATCGCCCCAGCCGGTCGCTCCCGCCGAACCACCGACCAGCTCGCGCAGCCCGGCGTCGTCGAGGTGGGCGAGTTCGGTGCTGAGCTTCGCGTACCGGGCACGCCGGCGGGCCGGATCCATGCCCGTACCGTAATCGCGATCACGCCGCGGCAGGTCAGAATTCGCCGCGACAATGGCGTTCCCGGGCGTCCAGGGCCGCCCGGGTCGGGATCGCCGGCTGCAGCAGGTCGGGCCCGTGGTCGGACGCCGCCTCGCCCCGCCGGAACGCGGACCGCGCCCCGGTGACCACCGACCCGACCCGGCGCCCGGTTCGAGTCACGACGACGGTCTGGCCCAGGCTCAGGAAGCGGCGGTCCACCTCGATCGCGGCAACCTCGGACCACGGGATCCGGACCGTGCGGAACCAGCCGCGCACGGCAAGGCCCGCGGTCGAGACGACGAAGGACTGGCCGGTGCCGCGCCAGATGATCATGAGCAGGATCACCAGCGCCACCCCCGAGAAGATCGGTACCCAGTCCGGTCCGCGGTCGTTGACCAGCCAGTTCCGGATCGGAGCGCCGAACCCGACGACCGTCATCACGGCCAGGGCGCCGGCCAGGACACGCAGCCACGGGGCGAACGACGCCCGGTAGAGAATCCTCTCGTCGCGCCGGCTCTGCGGTTTCACGCTCCGGATCCTGCCATCCTCGCCTGGCCCACCCCGAATCCGGTGATCAGGTCAGCAGCGTCAGCAGCGCGGTGATCTTCGTGTCGACGGCCTCGGTTCCGCCGAGCCGGAGGTCGGGGTCGCGGGGCAGTTCGGCCAACCCCTGCCGGAAGGTCGCGGCGAGATGATCATGGCGGTCGGCGACGGCCGTACCCCAGCGGCGGTCACGGTCGGCGAGCCGACGGCGCTGCTCCTCCGGTTCCAGGTCCAACAGCACCAGTCGGTCGCAACGCGGGTGCGGCCGCATCCCGTCCAGCACCGCGACCGGAGCCGGAGCGATCGGCAGGCCGCCGTACGGGGCACGCCGGAGCATCGCCGGGAAGTCGCAGTCCGGCGTGCTCCGCTCCGGACCGGTCGCGGCCAGGGCCCGGTCGACGGCGTTCCAGTCGTACCCGAACGGCCGGGCCAGGTAGTCCGCCATCGACTCACCGGCGGGACGAGGCACGAAGAAGTAGTCGACCGGCACCCGGGCGAACCGATCCGGCCGGACCCGCTGCAACTCCTTGGCGAGCGTCGACTTCCCCGACCCGGCCGGCCCCATCAGGCAGATGATCACGGACCCACCTCACCAGCCCGCCGGCCACGGGGCACGCGATCCTGCCGCGTGTCCTCAAGACCGATCAGGCCTGCGCCGATCGAGACGTCAGTTCCGCAGCGACACGCCGCCCAGACGCCTGCTTTTGTGCCGGGTCGGCGGGGTTCTTTTACGGGTGCAGGATGGCGACGCACTCGATGTGGTGCGTCATCGGGAACAGGTCGAACGCGCGGAGGGACTTCAGCTGGAAGCCCTCCTTGGCGAGGTACCCGAGGTCGCGGGCCAGGGCCGCCGGATCGCAGGCGACGTAGGCGATCGCGCGCGGTCGGCGGCGGGCCAGGCCGGTGATCGCCTTGCGGCCGGCGCCGGTCCGGGGCGGGTCGAGGACGATCAGGTCGGTCCGGTCCGCGAGGCCGCCGCGGCGGGCGGGGCGGTCCAGCACGCGGTCGACCGAGCCGGCGACGAAGCGGACCCGGGAGCCCGCGTCGGCGAGGTTGCGGCGGGCGAGCTCGACGGCCGGCTTGTTGCCCTCGACGCCGGTGACCGCGCAGCCGCGGTCGTACAGTGCCGCCGCGAACAGGCCGACGCCACAGTAGAGGTCGAAGGCGGTCTCGCCCGCTTCCGGCGCCAGCCCGTCCAGGACCGCATCGGCGAGCACCCGGGGCGCGGCCGCGTGGGCCTGCCAGAACCCGCCGACGGCGACGGTGAACTCGCGACTGACCGCCCGCTCCCGTACGGTCCCGGCCGGATGATCACCGCCCGCCCAGACCACCTGATCGCCGGCGGCCACGCCGACCAGCTCGTCCTCCGGCACCGGCGGCGGCACCCGCAGCGGCGGCGCGGCGATCCGGCAACCGTCCGGCGGGAGTTCGATCACCCGGTCCGACCGGTGCGCGCGCAGGCCGACCCGGCCCGTACCCCCGTGTTGATCATGGACCGCGTGGTAGCGCATCCGGGTCCGCCAGCCCAGCCCGTCGCCGTCACCGACCGGCTCGACGACCCCGTCCCAGGTGAGGCCGGCCAGCCGTTCCAGTTGCTCGGCGACGACCCGCCGCTTCAGGTCCCGCTGGGTGGCAAGATCAACATGCTGGAAGTCACAGCCGCCACAGAGCCCCGGCCCGGCGATCGGGCACGGAGGCGTCACCCGGCCGGCCGCCGGTTCGATCACCTGGACCGCGTCGCCGCGCCAGAACCGGTCGTGGCTGCGGTCGGTGATCTCGATCATGACCCGCTCCCCCGGCAGCGTGTGCCGGACGAAGATCACCCGGCCCTCGTGCCGGGCCACGCAGTGCCCGCCGTGGGCGACCGGCCCGACGTCGACCGGGCCGACCAGGTCCGTGGGCATCAGCGCCGCCGTCGCGCGCCCTGCAGGTCGGACCGGGCGAGCCGCCGCTCGGCGACGTCCGACGAGGCCAGCAGGTACGGCACCGAGGTCACCATCACGCCCGGCGTGAACAGGAGCCGGGCCTTCAGCCGCAGCGCGCTCTGGTTGTGCAGGACCTGCTCCCACCAGTGCCCGACGACGTACTCGGGAATGAAGACGGTGACCACGTCCCGCGGGCTCTCCGACCTGATCGTCTTCACGTAGTCGAGGATCGGATTCGTCACCTCGCGGTACGGCGACGCGACCACCTTCAGCGGGATCTCGATGCCGGCCTCGTCCCAGGCCTGAACCAGCCGCTTGGTCTCGTCCTCGTCGACGTCGACGGTGATCGCCTCCAGCTGGCTCGGCCGGGAGGCCTTGGCGAACGCCAGCGCCCGCGCGGTCGGCTTGTGCAGCTTGCTGACCAGCACGATCGCGTGCACCCGGCTGGGCAGGGTCTTCGCCTCGCCCGGCACCAGCGTCGTCTCCCGGGCCACCGTGTCGTAGTGCCGCTTGATCAACTTCATCAGCACGAACAGCACCGCCATCGCGATGATCGCGATGTAGGCCCCCTGCAGGAACTTCGACAGCAGGACGATGATCAACACCGTGCCGGTCATGGTCAGGCCGATGCAGTTGATCACCCGGGACCGCTGCATCCGGGCCCGCACGTCCGGCCGGGTCTCCGACTTCAGCTCCCGGGTCCAGTGCCGGACCATGCCGGTCTGGCTGACCGTGAACGAGACGAACACACCGACCACGTACAACTGGATCAGAGCTGTCACGTTCGCGTCGAAGGCGAGGATCAGGATGATCGCCAGTGCGGCCAGCACGATGATCCCGTTGCTGTACGCGAGCCGGTCGCCCCGGGTGTGCAGCTGCCGCGGCAGGTAGCCGTCCCGGGCCAGGATCGAGCCCAGCACCGGGAAGCCGTTGAAGGCCGTGTTCGCGGCCAGGAACAGGATGACCATGGTCGCCGCGACGACGAAGTAGAAGCCGACCGGGAAGCCGGAGAAGATCGCCCGGGCCAGCTGGCCGATCGCCGTCTCCTCGGTGATGTCGACGCGCTGCCCGTTCAGCGTGTAGAAGGAGTGACCGGGATCGATCAGCCGCAGGCCGGTCAGGTTGGCCAGCGTGATCACGCCGATCAGCATGCTCACCGCGACGGTGCCCAGCAGCAGCAGCGTGGTCGCCGCGTTCTTGCTCTTCGGCTTGCGGAACGCCGGCACCCCGTTGGAGATCGCCTCGACCCCGGTCAGCGCCGCCGAACCGGACGAGAAGGCGCGCGCTATCAAGATCACGAACATCAGCCCGGTGAGCGAGGTGAAGGCGGGATCGCCCTCCACCTCGTACTGCGCGCTGTGGGCCCGGATCGGTTCCTGCATGACCAGGATCCGGAACAGTCCGACAGCCACCATGCCGATGATCCCGATCATGAAGCAGTAGGTCGGGATCGCGAACAGGGTGCCGGACTCCTTGACACCGCGCAGGTTCATCGCCATCAGCAGCGCCACCGCGGCGGCCGCGATCCAGCCCTCGTGGCCGTCGATGAACGGCAGCGCCGACTTCGCGTTCTGGACGCCGGAGCTGACCGACACCGCGACCGTCAGCACGTAGTCGACCAGCAGCGCGCTGGCCACCGTGGTGCCCGCGTTGCGGCCCAGGTTGACGGTCGCCACCTCGTAGTCGCCGCCACCGGACGGATAGGCGTGCACGTTCTGCCGGTACGAGGTGACCACGACGAGCATCACCACGGCGACCGCGATCGCGATCGGCCAGGAGAACGCGAAGCCGGCCATCCCGGCCAACGACAGCGTCAGCAGGATCTCGTCGGGTGCGTACGCCACCGAGGACAGCGCGTCCGAGGCGAAGACGGGGAGGGCGATGCGCTTCGGCAGCAGGGTCTCGCCGAGCTGCGTACTGCGTAATTTGCGCCCAACCAGCAGGCGCTTGCCGAGGTCGGACAAACTCACGTCCCGACACTCTAGACCCACGACTGGGTCCCGGGCCCAACCCGCGGTGGTCGTGTAGCGTCTTCGCTGTGCACATCGTGATCATGGGCTGCGGTCGCGTCGGGTCGACGCTCGCCAGGGCCCTGGAACGTCGCGGCCATACGGTCGCGGTGATCGACATGCAGCCGGACGCGTTCCGCCGGCTCGGCCCGGACTTCACCGGAACGACGGTGAAGGGGGTCGGCTTCGACCGCGAAGTGCTCACCGAGGCCCGGATCGGCGACGCGAGCGGGTTCGCCGCCGTGTCCAGCGGCGACAACTCCAACATCCTGGCCGCGCGGGTGGTCCGGGAGACGTTCGGGGTGGAGAACGTGGTCGCGCGGATCTACGATCCCGGCCGCGCCGAGGTGTACGAACGGCTCGGCATCCCCACCGTCGCGACCGTCCGCTGGACCGCGGACCAGGTGATCCGGCGGCTGCTGCCGGCCGGGTCGGAGCCGCAGTGGCGGGACCCGTCGGGCAGTGTGCGGCTGATGGAGGTGCACGTCGATCCGGCCTGGGTCGGCCACACGATCAGCCAGCTCGAACAGGCCAGCGGTGCCCGGATCCCCTTCCTGGCCAGGCTCGGCACCGGGCACATCCCGAAGCCGACGTCGGTGTTCCAGGACGGCGACCTGGTCTATGCGGCCGTCCAGGACTCCCGGCTGGCCGAGGTCGAGGCGATCTTCGCCGCGCCTCCGAAAGAGGACTGATCATGCGTGTTGCCATCGCCGGGGCCGGGAACGTCGGCCGTTCGATCGCGGCGGAGCTGGTCGAGAACGGGCACCAGGTGCTGCTGATCGACCGCGATCCCCGCTCGATCAAGACCGAGACCGTACCGGAGGCGGAGTGGCTGCTGGCCGACGCCTGCGAGTTGTCCTCTCTGGAGGAGGCGGAGATCGACAGCTGCGACGTCGCGATCGCTGCCACCGGTGACGACAAGGTCAACCTGGTCGTGTCGCTGCTGGCCAAGACCGAGTTCGGCGTGCCCCGTACGGTCGCGCGGGTGAACCACCCGAAGAACGAGTGGCTGTTCAACGAGGTCTGGGGCGTCGACGTCGCCGTGTCCACGCCGCGGCTGATGAGCGCCCTGGTCGAGGAGGCGGTCAGCGTCGGCGACCTGGTCCGGCTGCTCACCTTCCACGAGGGCGAGGCCAACCTGGTCGAGATGACGCTGCCGGACAGCAGCCCGCAGGTCGGGGTCCGGGTCGGCGACATCGACTGGCCGGGCGATGTGGTGCTGGTCGCCGTGATCCGGGACGGCCATGCGCGCCCGCCGGACCCGGACGGCACGCTCGAGACCGGCGACGAGTTGCTCTTCGTGACCGCGCAGGACTACGAGCAGGAGCTGGCCGAGGTGCTGTCCCCGCGCGGCGAGATCCGCAGCGCGCCCGGAGCAGGCGCCGTCCGCAGCTAGCCAGCCGGCTAGCGCTGCTGCTCTTCGACCGTCGGCTCGCCCTCGTCCTGCTTCCGCAGGGCGGCCTGGGCGAGCGGCGAGTCCTCGATCGGGGTCCGGCCGCGGGACAGCAGCAGGCCGATCACGGCGAGCGCGGCGATCAGCAGCGGCCAGCCGAGGGCGACCTTGGCGATGCCGAGCAGCAGCACCTGGTCGGCCAGGTAGAGCGGCAGCTGGACCACCACCCGGATCGTGTACGAGGCCGCCATCACCGCCGTCAGCTTGCTCATCATCCGGACCAGGCCCTTGTCACCGGCCCAGCTCAGCGCGTCGCCGAGGGCGGCGCCGATGACGAACCCGAACAGCGGCCGGCGGACCGCGATCGTGATGATCGCCACCGCCGCCAGAGCCGCGTTGTAGAGGATGCCGGGGACGAACGCGTCCTCGGCGCGGCCGGTCCGGGCGGCGACCACGACCGCGACCACGGTCGGCACCACGGCCTGCAGGACGTACCGGATCGGCTGGCGCTGGACCAGCCGGGCCACGGCCAGCACGACGGCGACCGCGACGGCCGCGATGATCGCCCGCAGCAGGTCCTGGCCGAACACCCAGGTCAGCGTGAACGCGACGAACGGGAGAGCGCCCTCGATCATGCCGCGCGGGCCGCCGAGTGCCTGGCCGACCTCGTGCCGGACCCACTCCTCGACGTAGCGGAACTGTCTCGGGCCCGTGGCCACGGAGGCGGTCGGGTCCGTCATCCGGCGTGCGAGCTCTGGATCAGTTCGTACCGCGGGTTGTACATGATCCGGCCTTCGCCGCCACAGCTGATCCGGCCGCTCACCTTGACCGACCGGCCGGCGTCGATACCGGCGATCTGCCGGCGGCCGAGCCAGACCAGGGTGACCGCTCCGGACCCGTCGCGCAGTTCCGCCTCGAGGGCCGGGTGCCCGCCGCGCGGGTTGATCGTCACGGCCGCGATGGTGCCGGCCAGATCGACGACCTCGCGGTCCTTGCACTGCTTGATCGGCCGTGCGCCGGAGTCGCGAACGGTCTGCTGCAGCTCCGCCGACTCGAGGTCCTCATTCGAGGACGTCAGCCGCTGCAACACCCGGGAGAAGAACTCGCCGGCCTTGCCCATGATCACCACATCCGATGTGAGGCGTGTACGACTCCATTATCCCGCACCTTCAACCTCCCCGGCATCGTCGTCACCGGGTTGTTGTACGGCTTCAGTACGGGGCAGCGTCAGCGGCAGCAGGTCGCCCGGGGCCCGGGCCTCGTCACCGCGCCGCACGATGGTGGCACGGAAGCAGGCCAGCAGCTCGGCGACCGGCGATTCCAGGCCGTCGACCAGCGCAGCCTGGCCGTAGACGATGCCGCGGAGCAGCCAGCGCGGCCCCTCGGCGACCCACATCCGGGACGGCTGGTAGCCCTGCTCGCCGTCCGGAGTCTGCACCGGCAACAGCCGCCGCAGCTCGACGCCGAACGGGCCCTCGACCACCGCGGCCGATCCGCCGGCGGCACCGGCTGCCTCGATCAGTTCCTCGCGCAGCTCGGACCACAGGCCGCCGCTGCGGGGCGCCGCGAACGCGCCCAGCTCCAGCGCCGAGTCCTTGCTGATCAACATCGCGGAGACGATCTGCTGGGTCTCGTCGGCCACCTGCAGCCGCAGCTCGGCATCCTCGATGCCGGTGATGATCATGCTGCCCAGGTCGATCCGGGGGCCCGCCTCCGGCTCGGTCTCGAGGTCGACCTCGGCCACGTCGTACGGGCCCTCGTCGCGCCATTCCCGGCCGTCGAGATCGTCGACGTCGAGGTCCGTACCGTCGGAATCCTCGGCCGCCTCGGTGTCCTCGGCGTCCGGGTCCTCGGAATCCTGCTCGCCGTCGGCCGCATCATCGTCCGCCGTGTCGTCGGCAGCCGCGTCGTCGGTGGCATCGTCGCCCGCGTCGCCGGAGTCCGGGGCCTCGGCGTCTTCGGAGTCGTCGTGATCCTCGGTCACCGCAGCGGCTTCGGCCTTCCCGGACTCGACATCGTCGGACTCGGGGGCCTCATCGTCAGCGGTGGTTTCGGGGGCCTCGTCGGCCGTCGCCGCTTCCGGTTCCTGATCGCGGCGCTTCCTCCGTCGAAAGATCACCTGCCGCACCTTAGCGTCATCGGGTCTGATCCGTATGCCCCGTGTCCACCAGGCTCGCGTGGCCTCCGGTGGAGCCGTACCCGCCGGCACCACGGACCGACTCCGGAAGCTCTTCCACCGCAACGAATTCGGCCCGGCTGACCCGCTGCACGACCAGCTGCGCGATCCGGTCGCCGCGGTTGATCGTGACCGAGGCGGACCGGTCGGTGTTGATCAAGCAGACCTTGATCTCGCCCCGGTAGCCGGCATCCACCGTGCCCGGCGCGTTGACGACGGTGATCCCGTGCTTGGCCGCCAGCCCGGACCGCGGATGGACGAACGCCGCGTACCCGTCCGGCAGGGCGATCGCGACTCCGGTGCCGAACACCCGCCGCTCCCCCGGCTCCAGCACGGCGGTCTCGCTGGACCGCAGGTCGGCGCCGGCGTCGCCGGGCCGGGCGTAGTCGGGAGGCTCCAGGCCGGGGTCGATCCGGAGCAGTTCGACGCGAACGGTCTCGGCCGCGGCCATCAGCGCGGCATGATCGAGCGGAGGCATCGGGTCAGGCTAGCCGCGTGCACCGGGCCGGGGCGCGACGGCGCGCAGCGCGTCGGCCAGGCGTTCCGGATGCCGGGAGGACACCAGCCAGTACGGCACCGGGTCGGCCGGATCGGCCAGCTCGATCTCCACGGCCTCGCGCAGGTACGGCCGCAGCACCAGATAGGCCCGGGCGTCGGCGGTCGGCCCGCGCCGGGACCTGGTCCGGTCCGCGTCCAGGGCCTGGCAGCCGGCCAGGTAGCGATGCTCGATCCAGGCCCGGCCCACCCGCAGCCCGTCGGCGTCGACGGTGATCATGATCGAACCGGCCAGCAGCATCCCGCCGATCACCGCGAACACGGCCACGGCGACGGCGAGCCCCCACCAGAACCCGACCGCGATCCCGACCACCGGCCACAGCACCACGGCGCCGAGCAGCGTGATCAACCACCACGACAGCGGCGGCAGCAGACGCTCCGAATACCCCACGCCGGTCACCCTATAGAGGGCGCCGAGGACGCTAGGGTGGCGGTGTGGAGCAGAAGCTGCTGTGGAAGGTGTACATCGGCGTGGTCGGCGCCGTCACGACGATCGCCGCGCAGAAGATCGTGACGACTGCCTGGAAGGTGGCCACCGGCGACGCGCCGCCAAGCCCGACCGACCCGGACACTCCGGTCAAGGTCGCGGTCAGCTGGGCGATCGCCAGCGGAGTCGGGGTCGGCGTCACGCAGTTGCTGGTGACGCGGCTCGCCGCCCGCCGCTGGTCCAACCAGACCGGCGCCGCGCCGAGCGCGATCCCCGGCATCAAGCTCAAGATCTAGCGCTTTCGCGTCGATCCCCGGACAAGCCGAGGCGCCGTCTCCAACTTCGGAGACGGCGCCTCGATTCTTCTGTGATTCTTGGTGAGCGGCTCTCGTTGAGTGAGTTACGCCCCCGTCGACCGATCTAGCACCGATCAATCTGGCAAGTGGCTCAGCCGGCGCAGTCGAAGCAGTAGGCGTCCCCGTTCGCCTTCTGCTCCGCGATCTGGCTGCGGTGTCGAACCAGGAAGCACCCGGCACAGGTGAATTCGTCGGACTGCCGTGGCAGCACCCGTACCGTCAGTTCCTCGTGCGACAGGTCCGCCCCCGGCAATTCGAAGCTCTCGGCAGCCTCCGCCTCGTCTTCGTCTACCGTCCCCGAGTTCTTGTCGTTGCGGCGGGTCTTGAGCTCCTCGATGCTGTCTTCGCTGAGTTCTTCTTCGGTCTTACGTGGGGCGTCGTAATCGGTCGCCATCGTTCCCTTCCTGGGGTTGTTCGCCCAGCCTGACTGCTGAAGTCGTGCGCATACTTATCACATCGTTCAAGTCGCTGTTCCCTCCCAACCCTCGTGTCGGGACCTTCAACGTATTCACCGCGGGAAAATTCCGGCTCCGAACCTCTTGTTCCGACATCTGCCGAGCACGCGTTGAGGGTCCGCACTCGACGGTCACGATCTGGTGTACGCTCCCTGACCGTTCGCCGAAGGAGGAAACGTAGCTGATGCCCCCAACCGTCCCGGACGCGGTCAAGACCTACTGGCAGCGGAAGTCTCCGCCCGTGCTCCGGAAGGCGGTTCGCACCGTACGGCAGGTCGTCCAAGATCGACCCAGCGCCCTGGTGACGGTGATCGTCCCCTTCTATCGCGTGGAACAGTACTTCGACGCGTGCCTGCGGTCGATCGAGCGGCAGACGCACCAGGACCTGCAGGTGCTCCTGATCGACGACGGCTCGCCGGACGGCTCGATCGACATCGCGAAGGCGTACGCACGGAAGGACCGGCGGTTCCGGGTCATCCGGCAGCACAACCAGGGCCTCGGCGCCGCCCGTAACACCGGGCTGCGACACGCCCGGGGCGCCTTCCTCACCTTCGCCGATTCCGACGACGAACTGCCGCCGGACGCGATCGAGACGCTGGTCAAGGCCTTGCGCCGGAGCGGCTCCGACTTCGCCATCGGCACCCCGCGCCGGATGACCGAGCAGCGTCGCTGGGTGCCGGACTGGGCCGGTCAGGTGCACGCCCGGGACAGGTACGGCGTCCGGGTCGGCGACTTCCCGGCGGTCCTCAAGGACGTCTTCGTCTGCAACAAGTTGTTCCGCACCGAGTTCTTCCAGCGGGTCGTGCAGCGGTTCCCGGTCGGCATCCGGTACGAGGACCAGGAGCCGACCGCCCGCGCCTTCACCGCCGGCACCTTCGACGTGCTCGCCGCCGTGACGTACGACTGGCGGGTCCGCGAGGACGGCTCCTCGATCACCCAGCAGAAGGCCAACCCGGACGACCTGGCCGACCGGCTCACCGTCAAGCACCGGGTCCGGCAGATCCTGCGCGAGCAGGCCGACCCGGCCACCTACGCGGCCTGGCTGGCGAAGGCGGTCGGCTTCGACCTGCGCTCCTACGTCGAGCAGGTGCCGCGGACCGACCTGGACTACTGGTCGACCCTGCAGCAGGCGACCGCGAAGCTGGCCGCCGACCTGGACACCGACGGCTGGAACCAAATCCCGATCATCGACCGGCTGGCCACCCTGGCGCTGGTCGCCGACCGGCGGGACACCGTGACCCGGTTGGTCACCCGGCGCAGCGAGTACGGCTGGCGGGTGCCGACCGTCGCCGACGCGGACGGGATCCGGCTCGACCCCGGCTACGACGAGGACCTGGCCGTGATCGCGCCGGATCCGTCGCGGCTCAAGCTCGCCGAGTCCGACCTCGGCTTCGTCACCCGGGTGGACCGGATCGACTGGGCGGGCCGGGTGCTCGAGGTGACCGGGCACGCCTATATCGCGGTCCTGCCCGGCGACCAGGTGACCGGGCTCCGGCTGCAGCTGGTCGGCGGCGACGCCGGTGACGCGGAGCCGGCGACGCTGACCGTACCGCTGGAGCGACGGACCGACGACGCCATCGACCAGGAGTCCGGCGACGCCTGGAACAGCTACGCCGAGACGGGGTTCGTCGGCCGGATCGACGCCGACCTGCTGGACGAGTTCCGGCAGCGACATCCGGAGCAGCGGGAGTGGCAGCTCCGGGTCGGGGTGGAGGCGCACGGCGAGCTGCGGGAGGGTCCGCTGAACCGGCGCGACCTGCGCGGCTCCGCGTCCCGGCTCCCGGTCTGCCCGCTGTCCGACCGCGGTCGCTGGGTGATCGAGTTCGCGGCCGATGCCGGGCTGATGCTGAAGCACGAGGAGCTTCCCGCGGTGACGCTCGAGTCGCTGCAGCTGGACGACCTGACCGTACGGCTCGTGGTCAGCGGCGCCCCGATCACGGCGCTGGAACTCTCCGCGCCGTCGCTCAAGCAGACCCTGACCACCCCGGGTCGTCGCGATCCCGCGCAGCCGGACCGGACCACCTTCGAGGTCACGCTGCCGGAACTCATCGACCGCAAGCAGCGCGCCGACGAGCACGTCTGGAACGTCCGGCTGATTCCCGGGGTCGACCGCAGGCTCCGGCTGATCTGGCCCGGCGGCACCGACGAGCTCGACCGGCTGTCGCCGACCCATCACCGGCTGCGCGCGATCTGCTCCCGGATCGGCACCGTCCGGCTGCTGCAGAACCACTGGTGGGCGGCCGTCGAGGACGTCGACCTGGACGGCGACGACCTGGTCGTCCGCGGATCCCTGTCGACGCCGCTGGCCCCGCAGTACCAACTTCGGATCGCCGGCTCGTCGGCGCCGACCACCTCGATCGTGGCCGACGTCGATCCGGTCAGCGGGACGTTCAGCGGGCGGATCCCGCTGCTCAGCGAGTACGGCCAGCGGCTGTCCGGTGGCGGGTTCAGCCTGCGGCTGGCGGCGGCCCAGCCGGACGGCGGCCAGGTGGAGCGCTGGGTCCGGGTCGAGGAACGGCTGCAGGCCCGGTTCCCGCTGGACCTGCAGAGCCGGACCAGCGCGGTCCGGCTGAGCCGTACCCCGCGGGCCGCGGCGCTCTGGGTGAAGCCGCGGAAGCCGTACCGGCCGGACGAACGGGGTCGGCTGGCGCAACGTCGGCTGCACACGATCTTCCTCGACGAACGTCCGGTGCGGCCGCTGGACGCGGTGCTCTTCGAGAGCTACAACGGGCGTTCGGTCGGCGACTCGGTGCTGGCGCTGCACCAGGAACTGCTCCGTCGTGATCTTGGTCTGCAGCTGTTCTGGTCGGTCGATGATCATGGCGTGCAACCGCCCGAGGGCGGCACCCCGCTGCTGATGCACTCGCGGGAGTGGATGGACGTGCTGACCCGCGCCCGCTACCTGGTGAACAACAACAACTTCCCGTTCTACTTCCGGAAGCGGCCGCACCAGACCTATCTGCAGACCTGGCACGGGACGCCGCTGAAGCGGATCGGCAACGACGTGCCATCGCAGAACCTGTCGCTCTCGTACCGCGGGCTGATGCAGCGTGAGGCCGAGTCCTGGGATCACCTGCTGGCCCAGAACGACTTCTCGGCCGAGGCGCTCCCCCGCGCCTTCGGCTACTCCGGCCCGGTGATCAACACCGGCTACCCGCGCAACGACGCCCTGCTCGGCGAGCCGGCGGAGCAGCGACGGCGGGCGATCCGGCGGCTGTTCGCGATCGGCGAGTCGGAGACGGCGGTGCTCTACGCGCCGACCTGGCGGGACAACGTGACCAAGAACAACCGGTACGCGCTGGTCAGCCATCTCGACTTCGGCCGGCTCGGCGGCGAGTTGCCGCGGAGCACCACCTTCCTGCTCCGCGGACACTCCAACACGGCGCAGTCGGAGATCACGCTGCCGAAGTCGGTGATCAACGTGACGAAGTACTCGGACCTGAACGACCTGATGCTCGCCGCGGACGTGTTGATCACCGACTACTCATCGGTGATGTTCGACTTCGCCGTCACCGGCAAGCCGATCCTGCTGCTGGCGCCGGACCTGGCCACGTACCGGGACACGACCCGCGGGTTCTACCTCGACTACGAGGACACCGTGCCCGGCCCGATCTGCCACGATCAGGACGCGGTGGTACGGGAGCTGCGGGCCCTGCCGACCTTCTTCGACCGGCACGGCGACCGCTACCGTACCTTTGTCGAACGGTTCACGCCGCGCGACGACGGCCACGCCACGGCCCGGGTGGTCGACCAGATCTGGGGGTCCAGCTCGCTCCCTGAGCTTGTCGAAGGGCAAGGCGCGGCCCGCCTCGGCACTTCGACAAGCTCAGTGCGCGATTGAGCTAGAGCGCGCTGCCGGTGTTGTAGGCGTCGTTGAAGTGGTTGTAGAACGCGTCGTACATCGCCTGGCTGTCGGTGACCTTGATCAACAACTCGTCGTTGTGCCGCAGTGCGGACAGGGTCAGGTTGTGCGAGCCGGCCAGGACGACGGTGCGGTCGGTGGTCGTGTCGCCGTACTTGCCGTAGATCAGGAACATCTTGTCGTGGATCGGTGACTTCCGGACCGGGATGCCGGCGCCCTTGAACGCGGCCAGCGCCTGCGGCTGGATGTTCTCGACGCCGACCCAGACGTGGCAGCCGCCCTGCTTCAGCTGGATCAGCTTGTTCACCACCGCGAGCCGGGTGTCGTTGATCGACGCCTGCATCACCCGGATCCGGCAGGCCGAGTCCGGGGTGAGGTAGTCGAGCCGGTTCACCACCAGGTCGGTGGTCTGCTCCGGCGACGCGTACACGGTGCTGTTGGAGTCGGCCGAGCCGAAGTAGCCGCGCGGCGTCGAGGCGACGTAGAAGTCGTTGCCCGGAAAGGTCTGCTCGTTCCACTGCGGCGTCCAGATCTGGTTGACGAAGCCGTCGTAGAGCGTCTGGTCGCCGTAGAAGGTGAAGGTGTTGTTGAACAGGGTGGCGCCCGACGCGAAGGTCATGTTGGCCGAGCTGACCCAGGTCACCCAGTCCCGCGCGGTGCCGGACGCGTCCTTCGTGCGGGAGAACAGGATGTACTTCATGTGCATCAGGCCGGTGTCGCTGTTGGACAGGCAGCCGCCGCCGTACGCGAGCGCACTGCTGCCGTGATCACACCAGTGGTGCCGGGAGCCGAGCAGGTTCGCCAGCGCCGGGGGCGAGTCGTCGGTCGACTTCTGATCTTCGCCGTTGTGCACCGCGTAGACGTTCACGCCGCGGTCGACCGCCCGCTTGATCGCGTCGCCGACGATGTTGGCGGTGATGCTGTAGAGCGCGATCCGGATCGTGGAGCCGGCCGGGGCGCCGTCGAAGAGGGAGATGATCTTGTGCAGCTGGGTACGGTCCTCGCCGCCGTTGGCCACCGGATCGTTGAAGACGAGGTCGACCCTGGTCTTGTCGATGGTGACCGTGACCGGCTGCTGGCTCGCCTGCGCGGTGCCGGGCAGCCCGGCCAGGCCGGCGGAGACCAGGGCCAGCAGCGCAGCCCAGAGAAGAAGCCGTCGAGGTCCCTGCCGCAGCGTCACCATGTGAGAAATGTTCACATGGCGACGAGGCTCGGGCAAGACCTTGACATGGTGTGCTAGGCGGGCGCCGACTCGGCAGTTGTGCAGCGACACGCCGACAGAACGCCTGCTTTTGTGCCCGGTCGGCGGGGTTGTTTGGGGTCAGGCCAGGTGGGGCGTGATGCGGGCGGCGGCGTCCGCGGCGGTGTCGGTGCCGGTGTCCACCTCGAGGTCGTACGTGACGTTGCGGTGCACCAGGTCGGCCTGTCGGCGGGCCATGCCGACGGTGCGGTCGCCGCGGGCCCGCTCCCGGGCCTCGGCCACGTCGGGGGCGCAGCGGACGCCGACCCAGAGCACGCCGGCGCCGGTCAGGGCGGACCGCCAGCGGCCCTGGGAATGATCACCGCCGAGGAACACGTCGTCGATGATGATCTTGGCGCCGGCCCGGGCCATCGCCCCGATCCCCTGCATCCACAGGGTTTCCTGCTCCATGAAGGCGGCGCCGACATCGACCGCGCCGTCGGTGCCGATGGAGATCCCGTCGCCGTCGCCGGTCAGCCGGCGCGGCAGGGCCTCGATGAAGTCGTCGACGCCGAAGGTCAGCCAGGGGTCCGGCAGTTGGTCCTGCAGGGCGCGTGCGAGCGAGCTCTTGCCGGAGCTGGAGCCGCCGTTCAGCACCACCGCGTTGATGATCATGGTTCCTCCGGGCCGGGGTTCAGCTGGGTCAGGACCGGGGCCAGCCGGTCGGCCAGGGCCGGATCCACCGCCGCAGCCTCGGCGGCGAGGCAGCCTAGCAGTGCCGTTGCGGACCGGCGCAGCTCGGCGGCGTCGACCGAGCCGGCCCGGGCCGCCGCCAGCGTCGCCAGGACCGGGCCGGGCAGCCGGTCGGCGCCACGGCCCTGGTGGGCCGGCAGGCCGTGCCGGAGGCAGGCGAGCTGGATCAGCTGATCACGCAACTGGTCGAGCATGATCACCGCCTGCCAGGTCCGGCCGCGGGCGAGCGCGGACCGGACGTGCAGCGCGTACAGCCAGCCCATGCCGATCAGGCGTTCCGGCTCCGGCGGGACCGGGTCCTCGCCGGGCAGGGCCTCGCCGAAGATCAGCCGGAACGCCGGGCCGTGCGGGCGGAACACGCCGGACGGCCAGAACGAGAGGTCGACCTGGAGCGACGAGCCGAGCAGGAAGACCCGGTAGAGCGCGCCGGCGGCGTGCACGTCCAGCCGGTCCACCGCCCCGTGTTCCATGATCATCGCCGTGGTCCAGCGCTGCACGACCTGATCGTGATCGGCCTCCGACCGGAGCCGCAGGGCCAGGTCGACGTCGGACCAGCGGTCCTCCTGGTCGAGCGCGCCGGAGCCCAGCACGGCGGCGGCGATCACGTCCGGATCCGCCTCGGCCTGCGCGATCAGGGCCGTCCGCAGGGCGTCCCGCTCCCCCGGCGTGAACACCGGCTCAGAGCTCGCCGAGGAGCTTCTCAACCTCGGCCCGGTTGTGGTCGAAGTCGAACTCCCAGCTGGAGTAGTAGGCCTCCTCCGACCAGCCGCCCGGCGGGTGGGCCACGTCGGACCGGCTCCAGAAGTAGTGCACCTCGCAGTCCAGCAGGGCCGAGATCAGGTGCTCGTTGCGGGCCGTGTACGACTCGTGGTTGAGGATGATCAACGTCTCGAGCTTCTCGGCGTGGATCGCGTTGAACAGCGCCGAACCGCCGAAGCCGGCGATCACCCGGGCGCCGGCGAAGACCCCGGCCTGCGCCCCCAGGTCGAGCGTCTCCGGATAGATGATCGTGAAGCCGCGGTCGGCGAACCAGCGCTCCACCTCGCGGGTGTTGCGGCAGACCCGGTTGGACAGCGTGTCCTTGCGGGAGATGAAGATCTGATCATGCGTCTCGACCGACCGGTCGACCAAGGTCTCGCCGATCCGCCGCCAGGTGTCGATCAGGCCGGGATGGACGTAGTGCGGGCGCTGGTTGTGGAACTGCGGCGTGGCGGCGACCAGCGACTCCACGTACACCGGATGGTCGGCCCAGACGATGTCGGCCTCGTCGATCCCGTGCGCGGTGAACAGGCGGCGTTCCAGCGCGGGGTCGCGCTCGTGCGGGAACCTGATCCGGAACAGCGCCTTCAGGTCCGGGATCTCCGCCTTGGCCGCGTCCCAGCCCCAGAGCCGGGAGATCACCTCGGTCATCAGGTGGCCGAAGTGGCCGGGATTCTCGCAGTCCAGCTGGTAGTAGTTCCCGGGCAGCGCATCCTTCGGCCGGAGGTCCTGCCGGATCCGGCCCCAGGCGGCCGAGATGCTGTTCACCCGGACGTTGCGCGGGGAGGCCTCGAGGTGGTGCCGGAACGAGTCCGGCAGGATCGTGGACTCGCCGTGCACCAGGGCGTTCGAGACGTACGCGATCTTGCCGGTGTAGTGCCGCAGGTGCAGTTCCGGGTAGGTCAGCGTGGTGTTCAGGTCCGGGATCGGCACCGTCGACTCGTGCGAGACGATCTTGGAACCGATGACCAACTCGCCGCCCTTCACGCTGGCCAGTTCCCGCATCCGCAGGTTCGGCTCCCGGCTCTCCAGCACCCGGTTCGTCTCCGCGTCGCGCAGCTTGAGGAAGTGCCAGCGCCGCTTCTTGATCACCAGCAGGTCGCGGCTGATGCTGACCTGCGCGGTGGACGCGCCGAGCTCCAGGTCGCGCGCGTTGGCCCCGACGTCCTCGGTGCCGCCGGCGGCGATCATGGTCTGCGCCCAGGCCGCGAAGGCTGCGGTAAAGGCCGACTGGCCCTGGCCGCGGCGATCGACCAGCCAGAGCCCGCCCGGGCGCAGGTGCAGGAACAGCCGCTGCCAGGTCAGCAGGTGGGTGGCGTCGTCCACCGGCAGCAGGTCGATCAGCACGTCGACCGGGCCGATCGGCTTCAGCAGCCAGTGGTACTGATCAAGGGTCTCGGCGCGATGGTGCGCGGCGCCGTGCCCGTCCAGGTCCCACTCCGGGTCCGCGTCGAGCGAGATCACGTGCAGCCGGTCACCGGCGAACTCGGTCAGCCACTCCACCACCGGGGTCCGGGTGTCGCCCTGGGTCAGGATGATCACCGACCGGTCGGCCCGGGGCGACGGCTCGATGCCGGCGTCGGCCAGCAGCCCGGGCCGCGCCTCGTCGGCGCTGCCGGGGTCATCGGCGGACGGGGCTTCGCCGCGCCGTCGCAGCGACCGCAGTCCCGCCCGTACCTTGTTCGTCAATGCTCGCTCAGACATGGAGAGCGTCACGCTACCTCACCTTTCCCGACTGGCTCACGACGCTACGGCCGGCCTGAAGATCTCGTCGTCATCGGCCGGCCGACGGCTGGCCCGGACCGCTTCGATCACGCGTTCACAGCAGCCGCCGTCCCGGTGCGGGAACGCGGCCCGCATCCGCTCCAGGTACGTCGGCTCGGCGGCGAAGTCCCGCGCCGCGGCGGCGCCGACCGCGGCCACCACGTCCGCGGCGGTGTCCAGCACCGGCCCGAACCGCAGCGCGTCCGGCACCTGACCCCCGGACCGGCCCAGGTGATCACCGCCGTAGAAGGCGTCCCGGTCGAACTGGTAGTGCAGCACCGGCCGCTCCAGGTAGCCGGCCTCGGCCGAGATCGAGGAGTAGTCGGTGATCAACAACGCGGCCCGGGCGATCACGTCCTGCAGGTCGGCGCCGGCGTAGTCGTACACCTCGACCCGGCCCGGCCACGGCACCACGCCGGTGAAGTACCGGCGCAGGTTCGGATGCGGTACGAAAACGAGGGGCAGACCGGCCGCGCGGGCGGTCTCGGCGAGTCCCGGATCGGTCACCAGCTCGGTCCACCGGCGGGCGTACTCGGTGTCCCAGAACCCTGCCACGGAAGGGCGGTCGTTGCCGTCCTCGGTGTCCGGGCCGAGCAGCCAGCGGCGCCAGGTCGGCATGATCACCAACGCCCGCCGGTCGGTGGTGCGCTGGGCCTTCGCGAGCAGGGCGTCGTGCCGGGGCATCCCGGTCAGCCGTACTTCCTTGGAGGTGAAGTTCCAGGCCGTACCGTCACCGGTGATCGCGGCGAACTCCGGCCGCGCCGAGGTGACGAAGGTCTGGATCGGCTTGCTGTTCAGCCACCGGGACAGGTCGTCCTGCATCACCCCGTGCTGGAGGAAGGTGAACCGCCAGCGCGGCTTGCCGTAGGTCTCGGTGTCCAGCGGCCGGGAGATGTAGTGGTCGGCCTGCGAGGACAGCAGGTGCCGGCAGTTCAGCAGCGCCAGGGTGTGCTCGTCGGAGCCGAAGTCGATCAGCCGGAAGCCCTCCGCGGCGAGCCGGTTCCAGTCCGGGCTGTCGGCGCGCAGTACGAACCAGGCGTTGATCTCCGGCCGGTGATCACGGACGTGCCGGTAGAGGTGCTCGGCGTTGTCCTGGGCCTGGACGTCGCGGTCCACGAAGAGCCAGCACTCGCCGTACCGGGCGACCGTCTCCTCCGCCACCGCCCGCCGCTTCAACTCGACGCTCGCGTCCTGAGCCTGTCGAACGACCGGTGCGGAGGTGCCTTGGCCCTTCGACAGGCTCAGGGAACGGAGGGCGACCCGGGCGAGCGCCTTGGCGTGCTTGATCGCCTCCCCGGGCCGCTCGGCGGGCTCCGGTGGCGGGGCGATCGGAACGGGCTGGGCGGCCTTGGCGATCCGCTTCCGGAGCTGAGCCGGGTCGGTCGTGTAGCGGTTGCGGTCCGGCGGGCCGAGCCGGATCGGCCGCGGCCGGCCGTCCAGGCTGAGTTCCAGCTCGCCGAGCAGCGGCACCCAGATCAGCCGCTCCCGGAGCAGGGTCCGATCCAGGTAGCTGACGGCCCGGACCTTGGCGTGCCGCGGCTCGATCGGCCGCCCGTTGTAGCGAAGCTCCTCGACCGGCTCCGCGCCGGTGAAGTAGTAGCGGACCAGGCCCATCCGCCGCTCGGCGTCCAGCCGCTGGATCCGTACCTCGTCCGGCCGGTACGGCTCCGCGCGGTAGCCGTGCAGCAGCGCCTGGCGCATCCGGTCCGAGGTCCAGGTGAGGTCGTACCCGTCGATCAGCCAGTCGTCCAGGTACGGGCGCAGCCGGCCGACCAGCGTGTGGAAGCGCTCGGTGACCGCGGCATCCAGCCGGCCGCTGGCCGCGTGCAGCCGCTCGTCCTCGCGGAAGGTGAAGAAGAGGTCGTAGAGCACCTGCAGCTGGGCCCACCGGGGCACCGCGCCGTGCCGCTCCGCGAGCTCCCGGACCACGGCCAGGTAGCCGTACTCGATCACGTCGGTGTACCGCCCGGCCTGACGCCAGGACGTCTGGACCAGGGAACTGCCGTCGGCCCGGCGCCGGTAGCGGTACTCGACGCCCGGCAGGAAGGCGATCACCGGGTCGGCCTCGGTCCACAGGTAGCGCGCGGTGAGCTGGCCATCCTCGTAGTTGGGCCGGACCCGGCCGTCGAACTCCAGCCCGGCCGACCGCAGCCGGTCCAGCCGGTAGCAGGCCGACGCCGCCTGCAGATGGATCCGGTCCGGCCGCTCCCGGGCGGACACCAGTTCCGGCTCGGAGCCGTCGCCGAACCGGTACCGGAGCGGGTGGCTGTCGGTCAGCTCGCCGGTCGCATCGTCCAAGATCAGCACCCGGGCGCAGACCAGCGCGACACCGGCGGCCGCCTCCGACCGGAGGAACCCGGTCAGCCGGGCGAGGTAGTCCTCCGCCAGCACGTCGTCCGGATCGGGGAAACTCACCCAGGTCCCGCCGGCCACCGCGAGACCGGCGTTCCGGGCCGCGGCGAGGCCGCCGTTGGGCTGCCGGATCAACCGCGCGGGCACCCCGTCATGATCATTGATCCAGTCCTCGATCAGCGCCGCGCCGCCGTCCGTCGAGCCGTCGTCGACGAAGATCAACTCCGCTGCGGAGTCGCGGAAATCCTGCTCTGACAGGGATTTCAGGAACTCCGGCAGATAGTCCGCGACGTTGTAACACGGAATGATCAACGAGACGTCCGCGCGCTCGACCATCCGCCCGAGTGTAGAGCAGCGGGGTCCGCCGCCGCCCGCGGGCCGCGACACGCCGCGCTGACCAGCAAGAACCCGCCGTGAACAGCGCGTGACGACGGGTTGTCGAGTCCGCAACCATCAGTAACAATTCTCCAGCGACGAACATCAAGGGAGAGTGGGCGTGACGAAGCGTCTGACAGCTCGGGTGCGACGGACGTCCTCGCGGCTGCTCGGCAGGCTGGCCGCCCGTGGCGCCGCGCACCGGACACCGGCACCGGCCGACGACCTGGACCGCTTCGTCGCGGCCAACCCCGTCGCCCGGCACCCGGCCGCCGGCGTCCGCGTGGTGCCGGTCCGCGGTGGCTGGCAGCTGGTCCAGGACGTGCCGGACCTGGACACCGGGGACGCGTACCGGCGCAACCGGGACCAGCTCGTCGAGCTCTGCGAACGGAACGGGATCGACTACTTCGCCCTGATCGATCCGTCCGAGGCGTCCGGGCGGATCGCGGTCGCCGACCCGGACTGGGCCCGGTTCGCCGACGCCGTCGCCGAGGCCGGGACCCGGATCCCGTTCTATGTCGAGACGTGGGCCGCCGACGGTCGCCGTACCCCGGCGTTGCCGACGGCCGACCCGGACGCCCGGGCCGCCCTGCTGGCCGCGCACCGGGTGCTCGTCTTCGTCCAGTACGCGCTGCCCGGCTCGGCGATCCGGCTCGGCCGTCCGTACGGCTGCCTGATCGAGCGCTGGTCGGTCGACCGCGACGGCGTCCTCCGGGCGCCGGTCGCGAACCGGGTCACCCAGGCCGTCGGCCCGGCCGGCCGGAGCCCGGCCGTGGTCCAGGACCGGGGCCGGGCCGTGACGACGCTGGCGCCGTTCACCGAGCCCAACGCCCTGACCATCGACTTCCCGATCGACGTGGTGGTGCCGTGGATCGACGACACCGATCCGACCTGGCTGGCCCGCCGGGCCCGGCATCTCGCCGACGCCGCGGAAGCCGAGACCGACGCGGTGCCGGTGCCGCGGGACGCGCTCGCCCCGACCCCGATCGGCGACCCGTCGCTGCTGCGGTTCACGCTGCGGTCGGTGGCGCACCACCTGCCCTGGGTCCGTACCATCCATCTGGTCGCCGACGGCCAGTACCCGGCCTGGCTGGATCCGTCGGCCACACGTGTCCGGGTCACCGACGTCGCCGACCTGCTGGAGTCCCGCGGCACACTGCCGACGTTCAACCCCGAGGCGGTCCGGTCGTCGCTGCACCACCTGGACGGGCTGGCCGGCCGCTACCTGGTGATCGAGCCCGGCACCGTGATCAACCGGCCGCTGCCGGCGGACCTGTTCTTCCACGCCAACGGCCTGCTCAAGCTCGGCTTCGACCGGGCGACGCTGCCGCTGGTCGACGCGGCCGCGGCGCCGATCGACGTGGCCGTCCGGCGCAACGTCGCGGACCTGCTCGAGCAGGCGTTCGGTCGCCGGCCGAGCCAGGCCTTCGCGCCCGGCCCGATCCCGCAGAACCGAGACCTGCTGCTGGAACTGCAGGCCCGGTTCCCCGAACTGTTCAAGCACAACTGGGGCAGCCAGATCCGGACCGCCGCGGGCTACGAGATCACCAGCTGGCTGCACCATTACTACGCCCACTTCACCGGCCGCGCCGCGCCGGGACGGGTCCGCGCCGAGTTCGTCGAGACGACCCAGGGCAACGTCCGGACCCGGCTGCGGAACGTCCTCCGCGACCGTGGCGTGGAGGTGACCACCCTCGGCAACGGCGCGTACGGCGACCCGGCCGCCGCGGCGGCGGTCCGGACCTCACTGTCCCGCTGGCTCCCGGCGCCGGCCCGGCACGAGCTGTACGCCGAGCAGCCGGTGACGCCGCGGAGGACCTGGAACTGATGGCGACCTCGACGAACGACGGCTATCTGCCGGACCTGCCCCGGCCCTCCCTCGCCGGCGCGGTACGGAAGCGGTCCCGGCTCGCCTTCCGTACCGTGGACCGGCTGGAGCGGGAGAACTACCGGCGGCTGCACCCGGCCGTGACCGCCGCGCAGGGCGTCCGGCTGGAACGCCGCCAGGGCCGGCTGTACCTGGTCCGGATCGTGCCCGGCATCGGGCCGGCGGACGCCGACCGGCTCAACCGCGACCTGGTCCTGGACGTCTGCGAGGGCCTGGACCTCGATCACTTCGCGATCCCGGAGCCGGTCGGGTCCCGGCATCGGATCGGCATCGCCGAGGAGCACTGGCACCGGTTCGTCGACCGGATCATCGAGCGTGGCACGGCCGAGCCGATCTACGTCGGGGTGCGGGCGGTGACCGGCAGCGGCGAGCAGCGCCGGTGGTCCGAGCTCAGCTCCGATCCGCGGATCCGGCGCGCCCTCCGCGAGCAGCCGTGGGTCGAGATCTTCGTCCCGATGGCCGCGGGCCGGTCCGCGACGCCGTGGCTCCGCGGCCACGGCTGCATCGTCGAGCGCTGGGCCCGGGACGCCGACCGCGGGCTCAGCGCGCCGAACCACAACCACGTGACGGACTACCTCGGCGCCGAGGCCCAGCGCGTCGTCCGGGTCGAGGCCGCGGAGCGGCCGGTCCGCAGCTACGCACCGCTGTCGACCGGGCACCTGTTCGATCCCGACTTTCCGATCGACGCGGTCTACCTGTGGGTCGACGGCTCCGACCCGGCCTGGCAGGAGCGCAAACTGCAGGCCCGGGAGCCGGACCCCGCGATCCCGGCCGAGGACCCGGCGGAGGCCGCCGCCCGGTTCAGCGACAACGGCGAGCTGCGCTACTCGTTCCGCTCGCTCGAGTTGTTCGCCCCGTGGATCCGGCACGTCTACCTGGTCACCGACGCCCAGGTGCCGGCCTGGCTCGACCTTGATCATCCGCGGGTCACCGTGGTCGACCACCACGACATCTTCCCGGCCGGCTCCCGGCTGCCGACATTCAACTCCCACGCGATCGGCGCCAACCTGCACCACATCGAGGGGCTGAGCGAGCACTACCTCTATCTCAACGACGACCTGTTCTTTGGCCGGCTGATCTCGCCCGAACTCTTCTTCCTCGGCAACGGCGTGACGAATTTCCATTTGTCGAAGGCGACCCTGCCGACCGGAATGGACCTGTCCGGGCTGGCCCACGAAGGGGCCCGCCGGAATTCCGCGGACCTGCTCCGGACGGAATTCGGCCGGATGGCCACCCGGGCCTTCTATCACGTACCGAATGCGCAACGCCGCAGCCTGCTGTACGAACTCGAGGAACGTTTCCCGGACGTGTTCCGGCAGAATTCCGGCAGCCCATTCCGGTCGGCCGACGACTACGAGGTCAATTCCTGGCTGTACCACTATTACGCGTTCTTCACCGAGCGCGCGGTACCCGGTTCGATCCGGTACGCCTATTTCGACGTGTCCCGCCCGGACACCGAGAGTCGGATGGACGAACTGCTCCGGCAGCGCGACGCCGACACCTTCTGCATCAACGACACGGTGGAGACCAGCGCCGAGCGGCGGCAGTGGATTCCCCGTTGGCTGCAACGGTATTTCCCGCAGCGTTCCTCGTTCGAGAAGGACGGATCATGATCGACGAACTGTCCTTTGCCGACGGCCGGGCGGCAGCGGTCGGCACGCCGGTGGAGATCATCCGCAAACTGCCGCGCCGGTCGTTCGAATTGCCGCGGCTGTTCGGCCGGGACGAATTCCCGCCCGCCGACACCGACCTGCCGACCGCGAATGCGTACCCGGATCTCCGGGTGGACGAACTCCACGACGTGGTGCTGCTGCCCCGGCACGTCATTCTCGACGGAACCTGCCGCCAGGTGTTGTCGCAGTCGTTCAAAAAGACGCCGCGGCAGCGCCATTTCGGCCTCGAGTTGATCGGCGACCGCGTTTATCGACCGCGTGGGAAATTCCACCAGCGCGACGAACGGCGCCTTGACGGTACGGTCTTCTATCTCGACTGCGAATTCCCCGACATCTACGGCCACCATCTGCTCGAGGTCTGGCTGCAGACCTGGGCGCTGGACCTGCTGGACCGCGACGACCTGCGGTTCGCGACGTCGATCCAGCTGCGCCCGTACGTGCTCGAGGTGCTGGCCCGGCTCGGCGTGCCGGAGCACCGGATCATCCCGATCACCGGGCCGCTGCGCTGCGCCCGGCTGTTCGTCGCCTCCCCGGCCGTGCTGGCCCGCCGCTACGTGCACCCGGCCGTCGGCCGGGTGATCGACCGGATCGCCGGGATGCGGTCCGACGCCCGGCCGGACCTCCCCGGCCCGCGGGTGTACGTGGCGCGGAGCCGAATCTCCGAGCGACCGCTGGTCAACGAGACCGAGCTCGAGCAGGTCGCGACCGAGGCCGGCTACGACGTGTTCCACGCCCAGGAGCACCCGGTCGCCGATCAGCTGGCGGTGTTCCACCGGGCCACGCACGTGATCGGGCCCGGTGGCTCCGGGATGCACAACGCGGTCTTCGCCCGGCCCGGGGCGAACGTGTTGATCCTCGGGTCGACGGGTTGGTTCACCGTGATCGACATCCTGCTCGCCCAGGGCCGCTACCACCTCGGCTACGTCTTCGGCGATCCCGTCGATCCGGAGCAGCGCGGCCGGCGGACCAAGGCGCCGTGGTCGCTCGATCCGGACCACCTCCGGCAGGCGCTCGCCGACCCCTGGTTCCAGCAGTGAAGGACTCGCCTCCATGAAAGGACAGGCAACGATGCCCCACCCCGTGATCAGCCTGATCGTCCCGGTCCGGAACCCGGGCGACGCGATCAACCGGCTGGTCGACTCGGCTGACGAGCAGTCGCTGCCGGCCGCCGCCTTCGAACTGGTGCTGGTCGACCACGGCTCGGACCGGGCGACGTTGGACCGGCTGGACCACCTCCGCCGGCGCCGGCCCAACGTCACGGTGGCGACGCTGCCGGCCGGCAGCACCCTGGCCGACGCGCTCAACCACGGCATCGAGCTCGCCGCGGGCACCTTCGTGCTGCCGCTCGGCCACGGTGAGCTGCTCTTCCCGGCTGCGTTGGAGAAGCTCACCGCGTTCGCGGCCGAACACGACTGCGACCTGGTCGTCGGCCGGGGTGTCGGGCCGGCCCGGCCGTCGATCGACCAGGCGCTGACCACGGCGGACGTGCCGCGGCTGGACCCGCACCTCCGGCTGGCCGCGACGAGTCACCCGTTCGTCGCGTACCGGCGGGAGTTCCTGCAACAGCACGGGCTCCGCTACCGGGCCGGCCGGGCACTGCTGGACCGGACCTTCCATGCCGAGGCGCTGGCCCACACCGACGCCGTCGGGGTCTTCGCCGGCTATCCGCTGGCCCGCGGCCACGGGCTGGCCGAGGCGTACCCGGTCCGCGACGCCGAGCCGAGCCGGGCCCAGTGGTGGGAGGACGTCGCCGGGGCACTGGACCGGACCACGGACGCCGGCGCGCGGGCCGTCTTCCTCGCCGCCGAGGTCGCCGTCGCGGTGCACTGGCTCGGCCTGGCGGGCGACGAGAAACTGCGGCCGGTGGTCCAGGACGCCGTACGGAACTCCTGCCCGGCCGAGCTGGACCGGCTGATCGCACCGGTCCCCCGGCTGGTCGTCGACGACTTCCGGGAGGGACGCTGGACCGAGGCCGGCCGGGTGCTGGCCGGCTTCAGCGGGCTGCGGGCGACCGCCGAGGCCGGCGCCGCGCGCTGGGTCGACGACGCGCTCCAGGTGGAGCTGACCGGCCGGATCGAGACGCCGGGATCGCTGGACCTGCGCAACGCCACGTACCAGCGGATGATCGCCGAGACCATGATCATCCTCGGTGTCCGGAACCGGCTCACCGCGCCGCTGCACTGCGTGCCGACCGAGGGGTTCTGGTCGGTCGACACCGAGTCGGACCGGCCGGGCCTCCGGTTCACCGCCCGGGCCCGGCTCGACCCCGACCGGATCCACCACGGCGGCCCGCTGCCCGGCGGGACCTGGCAGGTCGCCTGCTATGTCCCGGGCCTCAGCATCGACACCGCGCCGGTGCTCCCGGTACCGCTGGCCGGCACTCCGACGACGATCCGCGACCACCGGCTGATCGCCGTCGTCGGCGGCACCGACGAGACGCTGCACTTCGACATCGGCGGTACGACCTGCAGCGGCCTGTCCGGGCTACGGCCGGAGCACACCGAACTGGTCGAGACCCCGGCCGGTTCGCGGCTGACAATCACCCTGCCCGACGTCCGCGCCGACCGGCAGACCGTCCTGCAGGGTGCGATCCGGTTCGGCCGGCTCAGCTTCCCGGCCCGCCTGTCCGGCGGACCGGACGGCTCCCGCGTCGAATGCTTCGCCAGCGGCCTGTCCGGCGACTACCCGATCTCGATGACCTTCGGCGACGGCCGCCCCACCCCGACCGGCCTGACCCTACGGATCGAGCACGCCGGCGCCATGATCATCATCCCCGCCTGACCTCCACCTCCCCCAACCGCCGACGACCGGGCACAAGAGCAGCGCTTTTGGCGGCGTGTCGCTGCTTTGGTGCCCTGTCGATGGGGGCGGGGTGATGTGGTTGCGGACCGGGCATGCGGGTCGCAGGACCGGGTGAGGCGGATCGCAGGAGACCGGGTGAGCCGGTCGCAGAACCGCGCGAAACGCGTGGCAGGACCGGGGAGGCGGGTCGAGGCGGGGCGCAGGACCCGACGAAACGCCCGGCACGACCGGGTGAGCCGGATCGAAGGAGACCGGGTGAGCCGACGCGAGACGCATGGCACGACCGAGGAAGCGGATCGAGGCGGGGCGCAGGACCCGACGAAACGCCCGGCACGACCGAGAGAGCCGGATCGAAGGAGACCGGGTGAGCCAGCGCGAGACGCATGGCACGACCGAGGAAGCGGATCGAAGCGGGGCGCAGGACCCGACGAAACGCCCGGCACGACCGAGAGAGCCGGATCGAAGGAGACCGGGTGAGCCGACACGAGACACGTGGCACGACCGAGGAAGCGGATCGAAGCGGGGCGCAGGACCCGACGAAACGCCCGGCACGACCGGACGAAACGGGTCGCAGAACCGGACGAGACGCGGCGAAAAACCGGACGAACCGAGTGGAAGCGTTCCGGGCGCCGCTGAGTGGACGGCAATGGCACGGATTCCTGGCCGGATCAGCCATTTGGGTCCACTCGACGGGTTCGCGAGCGCGTCGGGACGGTCCTGCTATGCGACGAGCCAGGACCGCCGCCGGTAGGCGGGCAACCGCCTGCTACGGCGACATCGCGCAGATCGCGTGCGGCCAGCGGGTCGTCCAGCCGGGCAAGCTACTGGTGCTGCGGCCGTTGCCGGGCACCTCGACCGAACCCAGCGTGCGCGAGATGATCTTGGGCAGCGAGGGCCGGCTCGGCGTGATCACCGAGCCTCGACCGTGTGTCACACGGTCGAGGCGCCAGGACACGGTCGTGGTCCCGGCCGGTCCGCGGTTGACGATCACCCTGCCCGATGTCCGCACCTACCGGCAGACCGTGCTGCAGGGCGCGATCGGTTCGACCGGCTCGGCTTCCCGCCCGCCTGACCGGACGGATCGCGCGTCGAATGCTTGCCAGCAGCCGGTCCGGCGACGACTCGATCTCGATGACCTTCGCCACGGCCGGCCGATCCCGACCGAGCGTTTCCTGCCGCACGGAGATCCGGGAGCTGAACCCGATCGCACCGGTGCGCGCCGGCGGCTGCGGCACCGATCGCGACCTGAGTGAAGCCGGCCTGACCCTGCGGAGCGAACACACCGGCGCCATGATCATCATCCCCGCCTGAACCCACCTCCCAACCGCCGACCGCCGACCGCCGACCGGGCACAAGAGCAGCGCTTTTGGCGGCGTGTCGCTGCTGAGGTGCCCTGTCGATGTGGGCGGAGTGATGGGGGCTAGCTCCGGCGAGCCGCGACGTCGTCAACAACCCCGCGACCTTTACCGGATCTGAGGTGGGAACGTCGACAACCCCACCACCTCCACCGGGACCGAGGTGGGAACGTCGACAACCCCACCACCCTCGCCGAATCTGAGGTGGGAAAGTCGACAACCGCACGCTGCTGGGCGGACGGGTCAGCGGGCGGGGGCGGGTTGGTGGGCGAACTGGGTGCCCCAGTCGCGGCGGACCCGGTCTGCCAGCTGCTCGCGTACCTCGGCGGCGGTCAGGGCGGGGTCGAGGCCGGCCAGTAGGTCAAGCACGTCGGACTCCAGGACCCGGTGCGGCGGGAAGACTCCGAAGCGGTCCATCAGTTCCTGCGGCACCGGCTGCGGGTCCGGCCTGCGGTACTCGGCGAGGATCTCGTCGTAATGATCATGAAGGGTGGTGTCGGCGGGGTCCAGCCCGAACACCAATAGCAGGCCGGTCGGGCGGGTCGCCACGGGTACCACGATCAGGTCGGGCCGGTAGCGTTCCAGGACGGCCAGGATCGGGTAGACGTCGCCGGTCCAGGAACCTCGCTGCAGGTTCCTGGAGGCGGCTTCCGGCGTCTTCGGCAGGATGTCGTCCAGCACGATCAGCGAGTGCGGCGTCGCGTGCCGTTCCACGTTCATGAAGTCCCGCAGCGCGAACTCGAACAGGTGCAGGCCGTCGATGAAGGCCAGGTCGATCCGCTGCCCGCCGGTCGGCCGCAGCGGGTCGGGGCGGGCGAAGTAGTCGTCGCTCGAGGTACGGAACAGGGCGACCGAGTGATCAAGTTCGGCGGTGATCGCGTAGTCGGGGTCGATCCCGACGGCGCGGCACCGGGCCAGCGCCAGGCTGGTGCCGCTGCGGACCCCGATCTCCAGGTAGGTCTCCGGGTGCAGCCGCTGGTGCAGTTCAGCCAGGAACGACAGGTAGTGCATGGGCGGGGTTCTCCTTGATCAGCTTCATCGCTCGAAGGAAGACGGCGTCGGGAAGTAGCTTTCCAGGAAGGCGCCGACCAGCCGGTCGACCTCCTCCTCACGTTCGTCGGTGACACCGACGTCGTTGATGCAGAAGGTCTGGTAGCGGCGGGTCCGCAGCACGCCGGCCAGTTGGGCCGCGATCTGCGGCTTCCACAGCGCCAGGTAGCGATTGCCGATGCCGGCCGGCATGGCACGGCCGGTGGCGAAGCCGTAGTGGTGGCCGAAGAACGCGATCGGCCGCAGGTCCTGCCGGGACCGGAACCGGCTGGCGGCACAGGCGGCGAACTGCTCGCCGTACTTCTCCTCCAGCTCGTAGAGCACGGACCGCCGGGCCGGGTGAGGCGTGTGCATCATGCCCTGGTGGACGGTCTTGCCGAACTCGGCCTCCAGCAGCCGGATCGCGTTCCGGTCGGCGATCAGGTATTCCTCGGCCTGATCATGGATCAGGTTGGCCGAGATCGCGTGGTTGGCCGGGAAGAACTTCGTCGCACCGCCGGCCCAGAAGAAGTCCCGCCAGGAGCAGGGCCGGCCCAGGAACACGTCGTCGTTGAAGTACACGAAGTGTTCGGCCAGCCCGTCGATGTGGTGCAGCTGGGTCTCGATCGAGCTGGAGTTGAAGGTCGGCAGCGCGGCCCGGTCGGCGTAGATGTCGGAGTGCGACACCACGGTCAGCTGCGGATGATCAAGGTTCAGCCAGTCCGGCGTCTGGTCCATGGTGACCAGGTAGATGTTGCGGACGAACGGCGCGAACATCTCGATCGACCGCAGCGAATAGCGCAGCTCGTCCCGGTTCCGGAACCGTTCGGCATGATCGGCCCGGCCCTCGCCGATGGTGATCTTGGAACCGTCCGGCAGGTAGTCGTTCTTGATCATCCGCCAGGACGGATCCTGATCATCGACCCAGGTGTAGACGATGTCGATCGGGAAGTCCCGGGCGTGCAGGTCGGGCAGCGGGTCGACGTCGGCCAGGTCGGGCGCCCGGGTCGCCGGATCGGTCACGCCGAGTACCTGGTCCAGTTCGCGCCACCGCATCGAGGTCGCGACCTGGTTGGGCCGCGGTGCCACCGCGTACGGCTCGGACCGGAACGACCGCTCCGGGGAGTCCCAGAAGTCGATCTCGATCACCGTGAACAGCCCCTCGGGCCGCTTCCCGCCCGGCTCGCCGGTCGACTGCTCGAGCAGCCACAGATCGAACCGGTTGAACCGGCGGCGCCGGTGGCTCTTCGTGATCATGGACAGCGGCAGGTACGGCTGATGCCCCTCCTGGAACAGCACCGGCGTGTCCGGCGCGGCCTGTTCGAGCAGCGCCACCAGCGCGTCCGCGTCCTGCTCCCGCAGGTGCAGCCGGTGCCGCCAGTCGCGGTCGCTCCCCCCACTGGTGTACGGAATCCGGCTCTCGGTCAGCAGGTCCAGCAGTGCCGCCCAGAACGCGTCCCGGCGCGGCCCGGACACCACCTCGATCTCGGCCGGGGTGGCCCGCGGCGTGCTGAACAGCTCGCCGTCCATCACCCGGCGGTGCAACTTCCGTACCGCACGGTAGGCGGTCGGGTAAACCCGCTGAGTCCGCACCTCGGCCAGCAGCCGAGTCAGCTGGGACACCGGCCGACGCTCCTTCCGCACCCGTTCACGCACCCGTCATCACCTTGTGGTCGCGTGGACATCGCCCGCGATCCGCGCGCCATGATAGTGCCGATCCGACCCCCGCGCCGGGATCGTCGGAATGCGCGCGTCAGGGGTTTCAGACGGTGACCGAACGGCCCGTCCGGGCCGCCTCCAGAACGGCCTCGGCGGCGGCCACCACTCGGGCTCCCTCGGCCAGCGTGACCACGTCGGTGCCCTCGCCCGCGACCGCGGCGCGGAACGCCTCCAGCTCGACCGCGAGCGGCTCGAGCCGGTCGGTCTCCAGCTCGGTGCGCTCCCCGCCCTCGCCGTGCCGGGTCAGCCGGCCGGTCAGCGTGTCGGCCACGTACGCGCCGTTGGTCCCGGTGATCACGGTGCAGCGTTCCTTCAGCGGCGACAGCCAGCTGACCAGGTGGCTGGTCACGGTGCCGTCGGCCAGCCGGCCGGCGATCGTGACCAGGTCCTCGTGCTCCCGGCCGCCGGGCCGGGACGACCGCGCGCTCAGCTCGGCGAACGGCCGGCCGGTCAGCCACGCGGTCAGGTGCAGATCGTGGGTGGCCAGGTCCAGCACCACGCCGACGTCGGAGATCCGGTTCGGGAACGGCCCGATCCGCCGGCTGGCCACCGAAAACAGGTCGCCGACCTCGCCGTCCGCGAGGCGCTGCCGCAGCGCCCGGGTGGCCGGGTTGTAGCGCTCGATGTGACCGACGCAGCCGAGCAGGCCGCGGGAGTCGAACGTCTCGGCCAGCTCGCGCGCCTCGGTCGCCGTACCGGCCAGCGGCTTCTCGATCAGGGCCGGGACACCCGCGTCGGCCAGTTCGCGGCCGAGGGTGAGGTGGGTGCTGGTCGGCGCGGCGATCACCGCCAGGTCGAGCCCGTACGACAGCGCCTCGGCGACCGAACCGACCACCGGCGCGGGCGCCGAACCGGGATCGCCGGACGGCCGCACGATCGCGACCAGGTCGACACCGCCCAGCCCGGCGAGCACCCGGGCGTGGTTGCGGCCCATCGCGCCGTAGCCGATCACCGCGGCGCGCAACGAGGCGGTCACTGCGCCGCCTCCTGGGTGGAACGCTGACAGAGGGCCGGCCGGTCCGGCTCCCGCAGGTTGCGGCAGCAGTCCACCGGGCACTCGTACCAGCCGGGATGTCCGGCGGCCACCGGCCGGTCCGGGTCCTCGCCCCGAGCCGCGGCGGCGCGTTCCACCATCAGGTCGACCAGCCCGGACACGAACGCGGCGTGCACCCCGGCGGTCCCGGCCCGGACGAAGCCCAGGCCCAGCTTCTCGGCGGTCGCGGCGGCCTCGGTGTCCAGGTCGTAGATCACCTCCATGTGATCGGAGATGAACCCGATCGGCACCGCCACCACGGAGGTCACGCCCTCGCCGGCCAGCTCGGCCAATCGGTCGTTGATGTCGGGTTCCAGCCAGGGCTGGCTGGGCGGCCCGGACCGGGAGCAGTAGGTCAGCTCGCCGGTGAACGACCGGCCGGTCCGCTGCTCGACCCGCCGGGTCACCTCGGCCAGCACGGTCCGGTGCCACTCCTCGTACCCGCCGTCGCCGCTGGGCTCGGCCATCGCGGTCGGGATCGAGTGGGTGACGAAGATCAACCGCGGTTCCGCCGCGTCGTCGAGCCGGCCCAGCGCCTCGATCACCGCGTCCACCGACGCCTCGACGAAGCCCGGATGGTTGGCGTAGTGGCGCAGCCGGTCCACCGTGATCTTGGTGTCGGCCGCGGCGTCGTAGAGGTTCTCCCGGTACTGCCGGCAGGACGAGTAGGACGGGTAGGCGCTGGTGATCACGGCCAGCACCCGCCGATGCCCGGCCGCTTCGAGTTCGGCGACCGCATCCTTGAGGTACGGATCCCAGTTGCGGTTGCCCCAGGCGAGAGGCAGGCTGATCCCGCGCCGGTCGAACTCGGCCGACAGCGCGGCGAGCAAGGCCCGGCACTGATCATTGATCGGGCTGCGACCGCCGAACAGGGAGTAATGCTCGCCGACCTCGGCCAGCCGTTCATCCGGAATGCCCCGGCCACGGGTCACGTTCCGCAGGAACGGTACGACGTCGGCGGCGGCTTCCGGCCCGCCGAACGACACCAGCAGGACGGCGTCGTACGGACTCAGGTCGGGGACTGCGGCAGAACCACTCACCTGCTGATCTTTGCAAACCGGCCGGCGGCCGGGCGAGGGAGGGACGTGTGACGTCGGCGACGACGGGACCGGACGCACCGGTGCGGACGGGGTTCGGCGGCTACCGGACGCTGCTGTCGGACCGGGCTGCGCTCGCGTTCACGGTGGCCGGTTTCGTGGCCCGGCTGCCGGTGTCGATGACCGGGCTGAGCATCGTGCTGTTGATCTCGCTGATGACCGGCTCGTACGGGCAGGCCGGCATCGTGACCGCCTGCGCCACCCTGGTCGGTGCCGTCGCGGCCCCGTGGTGGGGCCGCCGGATCGACCGGATCGGGCAGGCCCGGGCGCTGGTGATCGCCGCGCTGATCTGCAACCTCAGCCTGGCCCTGTTGTTGATCACCGTCATGCTCCGGCTGCCGCTGCCGGTCACCTGCCTGGCCGCGGTCGGGGTCGGCCTCGGCTATCCGTCGGCCGGCTCGGCGGTCCGCGCCCGCTGGTCGTACCGGCTGCAGAAGTCGCCGCTGCTCAGTACGGCGTTCGCCTTCGAGGCCGTGGTCGACGAGGTGGTCTTCATCGTCGGGCCGGTGCTGGCGACGTTCCTGGCCACGTCCGTCCATCCGGCGCTCGGCCTGATCGCGTGTGTCGTGCTCGGCCTGGTCGGCGCGATCGCCCTGGCCGTGCAGCGCGGCACCGAGCCACCAGTCGCCGACCCGTCCGAGCAGGCCGGTCCGCGGCCCCGGCTGTCCGCCGCCCGGCTGGTGCCGGTGGTGCTCGGCTGCGCGGCGCTCGGCATGCTGTTCGGCGGCATGGAGGTGCTGATCGTCGCGTTCGCGGAGGCGGCCGGGGTGCTGTCGTTCGCCGGGTTGATCATGATGGCCTGGTCGTCCGGCTCGCTGATCTCGGGCGTGATCACCGGGACCATCGTCTGGCGGATCAGCCCGGCCCGCCGGTTCCGGATCGGTGCCGTCCTGCTCGCCGCGTCGATGGTGCCGTTGATCTTCGTCCAGCAGCCGCTCGCCGTCGCATTGCTGCTGGTACTGAGCGGCCTGGCCATCGCGCCGACCTTGATCGCGACGGTCGCGGTCACCCAGGAGGCGGTGCCGGCCAGCCGGCTCACCGAGGCGTTGGGCTGGACCTCGACCGGGATCGCCGCCGGCATCGCGGCGGGCGCCGCCGGGCTGGGTCAGCTGATCGACCACTTCGGGGCGCCGGCCGGTTTCTGGGGCGCCGTGGGGATCGGCGTGCTGCTGGTGCTGTCGGCCCTCTTCGTCCGGGACTTCAGCGCCCCGACCGAGGCCACCATGATCAAAGACGCCGAGATCAACGAGACCAGCGCAGCTCCGGATCCCAACGCAACTGAACCCCGGCCTGACTCAGCCGACCCTGCAGAGCGGTGACCCGGGCCGGGTCGTCGACGACCTGGTGCGGCTCCAGCCGTTCGTCCAGGCAGTACGCGATCGTCTCGCCGGCCGCCTCGCCGACACTCCATTCGACCGGGTGCAGCCGGTAGCAGCCGTTGGTGATCTGGGTGGTGCCGAGGTTCTTCGCCGCGGCCAGCAGGTTGCGCACCCGGCGCGGCACCAGGGCGCCGAGCGGGATCTCGAACGGCTGCGGCAATCCGCCGGGATAGTGGTGGCCGCCGGTGGTCGGGTGCCGGTCGATCCAGAAGTAGTGGCCGACCCCGACCGAGTCCGGATAGTTCGCCGCGCCGCGGTCCCCGCGCAACGCCACCGAGACGTCCTGCTCGACGATGGTGGTCCGGGCCAGCAGCCGCCGAGACTCCCGGATGTACGGATACTGGGCGAACCCGTCCTCGGTGCCGGCGACGTCCGGCCGCAGCCGCAGCCCCGGGAAGCCGGTCCCGCCGTCGGTCCGCGGCGCCTCGGTCTGCAGCCAGTAGAGCAGCGACCGGCTGAGTTCCTTGCAGTCGCGCCAGTTGTCGGCGGCGTCCGGCACCCCGAACAGCGGGCCACCGGTGTAGTCGTTGGCCGGCCAGTTCACGATCACCAGGTCGCTGTCCAGGAAGCCCGGCCGGAACTGGTTCCGGGCGGCGATCCGCCGGTACGTCCACAGTTCCGGCGCCGGCGGCATGTTCCGGTGATCAAGATCAACTGCGGCCGGATCGTCGTCCGGGTTGGGAATCAGCCGGTTCGTCGGGCGCGGCCGGCCCCCGTCGTCGAGCATCCTGGCGAAGGTCAGGATCGGCTGGCCACCACCGGAGTGATCCGGCAGCGCCCTGATCCGGTCGTAGTCGGCGGGCCGGTCGATCGTGTGGTCCTCGCCGTCCCGATGATCAAGAACGAAGCACCAGGTGGCGCCCTGCATGTCGGTCGGATCCGCGGTCTCGGCGGCGCCCGGTTCGCCCGTCTGGGCCCGCGACTCGCGGCCGGACACGTGCTCCACGCCGCCGAGGGCGAGCAGGTCGCCGAGCTCGGTCGCGTCCAGCACGTACGGGGCGCTCAGGTCCAGCCGGCGATCCCCGGCCACCTCCTGGACGGTGACGCCATCGATCCGGTCCCCGGTGCTGCTCACCGCGACCGGCTCGTACCCGTGCAGCACGGTCAGCCGGCCCGCCGTCCGGTACGGCTGCAGCAGCGACTCGATCACGGCGACCGCCACCCGCGGCTCGACGCTGACCGGGGACACCCAGGCCGCGCCCGGGTTGAGGTACGGATCGGCCCGGGCCCGCTCGGTCAGCGGGTAGTGCCGCCGGTAGTAGTCCCGCAGCCCGTCCCTGAGCTCGCGGTAGCTGCGGTTCGCTCCCGTACGTTCGATGAACAGGTGCTCGTCCAGCGGCACCAGCTGACTGGTCAGCTGGCCGCCGAGCCACCGGGTCGGTTCGGTCAGGATCACCCGCAGGCCGCGCCGCAGCGCCGCCAGGGCCGCGGACACTCCCCCGAGCCCGCCTCCGATGATCAACAGGTCAGCGCCGGCCTCGCCCATGGTTCCCCTTGAAATCTTCGAAACACATATCAAGAACTTTCGGAGATACTATCGGGAAAGACAGTCAGTCAAGCAAGGAGATCACGATGCCGAACCCGGGTCGACGCCGTCGAGGACCATCGCTCGCCGAGGTCGCCGAACTCGCCGGAGTCTCCATCTCCACCGTCTCCAAGGTTGCGAACAACAGTCCCGACGTCGCCGACCAGACCCGAACCAAGGTTGCCGAGATCCTGTCCGAGCAACGCTACGTCGCACCCCGGCAGCGGCGCACCGGCGGCCCGCGGATCGGCCTGCTGGTCCGATCGATGCGGCTGCCCAACACCGCCGAGCCGCTGCGCGGCGCGATGGAGCGGGCGGCAGGCGCCGGGATGCCGCTGGAGGTGCTGCTGTACCGGCAGCAGCCGGACTGGATCGAAGAACTCCGGGCGCACGACATCCGGGGACTGGTGGCGATCAGTTCGGTGCTCGATCCCGAGGAGCGGGAGCAGCTCACCGACGCCGGCATCGCGCTGGTCGTGGTGAACCCGCTCGGGCCGCCGCACGTCGGCCACCACAGCGTCGGCGCCACCGACTGGGCCGGCGGGTACGCGGCTGCGGATCACCTGCTGGGATTGGGACATCGGCGGTTCGGCATCCTGCGTGGTGACGACCGCTCGATGGTGTCGCAGTCACGCGCGTCGGGCAACCTGGCCGCCCTGACGGCCGCCGGGATCACGTCGGATTCGATCATGACCGAGCCCGGCGACTTCACCTTCGAGGCCGGCCTGGAGGCCGCGCTCCGGCTGCTCGCCCGACCGGACCGGCCGACCGCGCTCTGCGCCGCGAGCGACTTCCAGGCCCTCGGCGTGATCGAGGCCGCCCGCCGGCTCGGCCTCCGGGTGCCGGACGACCTCAGCGTGATCGGCTTCGACGACCTGATCCTGGCCTCGATGAGCAGTCCCCCGCTGACCACGATCCGGCAGCCGCTGGACCAGCTCGGCGCCGTCGCGGTCGGCATGCTGGCCGACCTGATCGCCGGCGTCGAACCGGAGTCGCACCACCTCGAGCTGGCCACCTCACTGGTGGTCCGCGACTCGACGGCCGCACCGTCCAAGGACCGAAAGCGCAACTAGAATTCTCTAGACATTCCCGAGAATTTTGACTTAGGCTCGGTTCCGCGGGCGGGCGATGTCGCCCCCACTTCCTCCCCGCTTCTTCGAACCTGGAGATGCGATGAAGCACGCAATGATGCGGAACCTGCTCGTGGCGGGCGCCCTCGCGACCGTGACGCTGGCCGCCGCTTGCACCGACCAGCAGCCGGAGGCGTCCGGCCCGGTCCCGTTGCGGATGGCCATCTGGAGCGCCAACGAGGGACACCTCGACCTGTTCGAGTCGATCGCCGCCGGCTACGTGGCCGAGCACGGCGACCAGGTCTCCGGCGTCACGTTCGAGACCCTCACCGGCACCAGCTACATCAGCGCCCTGACCACCCAGATCGCCGGCGGCAATTCGCCGGACCTGGCCTGGGTGCAGGAGACCAACGCCGGCGAGTTCGTCGGCGGCGGTGTCCTGCACGACCTCGCCCCCACCCTGGCCGAGACGCCCGGCTACGACCTGCCCGACGTACTGCCGGCCTCACTCGACCTGTGGCGCAACGGCGACGCGATCTACGCCTATCCCTTCTCCCACAGCCCGTTCGGGATGTACGTCAACCTCGATCTGATCAAGGCAGCCGGCCAGCCGACGCCCGAGACGTTGATCAAGTCCGGCGACTGGACCTGGGACAAGGTCGCCGAGATCGCCGCCGCCACGGCGAAGCAGACCGGCAAGGGCGGGTTGACCGTGCCCTGGGAGACCTGGGACCAGCTGGCCCCGTGGTGGGCCGGCTGGGGCGCCGCCGGCTGGAGCGCCGACGGGGCCACCTGCACCTTCACCTCGCCCGAGATGAAGGAGTTCTTCGGCTGGCTGCACCGCGGCACCTACCAGACCGGGGCCATGATCAAACCCGGCGACAGCCTGCCCTTCGCGGGCGGGGAGGCCGCCTTCTCGGTCGGCCAGCTCAGCCTGTCCGGCAGCCTGGACGGCTTCAGCTGGGATTTCGTCCCGCTGCCGGCGGGGCCGAAGGCGACCGTGAACATGGTCGGCCAGGCCGGCGTGGGGGTGATCGCCCGCGGGCCGAACCCCGAACGGGCGGCGGACTTCCTCGCCTACTTCACCGACCAGACCCAGGGCGCGGAGCTGGCCACCTTCTTCCCACCGCCCCGGACCTCGCTGCTGACCGTCGACACGTTCAAGAAGGCGGCGCCGAAGCTCTCCGAGGAGCAGATCCAGCGAACCATCCTGGACGTGGTGCCGAAGGCCACGACCAAGCCCGGCCACCCGCGGTTCAGCCAGTTCACCGACCTGGTCAAGAAGGACCTGGACGTCGCCTTCGCGCCCGACGGCGACCTCGGCGCCGCACTGGATCAGGTCTGCGCCGACCTCCAGCCGCTGCTGCAGACCAACTGAGCTGAAGGGCGGAGACCTCCGTGAGGGACAAGGCCGATCGGGTGATCGGATTGATCTTCGTCGCGCCGCCGGTACTCGGCGCGGTGATCTTGGGATTCGTCCCGTTCGGGCTGGTGCTCTGGTACAGCCTGCACGAGTGGAGCCCGCTGATCGGGACCTTCGACTTCGTCGGCCCGGCCAACTTCGTCCGGCTGGCCCAGGACCGGGTGGTCATGAGCTCACTCGGCGTCACCGCGGCGTTCGCGGTGATGTTGCTGGTGCTCAACGTGACGATCGCCCTGACTCTGGCCAACCTGCTGAACACGAAGTTGACCGGGATCGTCGTCTTCCGCACCCTCTACTTCTCGCCGGTGGTTGTCTCGATCGTGGCCTGGACGATCGTCTGGCAGTTCCTGCTGGCCGGCAACGGCGGCATCAACGGCGTGCTGGCCATGATCGGGATCGAGGGACCGAACTGGCTCCGACACCCGGTGCTGGCCCTGGTCTCGGTTGTCGTCGTGCAGGTCTTCAAGGGGGTCGGGATGAACATGATCTTGTTCCTGGCCGCCCTGCAGAACGTGCCGTCCGAGCTCAAGGAGGCCGCCCGCCTGGATGGTGCCGGCCGCTGGCGGGTGTTCCGTCACGTCACGCTGCCGCTGCTCACGCCGACCCTGCTGATGGTCGGGATCATCACCATGACCGGCGCCTTGGACGTGTTCGCGCCGATCCAGATCCTCACCGACGGCGGACCCGGTACGTCGACCACGGTGATCTCCTACTACGTCTACCAGGTGGCGTTCGGCCGGCAGCAGTTCGGCTACGCCAGCGCGATCGGCATCGTGCTGTTCCTGATCACGCTCGGACTGACCGTGCTGCAATGGACCAGCCGGAAGCGGTTGGGTCGTCGATGAAGTCTGAGCGTCGCCGCCGCCGGCGGACCCGGCGGATCCTGACCCACGCCGTCCTGTACGGGCTGATGGCGCTGCTCGCGGTGCCGTTCGTCTATCCGACCCTGTGGATGATCTTCTCGGCGTTCAAGCCGGCGCCGGAGATCTTCGCCTCTCCCCCGCGACTACTGCCGGAGGTCTGGACCCTGGACGGCGTCGGCAGGATCTTCACCGCCAATCCGTTCGCCCGGCAGTACCTCAACTCGCTCTACCTGTCGATCGTGATCACCGTCAGCACCGTGATCATCGGCTCTGCCGCCGGCTACGCCTTCGCCCGGATCCGCTTCCCGCTGGCCAATCCGCTGTTCCTGATCTTGATCGCGACGATCTTCCTGCCCGGCGAGGTGACGATCATCCCGATCTTCCGCTGGGTCAACCAACTCGGTCTGATGGACCATCACCTTCCGTTGATCATCCTGCCCGTCTTCGGCCCCGGCAGCGTGCTGGCCACGTTCATCTTCCGCCAGTTCTTCCTCAGCCTTCCGGTGGAACTGGAGGAGGCCGGCCGGCTGGACGGACTGGGCCGGATCGCCCTCTATCGGCTGATCGCCCTGCCTCTGGCCGGTCCGGCGATCGCCGCGGTGTCGATCATGACCTTCCTCAACTCGTTCAACATGTACTTCGTCCCGTTGATCTTCCTCCGGACGCCGGAGCTGTTCCCGGTCGGGCTCGGGCTGACCCGCTACCAGGACGGGTACGGCGAGCCGCTCTACAACACCCAGCTCGGCGCCACCACGCTCGCCGTACTGCCGGTGCTGATCGTCTTTCTGTTCGCCCAACGGCAGTTCGTCGAAGGGCTCTCCCGGACCGCGCTCAAGGGCTGACCGCACGTTTCCCCGTACCCCTGTAAGGAGTCGATGATGACCAACCTCCCACTACCTCCGCTCACCCGCCGGGTTGTCCTCGGTGCCGGCGTCCTCGCCGCCACCGGCCTCGCGCTGGGCCCGGCCCCCGCCTTCGCCACCTCCGCCGGCACCGTGCTGCCGCTGGTCGACCCGCTGCCGGCCGGCGCCCCGGACCGGAGCACGTTCGCGCCCGACGAGCAGATCATGGGCACCTACCTGGTGCTGGTCGCGCCGCTGGCCAACAGCATCGTCGACGACGACCCGGAGCGGTACGGCTGGATGGAGGACGGCTGGTGGCGGACGCCCGTCGAGCCGTTCAACGCCCGGATCATGGAGCACGTCGCCACCCTGGCCTGGTTCCACGCGACCGAGCGGCCGTGGAATCCGTACCGCGGTGACGCGAAGCTGCTGGCCCGGCTCGACGCGGCGCTCGGCTTCTACCTCGGACTGCAGCACGACGACGGTGCCTGGCCCGAGTACTCCTGGACCGAGCACGGGCTGGCCCCGACCTCGTTCGGCACCGTCGCCCTCAGCGCCACCCTGCGGGACCTCCGCAGCGCCGGCGTGCTGCCCGAGCGGCAGGCCGAGATCGAGACCGCACTGCGGAAGGCGGCGAGCTGGCTGGTCGACCTGACCCGGCCGCACTGGCGGACGCCGACGCCGTACACCAATCAGGTGATCGCCGGGCTGGCCGGCGTCTCCGACGCGGCGATCGTGCTGGACGACCCGGCCATCGCCGCGCCGCTGAACGACCGGCTCGAGTTCCTCTGGCAGCACAGCCACGCGCCCGCCGGGCACACCCTGGAACCGCTCGGCTACGACTTCGGCTACACCTTCACCGTCGCCCTGCCGGACTTCGCCGACGTCGCCCTGAAGACCGACTCGCCGGTGCCGCTGCGGTTCGCCGAGGCGCTGGCCGACTTCTACCAGTACGCGGTCGTCTGGGAACCGGACGGCACCGGCGGGCTGCACTACTCCGGCCTGTGCGTCCGCAACGGGGCCGCCGACCAGCGGCCGACGATCGCCGACACCGCCGACCGGTCATCCCTGGGCCGGGTCTTCCTGGACCGGGTGCCCGCGCTCGCCGCGTTCCACCCGACCGCTGCCGAGAAGGACGCCGAGCGGTCCGCCTGGGCGGCGTCGGCCGAGCCGGTACCGGTGCCGGCCAAGGGCAACACCTCGCCGCGGACCTGGATGCACGTGCCGCGTTCGCCCGAGGGACCGACCGCCGATCAGCGCGCGGCGGCGATCGCGCGCTGGCGTACCGTCGCCGAGGACGCGTTCACCGAGCTCCGATTCGGCGAACCGTCGTTGGGCCAGCACTATCTCTTCGTCCGGCGGCCCGGCTACTACCTCGGCGCGCTGCACGGCAACCGGGTCAGCGGCTACTCGCGGCAGCGGTTCGGCAACGGTCTGCTCTGGCACCCGGCCGCCGGCACCCTGCTCTGGTCGGTGAACGACTGGGCCCAGGCGTCCTGGACCTCCCGGCTGACCGCCGCGCCGGACCAGCCCGCCTCGCACTCCGCGTACGGCAGCCTGCCCGCCACCTACCACGACGGTACGGATCCGGCCGCGCCCGCGATCCCGGCCGAGCAGCTGACCGGGCACGCCGGCGTCTTCACCGCGGCCGCCGCCGCGACCAGCAGCTCCGGCGACCCGGCCTTCCGCAGCGCCACCACGTTCTGGCCCGACGGCATCGTGCAGCAGCTGACCGCCGGCGGCGAGGCCGAGCAGGCGGTCCCACTGGTGCTCCGGCCGGATGACCGGGTCGCCTTCGCCGACGGCACCCCGTACGTCTTCGGCAGTTCGGTCGGCCGGACCGCGGGCGGGCTGCGCGTCGTTCGCGGCGAGGTCACGCTGTGGCTGACCTGGGACGCCGACCGGCCGGTCACCCTGGCGCCGACCACGCAACAGCTGCTCGGCGGCACCCGGACCCAGCACGTGCTCAAGATCATCCACCCGGGTTCGCTGCGGTTGGAGGCAACTCTGTCCGAGCAGCCGGTCGATCCGGCGCGGCCGTACACCGTGGCGGCGGAGCTGACCGGCCGCCGGCTCGCCGTACACGTCCTGAACCAGGCCGACCGGGCCGCCGACATCCTGATCGCCGCCGACGGGATCGAGGAGGAATGGCAGCGCGGGGTCGGCGCCGGCCGCGGCGTCTACCGGCTGATCGACCTGCCCGCCGGCACCGAGCCGCCGAAGCTGGTCACTGTCGCGCACCGGGTCGGGCGGCTGACCTCGACCAGCCAGGTGCGGCTGCGCTGACCCGTTCCCGGGTCCGTGGAACGTGCCGTTCGACACGTCTGTGTCCGTTGTGCCTGCGGTGTGCAGGTCCCTCGCTAGAGTGGCGCGCATGTCGCGACCCGGCGGCGATGCCCGGACCTGGACGTCGGTCGTGGTGCACGCCCGTACCACGGCCGTCCGCGGCACGGTCCGGGCTCTGCGGCGGACCCGACTCAACCTGCAGCACAAGCTCGCGCTCGCCATCGCGCTGGTCCAGCGGACCCGGCACCGGTCGGCGCTCCGGGACTCCGCCGCGGCCAACGCACCCGCGATGGTGATCGACCGCGGCCATCCGGTGCCGGCGGCGAAGGTGGACGGTCTGCTGTTCGATCCGCACCGGCTGCGGCTGGCCGAGGACCTGGTCGGCGCGCTGCGCCGGGCCGGTGCCCGGCCGACCACCCGGAACGCCCGCTGGGACCAGCCGATCACGATCACCGTGGACGAGGCCGACCGGGACCGGATCCTGACGGCCGTCCGGTCGCTGACCGACCGGCACCCCGGTCTGGTCGTCCAGCGCTACGACCAGACGCTCGACCGGACCGGAGCGTCGGACCGGACGCTGGCCGGGTTCGTGCTCGGCCCGGCGATCCGGACCACCCTGCTGCGGGACCGGGCGCTCGGCCGGCCCTGGTCCCCCGGTGACGCTCGGCCGGCCGAGCTGTCCGGCACCACCTGGCAGGTCACCGAGCACGCGGTCGACACCGGCACCGGCCGGCACCTGGGCGGCCCGGCCGCGATCCGGATCACGGTCGACGAGCCCGACCCGGCCGCCGAGCCGGAGTTGATCACCGAGCCGATCGACGTGGTCTACACCTGGGTCGACGCCTCGGATCCCGCCTGGCAGCAGCAGTTCGCGGGCGCTCGGCCGGGTGGCCGGCAGACCCAGGCCGCAACCGTGGCGGCCCGGTTCCGGCAGTACGACGAGCTGCGCTACAGCCTCCGGTCGATCGCCGAGTTCGCCCCCTGGGCCCGCCGGATCTGGGTCGTCACCAACGGCCAGGTGCCGCACTGGTACGCCGGTGATCATGATCGGATCCGGATCGTGTCGCACGCCGAACTGTGGCGGGGCGAGCCGGGACTGCCGACGTTCAACTCGCAGGCGATCGAGGCGTGCCTGCACCGGATCGAGGGCCTGTCCGAACGGTTCCTCTACTTCAACGACGACTTCTTCCTGGGCCGGCCGGTGGCGCCCGAGACGTTCTTCCACGGCCGGACCGGCCGGCCGATCGTGTTCCCGAGCAACCAGTCCATCCCGCCCGGCCCGCCGGAGCCGCGTGACCTGGCGCCGGACGCGTCCGGCAAGAACAACCGGATGCTGATCGCCGCGGCGACCGGCGCGATGGTCGACCACAAATACCTGCACGTGCCGCAGTCGCTGAGCCGGTCGGTCCTGGTCGAGCTGGAGTCGATGTTCCCGGCCGCGTTCGCGCAGACCCGGCAGGCGACCTTCCGGTCGCTGTCGGACCTGGCCGCCTGCAGCCTGCACCACGGGTACGGGCTGGCCACCGGCCGGGCCGTGGCGGGCCGGATCACCCAGCGCTACGTCGATGTGGAGAGCCGGGCCTGCGCCCGCGACCTGGCCGACATCGCCCGCTACCGCTGCTACGACGCGTTCTGCCTGAACGCGATCCGGGAGGACGGCGACGAACAGTTGATCAAGGACTTCCTGCGCCGCTACTACCCGGTGCCCGCGCCCTGGGAGAACGATCAAGATCACGATCGGGACCAGGAGCGGGCCGGGTGACCGGCCGGCGTGGGTTGCTCCGGGACGCGCTGGGCGAGCTGGTCCGGTTGCGCCGGCGGTTCGCCTCCGGCCGCGCCGTGCTGGGCCGGCCCGGCGGTCTGGCGTACCGGAGGGCCAAGATCGACGGCCTCTGGGTGCTGGCCCGTTCCCAGCCCGAGCTCCGGCTGCCCGAGCACACGGCCGCGGTCACCGACCGGCTGCGGCGGCTCCTTCATGATCACGGCATCGAGCACTGGCAGCTGCCGGTCCGGCCCGGCCGCCGCACGACCTTCGGGGTACGGGAGCGGGACCGGACCGAGCTGCTGAAGTTGATCACCGCCCTTGGCCCGGCCTGGTACGCCGAACCGCTGCGCCGCAACGGCGACCGGACCGGGCGGGTCAGCCGGCCGGCCTGCGGGCCGTTGCCGCCGGCCGCCCGCGGCTTCGCCCTCTGGGAGTGCTGCGTGGACTCCGAGGCCCCGGACTTCGGCACCGGCGAGGACCACCGGGTCGAGGTGCACTTCTGGCGCGAGGGACCGGACGGCGCGCTGACCACCCAGGTCGGCAACGAGATCGTCGACCGGCTGCGGCCGTCCGACCTCGGCCCGGCCGGTTCGGTGCCGCCGGCGCTGGCCGGCCGACCGGTCCACGCGGTCAGCTTCCCGATCGACCTCGTCTACACCTGGGTGGACGGCGCCGACCCCGACTGGCACCGGAAGCGGGCCGCCGCCGGTGCCGTGGACCCCGCCCGATCGACCGAACGCGCCGACGACCCGGCCCGGTTCACCGACCACGACGAGCTGCGGCACAGCCTGCGCTCGGTCGAGCAGTTCGCGCCGTGGATCAACCACATCTGGATCGTCACCAACGGGCAGCGCCCGCACTGGCTGCGGCCGGACGACGACTGGGTCACCGTGGTCGCGCATGATCAACTGTGGCCGGACCGGGACGGCCTGCCCACCTTCAACTCGCACGCGATCGAGGCCTGTCTGCACCGGATCCCCGGGCTGGCCGAGCACTACCTCTATCTCAACGACGACATGATCATCGGCCGGCCGGTGCCGCCCGAGCTGTTCTTCCATCCGAACGGGATCGGGAAGTTCTTCGCCTCCCGGCTGACCGTCGACCTCGATCCCCCGGCCGCCGGCGAGATCGCCTCCACGACCGCCGCCAAGAACGCCCGCCGGCTGCTCGCCGACCGGTTCGGCGTGATCACCTTCGGCAAGTACGCCCACGCCGCCGTGGCCACCCGCAAGTCGGTGATCACCGCACTGGAGGCGGAGTTCCCGGACGTCTTCGCGGCCACCCGGCGATCACCGTTCCGGACCACGGCCGACGTCGCCGCCGCCGGCTCCTTCTACCTCGGCTACGCCTACGCCACCGGCGCGGCGGTCCCCGGCCCGATCGGGTACGAATACGTCGACCCGTCCACCGCCGACGGCGCCGCAGCCCTGGAGCGGCTCCTCCGCTCCCGTACCGCGGACGCAATCTGCCTCAACGACGGCCACACCGCCGGCGCCGACCCGGCCCGGACGGACCTGGTGATCAAGAACTTCCTGCGCCGCTACCTCCCGGTCCCCGGCCGCTTCGAAAAGGACTGACTGCGTCCGGGGTCTCAGTCCCGGCGATCACCTATTCCGGACGGCAGGTTCTCGAGTTTATGATCATGCTCATCTCTCGCCGCCCTGGAGGCATCATGAAGCGACTGCGCGGTGCTCTAGCCCTGATGATCATGATCGCCGCGCTGGCCGTGTCCGGGCCGGTCCCGGCCCAGGCGGCCAGCGCCATCCTCTACGGGCCGACCAGGCTCACCGGGATCGCCGCCCCCGGAGGCGTGACGATCCACCTGATCGACACGATCACTTCCGGCACCATGCAGGCCGGTCAGAGCGCCTACATCTACGCCTCCATGAACGCCTACGATGCAACGCAGGTCACACTGGTGGACAACGAAGTGATCTGCACCGGTGCTGCCGCCGGCAGCTTCGTCATGGGAGAGAATATCGACCCGGCCAACAGCGCCAACGAGGACCGACACAACATCACGATCCTCACCCGATTCCTCGTGTCCGCGACGACCACCGGCACCACGACGTGCAAGCTCTACTACCGCGGTCATTCTCTGGTCAGTGGCACCACCTCGGCGCTCACAGTCAGGGGCGAGTTCAAGTTTGCCGACGAAGCGGTCGGCGAGAGCGCCGGCGGTGCCGCCATGCAGACCTCGCTCCCGAACGGCAACACCAACCTGACCACGAAGACGTACATCCCGCTTCTCGACACCACGCTCGCCACTTCTCAGACCGCGGTCGATGTCATCGCCGATGTGGAGTTCATGTCGTGCGCACTCACCGGCGGCTGCCCCAACTCCTGGGACACGTCGAGTGCAAAGTTCACGCTGGTGGTCGAGCAGATGGACGGGTCCACCGTCTGCGCGACCGCGCCTGCGGCACAGCTCTCGGTCACCGTGCTCAGGCAGACGCACCACAAGGCCGTTCCGCTCTACACCAAGCTCAATCTGGTGCCAGGATGCCGAAGGTTGTACGCCTACGTCCGCGGCGAGTACACCGGCGGAGCCGTCGGCGCGATTCAGGGAACCTCCGTCAACCTGCCCGATGCGGACGGCTCCGGTTCCCACGAATCGGTGATGACGCACCTGTTCGCCCTGCCCCGTTGAGGCTCGTCACCGGAGGGTGTTCTTCCCCGAAGAAGATCCTTCCTCCCAGGGGTTGATCAATTCCACGCCTATGCCCTCGAAATCGCCTGTATTCCTGGTCGCACAAGCCATTCCGGCGGTGAGACAGATCGCCGCGATCTGCGCGTCCTCGGTGCTGATCGGTCGACCGCGGGCCTCGCGGGTGGCTACCAATCGCCCGTAACCCCGTCCGGCGGCAAAGTCGAAGGGCAGAATGAACTCGGCGAAATCCTCGAAGAGGTCTTCCGCAGTCTCTTCGAGATGGCGGCGTCGGCGCCCCGCAGGCAGTCGCTCCAGTCCGTAGAAGACCTCGGCAACCGTGATCGTCGTGACGTAGAACTGCCGCTGCTCCCGACGAACCCACTCGGCGACGCCAAGGTCCGGTATCGGCTTCATCAATTCGGACACGACGTTCGTGTCAAGAATGATCATTCGTCGAACGAAGCCGCCCGTGGCGTTCCGTCACGGCGCTTCGCCGGAAGCTCTGCGACGCCGCCCGCCTCGCCGAAACGCTCCAGGAACGCGGTGCCCAGGTTGCGACTTCGCCTGCGTACCGCGTCGCGGATGATCGCTCGCGCCTCGGCCTCCATGGACCGGCCATGCGCAGCCGCAAGTTCGACCAGACCGGACTTGACCTCATCATCAAGATCGCGAACCACGATGGTTGCCATGCCGATCACCCCCTCCCGGCAGATGCTAGCAAAATGATAGCAGACCGGTCAGGGCTGCATCCCCGCCAAGGTCGCCAGGTAGGCGGCCAAGGCCTGATCGCCGTCGGGGAGGGTGAGGCCGGCGGCCTTGGCCTTGGTCAGGTCGAGGGCGCTGTGCCGGGGGCGCGGGGCGAGGTCCTTGTCGCGGCCGTACTCCTCGGTGGTCACCCGGGTCACGTCGTCGGCCGAGCGGCCGCGCGCGACGTAGACCGCCGCGGCGAGGTCGGCCCAGCTGCGCACCGGGCCGTCGCAGGACACGTTGTAGGTGCCGTACGGCTTCGCGCCGGTGAGCAGGTCGACGGCGGCCTTGGCCAGATCCGCGGCGAAGGTGAGCCGGCCGTGTTGATCATCGATCACGGACGGGGCGATGCCGCGGTCGGCCAGCGAGGCCATGGTGCGGACGAAGTTCTTGCCGTCGCCGACCACCCAGCTGGTCCGCAGCAGATAGTGCCGCGGCCAGGACTGGACCAGCGCGTCGCCGGCCGCCTTGGTCTGGCCGTAGACGCCGAGCGGGGCGAAGGACTCGTCCTCGTCGTGCAGTTCGCGGGTGCCGTCGAAGACGTAGTCGGACGAGACGTGCACCAGCGGCAGGCGATGCTCGCGGGCCTTCTCGACCAGCCGGCCGACCGCGTGCACGTTGACCTGCCAGGCCTGCCGGCGGCCCTCCTCGGTCTCCGCCGTGTCCACGGCCGTGTACGCCGCCGCGTTGATCACCGCGCCCACCGAACGCCAGTCGATCTTCTCCAGCGCCTCCGGGTCGGCCAGGTCGCACTCGGCCCGGGTCAGCGCGATCGCGTCCGGCAGCAGCGTCTGCAGGGCCCGGCCGAGCTGACCGCCGGCGCCGATGATCAAGGTCCGCTGGGCCGGCACCGGGCGCACGTCGGCCAGCGCCGGATGGTTCCGGTCGGCCTCGGACAGCTCCCCCTCGGCCAGCGGGATCGGCCAGGCGACCGCGAGGGTCGGGTCGGCCAGGTTGACGAACGTGTACGAGTCCTTCGCGGCCGGGCTCCAGTGATCATTGACCAGGTACGAGTACGCGGTGCCGCCCTCCAGCACCTGGAACGCGTTGCCGACCCCGCTCGGCACGAACACGGCCCGCTCCGGCCCGTGCTCGACCGTGACCACGGTGCCGAACGCCGGGCCCTCCCGCAGGTCGACCCAGGCGCCGAAGATCCGGCCGGCGGCGACGGAGATCAACTTGTCCCAGGGCTCGGCGTGGAAACCACGGGTGACGCCGCGGGTCGCGTTGAAGGACACGTTGTTCTGCACCGGACCGAAGTCGGGCAGCCCGAGGTCGATCATCTTCTGCCGCTGCCAGTTCTCCTTGAACCAGCCGCGGTTGTCGCCCCGGACGTCCAGGTCGATGATCAACAACCCGGGGATGGCGGTCTTCTCGATCTTCAGCTCTGCCATCGTGACCTCACTGACCGACGGCGGCGTACTTGGCCTCGGTCGCGGCCTTCTTCGGCCGCCACCAGGACTCGTGCGTGCGGTACCAGTCGATGGTCTGGGCCAGGCCGGCGGCGAAGTCGCGGTACTGCGGCTGCCAGTCCAGTTCCCGGCGCAGCCGGGTCCAGTCGATCCCGTACCGCAGGTCGTGTCCGGCCCGGTCGTTCACGTGGTCGTAGTCGTCCCGGGAGCGCCCCATCAGTTCCAAGATCGTTTCGACGACCTCGCGGTTGTTCTTCTCGCCGTCGGCGCCGATCAGGTACGTCTCGCCGATCCGGCCGCGCTCGATGATCCGGAGCACCGCGCTGGAGTGATCATCGACGTGGATCCAGTCCCGGACGTTCAGGCCGTTCCCGTACAGCTTCGGGCGCTCGCCGTCGATCACGTTAGTGATCTGCCGCGGGATGAACTTCTCCACGTGCTGGTACGGGCCGTAGTTGTTGGAGCAGTTACTCAGCGTCGCCTGCAGCCCGAACGAGCGCACCCAGGCCCGGACCAGGAGGTCGGAACCGGCCTTGCTGGCCGAGTACGGGCTGGACGGGTTGTACGGGGTCTGCTCGGTGAACCGCTCCGGGTCGTCCAGCTTCAGGTCTCCGTACACCTCGTCGGTGGAGATGTGGTGGTAGCGGGCCTCGTGCCGGCGCGCGGCCTCGATCAACGTGTAGGTGCCGACCAGGTTGGTCTGGATGAACGGCGACGGATCGGACAGCGAATTGTCGTTGTGCGACTCGGCGGCGAAGTGGACCACGACATCGTGGTCGCGGACCAGCTCGTCCACCAGGTGCGCGTCACAGACATCGCCCTCGACGAACCGCATCCGCTCTGCCGGCAGCCCGTCCAGAGTGGTCAGGTCACCCGCATAGGTGAGCTTGTCCAGCACCGACACGGTGTGATCGGTGTGCTCGATCAGATATCGGACGAAGTTCGACCCGATGAACCCTGCGCCACCGGTAACCAGCAGTTTCGACATGGCTGACACCCTAATACTGAGCCGACGTCGGGGCCGTCCATCACTACGATGGGCCCTATGGTCAGCCGGAGCCGCATCACCTTCGGCGCACTTCCCGGCCGGGTGCGTCGCCGGCTGCTGCGCGCCGCCGGCGAATCGCGCCGCGCGATCGCCGCCGCACCCGCCTCCGTGTCCGAATCGGTGGTGTCGTTCGTCCGTCGGCACCGCCCGGTCCGGATCCCGGCCCGGCAGCTGCGGCCGCTGCTGGCCGAACAGCCGGCCCGGATCGTGATCATGACCGACGCCCCGATCGAGCTGGCCGACACGCTGGACCGGTTCCCGGCCGCCGAGATCCTGCTGGTGCTGATCACCGGCAAGGGTCCCCGCCCGGTACTGCGGCTGGTCTCCGCCCAGGCCGGGTTGCCGGACCGGGTGCAGGTCGAGGCGGTGACCGAGGCGACCGAGGTGGCCGCGCTGCTGCGCGATCTCACCCCGTTGCCGGCGATCATCGACGCGACGGTCCGGACCCGGGTGAAGAAGTACGCGCTGCGCCGGTTCCCGTACTACCTCGCCGACGACGGCAACTACCTGATCACCGGCCTCGAGGAGGACCAGGACCAACCGGCCGGTTCGGGCAAGGGTTCCCGGGCCACCTCGCGGGACCTGTCGGCGCTGATCGCGGCCGAGCCGCTGCTGGCCGAGTATCTCGAGATCACCGACGTCACCGACCGGTCGATCATGATCACCAAGCGCGGCCGGCACCTGATCAAGCTGTACGACGCGGAGGTCGAACCGGCCCTCAGCGCGCGGCTCGGCGACCGCTGGGGCGGCGAGCTGACCCGGCGGCCCGGCTTCACGTACGCGGCCCGGAACCGGCTCGCGGTGAACGATCCGCAGTACGCGTTCCGACTGCCGGAGCGCTGGCCGGTGCCGGACCGGGTGCTCCGGCTGCACCACGGCGTGGTCTGCGGCCCGCGCCAGCTGGCCGTACTGGACGGCGCGATCCTGCCCTGGTCGTTCCACCATCCGCTGGCCAACAAGCGGCACGCCCGCGGGACCACGTACATCAACAACACGGTGGCGGCGCTGGCCGAGGACTTCGTACCGGCCCGCGAGCTGGCCGGCACCTATTTCCATCTGGATTCGGAGTTCCCCGGCCACTTCGGGCACTTCGTCACCGAGGACCTGTCCCGGCTCTGGGGCTGGCGGCTGGCCAAGGAGCGGTTCCCGGACTGCCGGCTGCTGATCTCCGTGCCGCGCGGCGCGGACGGCCTGAAACCCTTCCAGACAACGCTGTTGGCCGCCCTCGGGATCGGGCCGGAGGACATCTGCACGTTCGCCGAGCCGGTCCGGGTGGAGACCTTGATCGGCGCCACGCCGCAGTTCCACAACCGGCGCTACGTCGATCCGGACCTGAGCCGGATCTGGGACCAGCTGCGCGCCATGATCCGTCCGGACGCCTCGGTCGACCGGGTGCCCCGGATCTTCGTACCGCGGCCGCCGGACGGCACCCGGCAGTGCCGCAACGGCGACGAGGTCGAGCAGATCTTCCTGGACAACGGGTTCCAGGTGGTCCGGCCGGAACTGCTGCCGATCCCCGACCAGGTGGCGATCTTCGCCACCGCGCAGGTGGTCGCGGGCTACGGCGGCTCGGCGATGTTCAGCATGATCTACAGCGACCGGCCGGGCGTCCGGATCGTCATCGGATCGGACCGCTACACCGCCTCCAACGAGTACCTGATCTCCGCCGTGAAGGGCGACAGCTATCACCACTTCTGGTGCCCCGCCCTGATCCAGGCACCGGACGGCGAGTTCAACGCGGACGCGTTCCACTCCGACTTCGTGTTCGACACGGCCAGGGACGGCGATAACCTGCGCAGGCTGCTCGAAGGCTTGTAATATCGGCGCCTTCACCGCCAGCGAGAGGAGCCGTGGATGCGCGGCATCATCCTGGCCGGGGGCTCAGGAACGCGCCTGCACCCGGTCACGATCGGGATCAGCAAGCAGCTCGTTCCCGTGTACGACAAGCCGATGATCTACTACCCGTTGTCGACGCTGATCTTCGCTGGCATCCGGGACATCCTGGTGATCACCACGCCGCACGACGCGCCCGGCTTCGAACGGCTGCTCGGCGACGGCTCGCAGTTCGGCATCTCGATCACGTACGCGCAGCAGGAGACGCCGAACGGGCTGGCCCAGGCGTTCGTGATCGGTGCGGACTTCATCGGCGACGACCGGGTCGCGCTGGTGCTCGGTGACAACATCTTCTACGGGCCGGGCGTGGGCACCAGCCTGAGCCGGTTCCATGATCTTGACGGCGGGGCCGTCTTCGCCTACTGGGTGGCCGATCCGACCGCGTACGGCGTGATCGAGTTCGACGCGAGCGGCAAGGCGATCTCGCTCGAGGAGAAGCCGGCCAAGCCGAAGTCGAACTACGCCGTGCCCGGCCTCTACTTCTACGACAACGAGGTCGTCACGATCGCCCGCGAACTGAAGCCGTCGGCCCGCGGCGAGTACGAGATCACCGACGTGAACCGGCACTACCTGGAGGCCGGCAAGCTGCAGGTGGCGGTGCTCCCCCGTGGCGCGGCCTGGCTGGACACCGGAACCTTCGAGTCGCTGAACGACGCGAACAACTTCGTCCGCACCCTGGAGGCCCGGCAGGGCCTGAAGGTGAGCGCCCCCGAGGAAGCCGCCTGGCGCCAGGGCTTCCTCTCCGACGCCGAACTCGAGCAGCGCGCCGAGAAGCTGGCCAAGTCCGGCTACGGCGACTACCTGCTCGGCCTGTTGGAGCAGTCGCGGGCCTGACCCAGCTTCTGTCGGTTTTTCACGTTACGTGAAAAACTGTCGCTTCCCGTCAGATATATCTCGCGGGAAGTGACAGGAAAGTGGGTGAGGTGTGACGAACTACCCGATTCTGATGCACACCGTCCTCGACGCCCGGGACTGCCGCGGGTTGGCCGAGTTCTACCGGCAGCTGCTCGGGCTGCGCTACCGGGCCGGCGAGGAGCCGCCGCCGGCGGGCGAACCGGACCAGGCCGACTGGCTCGTGCTTCTTGATGATCAAGGTCGGCGGGTGCTGACAGTGCAGGAGAAGCTGGACACCACGCCGCCGGACTGGCCGTCAGAGACCGTACCGATCCAGATGCACATGGACTTCCGGGTGGAGTCCCGCGAAGATCTCGAGCGGCATCGGGCCCGGGCCGAGGAACTCGGCGCCCGGCTGCTGCTCGACCGGACCGCGGACGACGGCGAGCCGCTGTACGTGCTGGCCGATCCGGCCGGCCACCCCTTCTGTCTGCTCCACCAGTAGTTGTTGATCAAGCTCAGCTGATCGTGGCGGTCACATCGATCACCACGTGGGCCTTCTTGGACGAGTAGACCTTGATCTGTCGCGCGGCCGACACCGTCACCGTGAGTTCGTTGACGATCGTGTCCGCCGTCGAGTAGTTCACCGACGAGGCGGCCGGGAGGGCCGAGGCCGCCGAGAACACCTTGAGGTGGCCGGAGGCCTCGGTGGCGGTGGCGATCACGTTGGCCTTGATGCCGGCGACGCCGGGCTGGATGAGCGAGCTGGGCAGGGTGATCGTCCGGGTCTCGCCGGCGGCGAACTTGGTGCCGGAGCGGGAGTCGTACACCCTGATCGGAGTCGGCAGCAGGCCCAGCTGTCCCCCGCCCTGGCTGAAGCCGACGCGGCAGCCGTTGATCTGAATCGAGCCGTCGGTGGCGCTGTAGATCCCGAGCGTGAGCCTGGTGCTCAGCGGGTACGGGCCGCGGGTGGTGCTGGGTACGACGACCCGGGTCGCCGTGATCGAACTCGAGGTCGGGATGCTGGTGTCGGCCACGACGGCGTACAGGTTCCCGATGCCGGCCACCCAGAGCCGGATCATCGCGTTGGCGGGGTTCGCGCTGGTGTTCCGCACGTACCACTCGATGTCACGGACCAGCGAACCGGCCGGGATCTCGACACTGGCCCAGAGAACCGATGGCGAGTTCGCCGTGTACGTCCCGTGGCCGCCCCAGGCTCGTTGCGACGGGGCGCCCTCCGGGGTGAAGTCGAACATGCTCACCGTCTTGTACGTGAAGCCGTGCTGCGGGCCGGAACCGAGCGAGGTGGTCACCGGAGAGGCGAGCACCGACGGGTTCCTCGGGTCACCGGCGGCGGACTTGCCGTCGCCGGGTTCGGCGGCGGCCGGCTGGGCTCCGGTCAGTGCGGAGCCGAGGACGGCGGCCGCCGCGCCGGCGCCGAGCATCAACCCGCGGCGGGACAGCGGTCCCGGTGCTTCTTCGCTCATGGGAGTGCCCTTCTTCTGTTGTCAGGAACGAATGTGGGTCCTCGCGTTCTCGAACTGCGGTTCAGTCGCGGCCACGGTGCCGCTCGTCGGTTCAGGCGTTCGCTATGGGGTCAGTGTGGGGCCGGATTCTCTGTCTGGTGGCGAATCCGGTGAGATCGGGCGCACCGTCCGGTTGTCGTAGGCGTCGGCCTGGATCCGGTACAGCTCGGCGTAGCGCCCGCCGAGGCGGAGCAGGGCTTCATGATCACCTTGCTCGATCACCCGGCCGCGGTCGAGCACGATGATGTGGTCGGCGGCCCGTACGGTCGAGAAGCGGTGCGAGACGAGCAGGGTGATTCCGCCGGCGAGGCTGCGGTCCCGGGCCGACTCCGCGTAGCGGGTGAACAGCGCGTCCTCGGTGTGGGCGTCGAGGGCGGCCGTCGGTTCATCGAGCACGGTGAGCAGCGGCTGTTCGCGGATCAGGCCGCGGGCGAGCGCGATCTGCTGCCCTTGCCCGCCGGACAATGCGATGCCGCCCGGCCAGGTGGTGCCCAGCTGGGTGTCCAGACCGTCCGGCAGGGTACGAAGCAGGCCGGTGGCTCCGGCCGCGGCCAGGGCCCGGTGCACCGCGTCGTCGTCGGCGGCCCGGTCCAGGTCGCCGAGGGTCACCGCTTCCCGTACCGTCAGCTCGAACTGGGCATGATCTTGGAAGGCTCCGCTGCACCGGCGGCGCCAGGCAGCGAGGTCGAGTCGATCAAGGTCGACACCGTCGATCAGGACGGCGCCGCACTCGGGCCGGTACAGGCCGCAGAGCAGTTTGATCAAGGTCGACTTGCCGGCCCCGTTCTCGCCGACCACGGCGATCACGCCGCCCGCCGGCAACTCCACGGACAGGTCGTCGAAGATCAACCGCTCCGTCCCCGGGTAGCGGAAACTCAAGCCGCGAAGGGAGATCCCCGACGTCAACCGCTCCGGTACGGGGAGCCGCGGGTGATCCGGGCGCCGCTCCCGCTCGGCGCGATCATGCAGCCAGAGGAACCTGCTGCCGACGGCCAGGCAGCCGACCAGCCACTGCGTCATGTCCACCACCATGCCGAGGTTGCCGCTCATGGTCGCCGCCAGGACGACCGCGAGGGCAAGATCACCGGCGGTCGCCTGCCCGGTCGCGACCCCGAAGCCGACCAGCAGCAGGGTGCCGCCGAAGCCGGCGGCCATGATCAACGTCGCGGCGGCCTTCCGTCCGGCCGAGACCCAGGCGACCCGGGTCCGGTCCCGGTGCTCGGTCCGCCAGGCCGCCCGGCTCAGGTCGAACAGGGCCGGACCGAGCCCGAACACGCGGAGTTCCTTGCCCGGTGAGGATCCGGACCCGAGCTGCACCAGGTGGCGCTGCCGGCGCCGCTGCTCCCCGGTCCGTTCCTGCGCGGTCTGCTCGTCCCGGGCGGCGCCCCGGGCCACCAGCACGGCCGGCAGGCCGAACAGCGGCAGCAGCAGGAGCGCCGGATGGACCGAGGCGAGCAGCACCAGGGTCAGCGTGGTCTGGGCGAAGGCCCCGACGGTCTCGGCCAGCGCCTCGAAGGTCCAGTGCACGATCCAGGCTTCCTTGCGCAGCGGGTCCAGCCGGTCCAGCTGGTCCGGACGTTCCAGGTGCTCGATCCCCTCCAGGCCGGCCGAGGTCTCGATCAGGCGCTGCTCCAGCACCAGGCCCGCCTTGTCCTGGAAGGTCTGGTTGATCCGGCCGCCGATCGCACCGCTGGCCCAGCCGATCACGCTGGTCAACGCCAACAGGCTGACCGCGATCACGACGGCGCCGGCCAGCCCGCCGACCGCCCCGTCGACAAGCTGCTTCAGCCAGAGCGCCTGCAGGCTGCCGAGCGCCCAGGCGGCCGGCACCAGCAGCAGGGTGCCGAGGGTGAGACCCGGGTGCGAGCGGGCCGCGATCCGGAACGTGAAGGCCAGCGTGCGGACCGCTCCGGGCAGTTCTTGATCATGCATCGTGGACTCCTTCGTCGTGGACTCCTTCGTCGAACCGCCGGGCCTGCAGCCGGTACATCCGGCGATAGGGGCCGTCGGTCGCCATCAGTTCCGGATGGGTTCCGTGCTGGGCGATCCGGCCCTGGTCCAGCACGGCGATCCGGTCGACGTGCCGGACGCTGGACAACCGGTGGGTGACCAGCACGGTCGTGGTCCCCGCGGTCAGTTCCAGGAACCGCTCGAACAACGCCGCCTCGGCCCGGACGTCGAGGGCGGCGGTCGGCTCGTCGAGCACCAGCAGCCGGGCTCCCGCGTCGGCCGCCCGCAACGCGCGGGCCAGCGCGATCCGCTGCCACTGGCCGCCGGACAGGTCGACGCCGCCGCGGTAGTGCCGGGACAGTACGGTCTCCCACCCGTCGGGCAGTTCCTTGATCAACTCCAGCGCGCCTGCCCGCCGCGCCGCCTGCCGGGCCGGCTCCAGATCGCCCGCCTCCCGGACCCGGCCGAAGCCGACGTTCTGCTGCGCCGTGAGTTCGTACCGGATGAAGTCCTGGAAGATCACCGCGAGCTGCTGCCGCCAGCTCGCCAGGTCAAGATCACGAAGGTCGGTGCCGTCGATCCGTACCGCGCCCTCGTCGGGGTCGTAGAACCGGGCCAGCAGCTTCAGCAGGGTCGTCTTGCCCTCGCCGTTGCGGCCGACGATCGCCAGCGAGCTCCCGGCCGGGATGGCCAGGTCGACGCCGTCGAGCACCGGCCGGCCCCGCCCCGGGTAGCCGAACCGGACCCCGGCCAGCCGCAGCTCGCGCCGCGGCATCCCGACCGCCGGGGCCGAACCCCGGTCCCGCAGGCTCAGCCGCCCGGTGCGCTCCGCGAGTCCCTGCAGATGCGGGAGCGCCGCCGCGCCCTGCCGGACCCACCAGGTGGCGAGCAGCGGATGGCCGAGCCCCTGCAGGGCGATCAGCGCCTGGACGTACACCGTCAGTTCGGCCGCACCGAGTTGCCCGGCGACCGCCGACGCGGCCAGGGCCGCCAGGACGGCTCCGTTGGCGACGGCGACGGTGCCGAGGGTCAGCAGGACCGGCCGCAGGTTGGCCCGGCGGGCCCGCCAGACGTGCCGGAGGAAGGCGGTCCGGTGCTGCCTTGTCCGCCCGGCCAGCAGCCCGGCCAGCCCGAACAACCGGACCTCCTTGGCGGCGGGCGGATCCAGCGCAAGATCACGGAAGTAGTCGGCCCGGCGCTGCTCGCCGGCATGCTCCTCGTGCTGTTCGACGATCTCGTGCTCGTTGCGCGCCATCCAGACGTGCGTGCCCAGCGCGGCCAAGATCAACAACAGCGGGGCCCACCAGGCGAACCCGGCGAGCAGGACGGCCGCTCCGGCGCCGCTCACCACGGTCTTCATCGCAGACCCGAGCTGCTGGACGATCCGGGTCAGCGGCGCCAGGTCGGCCCACTCGTACTCGCCGGCGCGCCGGATCTCCTCCGCCGTCTCCGGGTCCTCGAGGTGGGCCAGTCCGGGCGGCCCGACCGTCGCCGTGAGCAGCTGCTCCCGCATCCGCTGCGCCACCCGCGAGCCGAGCGACGTCGCCACCGCATCCCGGATCGGCGTGATCAGCTGGCCGGCGGCGAAGGCCAGGCCGGCCAGCCCGATCGCGGCCGCGAGGGCGTACGCCTGGTCGGAGTCGAGGCCGGCGGCGAAGGCCGGTTGGGCCCGCGCCACGGCCAGGCCGCTGGCGGCGATCGCCAGCGGAGCGAGCAGGCCCTCGACGACGACCAGCAGGACGAAGCCGGCGAACCGCAGCCGGGAGGTGGAGGCGACGTAGCCGACCAGCAGGCGCAGGGCGACCGGAAAGGGGGTGGTGACGGTGGACACCGGAGTTCTCCTCGAGCAGGAAGCGGTGGCCGCAGCTGCTCCAGAGGGAGCAGGCGGCGAGGACGATCTTCTGCGCGGCGGCCCGGCGGACGTCAAAGACGTCGGCGTTGCCCACCCTAGGGCGGAGGACGCGGATGGCGCACCGGATTATTCGCGGCGGTTTGTCGCGGATGTCCCTCGGTGTGGCCGGTCAGTGCCGTTTTCGGGCCGGATCCTCCAGAGCGAGGGACATCCGCGACAGCGCCCCGCGCCCGATCAGGCCGGTTGGGCGAACGCCGCCAGCAGCTCGGTCCGGAACAGCTCCGGCCGGTCGTACCACGGGCTGTGACCGCACCGCTCCAGAACCCGGAGCCCGAGCGACGGATGCGCTGCGCAGATCGACCGCCAGGTGTCGAGACCCAGGTCCGCGTAGTCGGAGTCGCCCATGATCACCGTCACCGGATGTGGGTGGGAGACCAGGTCCACCGTGTAGTCGAACGTCTCCGGGCACCCACGATCGCCCAGGTGCGCGACGTCTTGGCGATTCCAGGACCGTCCCGGCCAGCGGAGGGTCAGCCAGGCGTCTTCGGCGACGGCGTTGAATGCCGCGAAGCCGATCCGCCACCGGAGCTGCGACTCGCGGGCGGACAGGTCGTCCCGGTCGAGCCCGAGCTCCGCGATCCTGGCCGCGGCCAGGCCACCACGCTCGGCGTTCCAGCGGTCACGTCCCGCCAGGTTGAATCCGGTCGCCGGGATGGCGCCGGTCAGGACGATGGACCGGAACAGCTCTGGTCGCCGCCGCAGGGCCGTCATCATGATCAACGTCCCGTAGGAGTGGGCGACGACCGACGCCGGTCCCACCTCCTCCGCCAGGCGGATCAGGTCACCGACGTGGGCGTCGAAGGTGATCGACTCCAATTGATCAAGGTCCGAGTACGGCGAGCGGATCGAGCCGCGCTGGTCGTACCAGAGCACGCGATGCCGTTCGGTCAGCGGCAGCAGAGGCTCGACGAGCTCGCTGTGCTCGACGCCCGGTCCGCCGTGCACGGCGATCACCGGCGGACCGGATCCGATCTCCCGCACGTAGAGGTCGAAGCCATCGCTCGGCAGGAACCATTGGTCGACCGTGTCCAGGCCCCGCTGCAAGTCGGTCACCCGACCGATCGTAGACACTCAGACGGCTCCCCACGGCGACAGCGGGGAAGATCAAGGGCACCAGACGCGGCGGAACATTCCACGCTGATGCCGGGACCGGGTCAGGGAATCACGATCGAGCAGCGGCGAGCTTGCTGCGCAGCCGGAACAACTCCTTGCGGGCGGCCTTCGCGATCTTCTTGTCCGGATACCAGTCACCGATCAGATCCAGCGTCGCCTCGGAACTCGGACACGGGAATCGCCCGGCGACCTTGATCAACTCGAAGGCTCGGTCCGCTCCTGCCCCGGCCAAGGATTCCATGGCCTCCTCGGGACCGTCGAGGCCAGTGAGGCCGATCATGGTCACCAGAAGTTGATCACGCAGGTCTTCGGACATACCGTCGACCAGCCCCGGATCGACAGCGGCCAGGGTGGTCAGTGCCGCGGCGGTGGGCGGGTCTTGCGGCGTGCCCTGGTCGGCGATCCGCCGCAGGACGTTGAGAAATGACGGCCGGAGCTCCTCCGGTGCCGTTTCCTCGAGCATGAGCAGGGTCGTCGGCACTGCCTTCAGCGCGTCGGCGGCTTCGGTGCTGTCAAGGGCGCGGCCCGGTCCGTCGCCGAGCCAGGCGCCGACCAACTGCCACCATTCCCTCGGCAGCACGTCTTCGCGGCCGATCATCGCCACCAGGTCGTCGAAGGTCGTCGACGCAAGGTCGGCCAGCGTCGTGACCTCGACCCCCTGCCGCCGCAGCTCGTCCATCAGGGCGACCACGCCGAGCGGGGTGATCGCGATCTTGCCGCCGACGGTGCGGTCGGACCCGATCTCGGATCGCTCGGTCTCCAGCTCCGACTGCTCGATCACACCGGCGCGTTCGAGCAGACCAAGAACCCGGGACAGGGTCATCGAGAGGATGGGTGTGGACAGATACGGCACGTCCTCCGACTCCGCCACTTCCTCGAACTGATCGACGAGCTCGGCGAATTCGAGTGGGCCGGGCATCGTCAGCAACGGGCTGAGCAGCATCGCGATCGCCTGATCCAGCAGGTAGGGCAGCTGGGTCAGGCTTCGGGCCTGGAACGTACTGCCGGCTCCGAAGGACAGCAGCGCCGCGGCGGCCTTCCTCGCTTCTGCCGCCGGATCGTCGCGGACCCGTTTCTCCCATGCCTTGACCGGAACCAGACGTCCCCGCACCAGCCGGACCGCTCCAGCCTCCATCGCCCACCAGTGCCAGTGATCGAGGTGCGGCAGGTCCCGAGCCGAGCGCTTCTGATAGGTCAGGTCGCCGATCTCCAGCTCGAACTTCTCACCGGTGCCGAGTCGTTCGACCAGTGCCCGGGCATCGGCGAGCTTCAGTGCCCCGGTCTTGGTGAGCGTCTTTCCGTCCGGCCCCAGATAGTCGGCGATCTCCCGGAATCCGTGCAGCACCGGTGCCTTCTCGGCGCTGGCGCGCAGGGCCTCGGCGCTCGGTTCGACAACCGGTCCGATCACCACTGGCTCCCGGGCGAACTCCTGCCGAGCGATGTCGGTGATCGCGGTGCGCTGATCTTGGGGCAGCCAATTGAATTCGTCGATGGCGCGTTGCAGGTCTTCCGGACTCATGGCTGCAGGGTCGGTCAGGCCGATGCTCGCGAAGAGGCTCTTGGCCATGCCGAAGTTCGCCGGGTCGTCCATCGCCTCGACGAAGGCCGTGGCCAGGCGTCGGGCGTGGTCGGCGAGTTGGGCCCGCGAGTCGCCCGACCGCAGGATCCCTTCCTCGGAAAGGAATTGAACACCCGAGGCGATGGTGTACGGGAGGTCGGCGACCTCGGCCCCGGCGGCTGACAGCTTCCGCGGGCACCAGCCGAGCAGAAACTCCTCGAGCTCGTCCCGGGTCAATCGGTCCAGGTGCCCGTCGCCGTACGACCACTTCCAGTCCAGCAGCAGGCCAAGTTCTGGTGCCGTCGCTTCCGAGCCCTTCGCGCCGAGCCATCGGTCGAAAGCCCGGCAGGTCTCGTCGCGGAAGCTCTGATACTCGTCGTCCGTTGCCGGAAGGATGACCGCCATGGTTCGAAACTATCGACAGGATCTCCCGCGGCGCGACCGCAGATAGTCCGAGACGACGTACTCCCCCAGCCGGTCCGTGTCCGGGGTGAAGACACGGCCGCCGCAGCGCCGGGCGATGGCGTCGACGAAGCGGGCCAGGCCGGGATCGTCGCCGAGCATGAAGGTGTTGATCACCGCACCGTGGCGGGCCAGTTCGTCGACCTCGGCGACGGTCGCCCGGACGGTCTGCGGAGTGGTCGGATAGTGGAAGACCGCGTCGCCGCCGCCGGTCAGGTGCGCGGTCGGCTCGCCGTCGGTGATCACCAGGACCACCGGTTCGGCCTCGGGATGGCGCCGGACGTGCCGGCCGGCCAGCATCAGCGCGTGCTGCAGGTTGGTGCCCTGGATCCATTCCGGTTCGATCTCCGCCAGCTCGACGCCGGACAGCTGCCGGGCGTGCCGGTTGAAGCCGATCACCTGCAGCGCGTCCTGCCGGAACCGGGTCTCGATCAGCTGGGTCAGGGCCAGCGCGGTCTGCTTCATCGGGGCCCAACGCCCGTCCTGGAGCATCGAGAAGGACAGATCGACGCACAGGGCGACCGCCGCCGCGGTGCGCCGTTCGGTCTCGGCGACCTCGAAGTCGGCGACGTCGAGCCGGAGCGGCCGGCGCACCACGCGCGTTTCCGACGAGGTCCGGCGGTACGCGTTCGCGACCGTCCGCGGTACGTCGATCGGCAGCTCGTCGCCGAACGCCCAGGGCCGGGTCGAGCCGATCAGTTCGTCGGCGGAGCCGGTCCGGTGATCATCATGATCACCGAGGCCGGAGGCCGCCAGCTGCTGGAACACCCGGCGCAGCGCCGTCTGCCCCATCCGCCGCACCGCCCGCGGGGTCAGCCGCAGGCCGTTCTCGTCACGGCGCAGGAAGCCCTGCCGTTCCAGTTCCCGTTCAAGATCACGCAGCGCGTCCAGATCGGCCACGGCGTCCCGGCCCAGATGCCGTTCCAGGGCGTCGACGTCGATGTCGTCCAGCGTCGCGCCGGGATAGGACTGGGACAGCTGGGCCCCGAGATCCTCCAACTCGGCCAGTTCCTCCACCGCCTGCACGGCCTCCGAATACCCGAGCGACTCACCACCCGGCCGCATGCCGACCCGGGACTCGCGGTCCAGGCCGGGCCGCAGCGCGCGCAGGTTGTCCGACAGCTGGGCCATCTCCGAGGCCAGGTCCGCATCGGCCATGGCCTGGTTGATCAACTGGCCGAGTTGATCACGCTGCTCCGGGCTGAGCGAGTTCAGCATCCGTTGCGCGGCGGCCTGGCGCCGGGCCAGCGCGTCGATCAACTCCTCGACGTTCTGCGGGTTCTCCGGGAAGAACTGGCCGTGCTTGGCCATGAACTCCCGGAACTGCTCGGTGGTGTCCTCGGACCGGGCGTGCGCGGCGAGCAGCGCGTTCAGGTCGGCCAGCATGTCCTTCACGGCCGCCATCGCCGCGGGGTCGGGCGACTCCATCGCCTGCTTCAGCCCGGCGAACTGGGCGTCCAGCACCTCCCGCCGCAGCTGCTGGGCGATCGAGTCGAAGATCTCCTTGGCCTCCGGCGAAGTCCACTGGTAGTCGGCCAGGGCCCGGATCGCGCCGGCCGCGTTGTCGGGCAGCGTGGCCAGTTCCATCTCGGCCAGCCGGGCGTCCGGGCTGTCCGATCGGGCCAGCGCATCCCGCTCGGTGGCCAGGGCCTGGTCCAGCGCTGCCCGTACCTGATCAAGGGTGCCGCCGAGATCGCCGCGCCGGCGGGCCAGTTCCCGCATCCGGCGCAGCCGTTCGGACAGCCGGTCCAGGCCGGACTGGCCGTCCAGCCCTTGCCGGAGCAGGTCTCGCAGGGCGTCCTCGATGCTGGACGAGGCGAGGACGTCCTCGCCGATCCGGTCCATCGCGGCGCGTACGTCGAACGGCGGCGCGAGCGGGTCCGGCCCGCCGCGCCACGGGCCGTACCGGAAGCGGCTCATTCGGGTTCTCCTCGGTCGGCCGAGCCGTAGACGGTGCGGCCGTCGATGGTGTCCTTGTCGATCCGCCGGGTCAGGTGCAGTCCCTCCAGCACGAACTCGACGGCGTCGGCGGCCTGGCTGCGGCTGGCGCCATCGTGGTAGCCGAGCCGGTCCAGCACCCGGGCCAGCCCCGGCACCGGGCCGACCTGGCCGAGCAGCCCTTCAGCGGTGGTGCCGTCGCCGGTCTCGACCAGGCCGCCGTCGGCGAACACCGTGGTGAAGCCGGCCAGGTCCTCGCCGGCCAGCCGTTCCCGGAACGTCACGGCCACCGCGAGCCGCAGCAGATGCTCCAGCAGCGCCCGCTCCCGGCCCTCCTCGCCCAGCTCGAATTCGATCTTGCCCAGCAGGGTCGGCAGCACCGGAGCAAGATCACCGACGCGGGCCACGGCCGGGTCCTCGCCGAGCCGCGCCGACCGGCGCAGCGCCGCCGCGGCCACCGACTCCGCGGCCGCGATGGCGAACCGGGCCGAGACGCCGGACCGCTGGTCGATCGAGGTGGATTCGCGCAGGTTCGCGGTGAACCGGGCGATCACCTCCAGCAGATGATCACCGACGTCGGCGACCAGCCGCGCCTCCTGCCGGAGCAGTCCGATCTCGTCGGACACCTCGGTCAGGTAGTGGGTACGGATCTCGGCGCCGAACCGGTCCTTCAGCGGCGTGATGATCCGGCCCCGGTTCGTGTAGTCCTCCGGGTTCGCGGTCGCGATCAGGAACAGGTCCAGCGGCAGCCGCAGCGAATAGCCGCGGACCTGGATGTCCCGCTCCTCCAGCACGTTGAACAGCGCCACCTGGATCCGTTCGGCCAGGTCGGGCAGCTCGTTCAGCCCGAAGATGCCCCGGTTGCCGCGCGGCACCAGGCCGTAGTGCACGGTCTCCGGGTCGCCCAGCGTGCGGCCCTCGGCGACCTTGACCGGGTCCACGTCACCGATCAGGTCGCCGACCGAAGTGTCCGGAGTGGCCAGCTTCTCGGCGTACCGGTCGTCCCGGTGCCGCCAGGCGACCGGCAGGTCGTCGCCGCGTTCGGCGGCCAGCCGGCGGCATCGTACGCACACCGGGGCCAGCGGGTCGTCGTTGATCTCACACCCGGCGATCACCGGGCTCCATTCGTCCAGCAGCCCGGCGACGGTCCGCATCAGCCGGGTCTTGCCCTGGCCCCGCTCGCCGAGCAGGACCAGGTCGTGGCCCGCCAGCAGGGCCGTCTCCAGGTCGGGCAGCACCGTGTCGCCGAAGCCGACGATGCCGGGGAACGCCTCCTCGCCGGCGCGCAGCCGCTGCAGCAGGTTCGCTCTGAGTTCTTCCTTGACCGTACGGGATTCGTAGCCGGAGGCCCGGAGTTCGCCAAGACTGGCCGGCCGGGCATGATCATGCAGGCTCATGAATCGACCCTACGACCGGTCCGCAAGCGGATACTCGGATCATGACCCGAGTTCTCACCCTGGCCGGCGGCGTTGCCGGTCTCGTGCTGGTCTGTGCCGCCTGCTCGGCGATCACAGGCCCCGGCCAACCGGCCGTACCTCCGCCGACCGGTTCGTCCGGGCTGGTGACCACCGGGCATCCGGTCACGGTGATCGACGACGGTTCCGGCGCCGAGCTGTGCCTGGGCGGGGTGGCGGAGTCGCTGCCGCCCCAGTGCGGCGGGCCCAAGTTGGCCGGCTGGGACTGGTCGGACTGGACCGGGAAGTTCGAGGCGTCCCAGGGAGTCCGCTGGGGCGAGTTCATCGTGACCGGCAGCTACGACCCGGCATCGGAGGAGTTCACCGTGACCGAGGCACGGTCCGGCGAGGGCTACGTCTGGCCCGATCGCGACGACGAGACCTGGACCTCTGCGTGCCCCGAGCCCGCCGGCGGCTGGCGGGTGACGGACAAGTCCAAGGTCTCGGCCAGGGACCAGGACGCCGCCCTCAGCCTGGCCACATCCTTCCAGGACTACTCGACCGCCTGGGTCGACCAGAGTCCCAACCCGGCGGTCGGAAAGGACCTCCCACCCGAGGAGCAGGGACGCCGACTCAACGACCCGCTCTACACGGTGATCAACATCGCCGTCACCGGTGACGTCGCCGCGGCCGAGGCCAAGCTGCGCGAGGTGTGGAGCGGCATGCTCTGCGTCTCCCAGGGCAAGCGAACCGAAGCCGAACTTCAGATCGTTCAAGATCAACTGCAACGCGAGGTCCGGGGACTGCTGACCAGCTACACCGACCCGAGGGCCGGCGTCGTGATGGTCCAGGTCAGCTACGACGACGGCTCGGTCCAGCGCGCGTTGGACCAGAAGTTCGGCAAAGGTCTGATCGTCGTCGATTCGGCCCTGAAGCCGGTCTGAGCGACGTAGGCGTCAGTGCCCGAAAGCGAGGTACGGCGCGATGCCCAGCATCATGATCACCAGCGCATACCGGAGCACTTTCGTCGGCAGGGCGTGCGCAATCCGCCAGCCGATCAGCACGCCGGCCAGTTCCGGCAGCCCGATGATCAAGGCCAGCCACCAGTCCACGGCACCCTGCGCCAGGTAGCCGATCGTGCCGACGCCGGAGATGATCACGGACTGCACCTGGGCCGCCGCCAGCGACTCCAGGATCTCGGTCCCGGCCGCCACCAGCAGCGGGACCGACAGCATCGGCCCGCCGATCCCGATCACGCCGGCCGCGACACCGACCAGCAGGCCGAGGCCGGCGACGACGGGCAGCGGCGGGTGGCTCGGGTCCGCAGGTTCGCGCCGCAACTGCCGGATCAGCACCAGCAGCGCCGCCGCCAGGACCAGGAATCCCAGCGACACCCCGAACCAGCGCGGCGACAGCACGGAGTTGATCATGATGCCCACCGGCGTCCCGAGCAGCGCGGTGCCGGCCAGCCAGCCGGCGGTCCGCCGGGTGGCCGGCCGGCGGAGTTGCCCGGACCGGAGGTAGGCGGCGGTCCCGGCCAGGCCGGTCGCGACGTGGGTGACGATCGCGGTGCCGGCGATCGCGCTCGGCGACAGGTCGGTCAGGGCGAACAGGCCGATCGTGGGCAGCACCCCGCCCGGTCCGACGGCGGTGATGCCGATGCCGCCGGCCACGCCGATCAGGCCGAGCAGGACGGCGACCGGGATCGAGATGTCGATCATCGCGGTGCCGCGCCGCGGCGCAGGGTGGCGTGCAGCGACAGCCGGTCGGCCCGGACCCGGAGCACCTCGTCGTCGACCGGCCGGCCGTCGGCGAGCCGGGTCAGCCGCTCGATGGTGAAGATCGCGTCCCCCGGCTCGATGCCCAGCGCCGCCGCGACGGCCGCCGACGCGTTGCTGGCGTGCACGGTGACCTCGGCCAGCCCCAGCCGGTGCCCACCGGCCTCGATCAGAGCGAACACATCGGTGCCTTCCAGGTCGGCGTCCAGTAGCGGCCGCCCGACGTCGACCGGCAGGTAGCTCAGGTCGAGCGACAAGGGTTCGCCGTTGATCAGCCGGAGCCGTTCCAGGCGGACGACCGGTTCGCCGTCGCCGAGCCCGAGCCGGTCCGCCCCGGGCTCCGGGTGGCCGGCGAGTTCCTCGGCCGCCAGCACCCGGTTGCGGACGGAGCCCCGGTCGGCGAGTGCCTCGGCCAGCCCGGCCAGCCGGTCCAGGCCGTGGCCGAACTTCGCCGGAAGCACCCGGGTGCCGGCGCCCCGGCGGCGTTCGATCAGGCCCTCGGCGCGGAGCAGGTCCAGCGCCTCCCGGACGGCGTTGCGGGAAGCCCCGAACTCGGTCGCCAGGGATGCCTCGTCCAGCCGGTCGCCGGGCGGCAGTGCGCCGGACCCGATGCGGCCGCGGAGTTCCTCCGCCAGCCGATCGGCGCGGTCCCGGCGCGGCTGCGCCGAGGTCTGGTCGGCGGGGATCCGCCGCGCCGCGCGGCGGTCGGCTGAACGGCTCATTGGGCCAATCCAACCAGTTCCGCCAGAGTTACGCCACCCAGCGCCCACCCGCTAGGCTGCCTTCGCACTGAAACATTTCAACCATGGAGGGCCTCCCATGGACGGGACCCGTTCGATGCCGATCTGGGCCGCCGGTGATCCGGTGCCCGACTGGTGCTTCCTGCGGTACGACTTCGCCGCCGGCCCGGGCCCGGTGACACGCGCGACGCTGGCGATCACCGCGAGCTCGACCCGGCCCGCCCTCCAGTACGTCTATCGCGCCCACCTCAACGGCACCGTGCTCGGCGTCGGGCCGACCCGGCCGCTCGGCGACGAGTCCCGCTACGACACGTACGACCTGACCGGGCTGCTGCGGCCGGGCCCGAACACAGTCGGTGCCGTGCTCTACACGACGGACGATCACCGGTGCCAGGCCATGATCACGATCGAGTACGCCGACGGCACCGTGGACCGGTTCGGCAGCGGCCCCGACTGGCAGGCGGTCTCGGCGGCCGACGCGTACCCGGAAGCGGGCAGCATCGGGACCGCCGTCTTCGCCGCCCCGGTGGAGAACCTGGACGCCCGGAGCTATCCGCACGGGTTCGACTCCCCCGGCTTCGCTGCCGACTGGCCGGCCGCCGCCGTTCGTGACCCCTTCGCCGGACTGGAGCCGTCGCCCGTGCCGCCGGTCGCACGGCACGAAGAACCGCCGGTCCAGGTGCTGGTCCGCGAGCCCGACCGGCTGGTCCTCGACTTCGGCCGGACCTGGGCCGGCGGTGCGCTGATCCGGGCCCGGGCCACCGCCGGCGACCGGATCGAACTCCGCTTCGGCGAGGTCCTCGATCCCACCGCGGACCGGCTGGCGGTCCGCCACGAGCTCAGCACGGGCAACGTCTATCGCGACGTCTGGACCCTGACCGACGGTGACCAGGAGCTCGCGACCTGGGGCCTGCGGGTGTTCCGCTACCTGGAGGTACGGATCCTCGACGGCACCCCGGACCTGACCGAGGTGCTCGCGGCCGCCTACCGCTCCCCGTACGACCCGGAGGCCGCGGCCTTCTCGTCCAGCGAGCCGGACCTGGACCGCGTCTGGCGCCTCTCGGCGGAGACGATCGAGGCGCTGAACCTCAACCTCTACGTCGACTCCTGGACCCGGGAACGGCTCCCGTACGAGGCGGACGCCTATCTCCAGCAGCGGGCCCATCTCTGCCTGGACCGGGATCCGGCACTGGCCCGCTACTCGGTCGACTTCACGCTGGCGCACCGGACCTGGCCGACCGAGTGGCCGCTGTTCGGGCTGCTGGCGGTGCACGACCTGTGGTGGACCACGGGCGATGAGACCCAGGTCCGCGCGCAATATCACCGGCTGCCGGACCTGCTGCCGCTGCGCTGGATCGATCCCGGCACCGGCCTGATCCGCAAGCCGAGCGACGGCGGCGCCGCGGGCGACCTGGATCGCGGCGGGTTCGACCGGGACCTGGTCGACTGGCCGCCGAGCGAGCGGGACGGGTACCTGTTCGGCGAGGTCAACACCGTGATCAACGCGCTCGGGTACCGCTGCTTCCGGGCCGCCGCCGACCTGGCCCGGGCCGTCGGCGAGCCCGCCGACGCCGACCGCTACACGGCGGTCGCCGACCGGCTGCGCGACGCCATCGAGCGGCACCTGTTCGATCCCGACCGGCAGGCCTATGCCGACGGGCTCGACGCCGAGGGCCGCCGGCTCGACCACCACGCGATCCACGCGCAGGCGTTCCCGCTCTGGGCCGGAGCGGTGCCCGCGGACCGGGTCGACGCCATCGTCGGCGACCTGGCCGGCCGGGGCATGGCCTGCAGCGTCTACGCCGCGGCGTTCCTGCTCGAGGGGCTGTTCGAGCAGGCGGCCGCCGCGGTCGCGCTGCCCCTGATCACGGCGCCCGGCCGGCGCAGCTGGCGGCACATGCTGGACCTCGGCGCCGGCGCGACGATGGAGGCCTGGGACGTCGAGTTCAAGCCGAACCTCAGCCACTCGCACCCATGGGCGGCATCGCCGGCATTCCTGCTGCCGCAGGGGCTGTTCGGGCTGCGGCCGCTCGAGCCGGGCTACCGGTCGTTCGCGATCCGGCCGCAGCCGGGCCCGCTCGACCATGCGGAGGTACGGCTGCCGGTGCCGGCCGGGACCATCGCGGCGGCGGTCCGCCGATCCGGCGACCGGCACGACCTGCTGCTCCAGGTGCCGCCGGACTGCACCGGCCGGCTCTCCCTGCCGGCCCGGTCCACGCCCGAGCTCGAACTCGAACTCGACGGAACGGCCGTACGACTCCGCCCGGACGGACGCTGGCTCACCGCCGACAGCCCTCTCGAACCCGGCGAGCACCGGGTGCGCTGGACAAGTCCGGACCTCAGGTAGACGTCGAACTTTTCCGGACACTCCGGCCGAAACTGCGCGCCCCGGCTCCGCCTACCACGGCGCCACCAGGGCCCGGAGTAGGTTAACCAGGAACGAACACCACGGGGAGGATCGGCTGAGGCGATGCGCACGGCGCGGCTGGTGGGACTGAGTCAGGATGGCCAGTCCCTCGTTGTTGCGACGGACGACGGAGAGGAGTACGCGCTTCCGGTCGACGAACGTTTGCGAGCGGTGTTGCGTGGTGATCGCCCCCGACTCGGACAACTGGAGATCGAGATGGAGAGCGTACTGAGCCCACGCGATATTCAGGCACGGATCCGGTCCGGGGCGACATTGGAGGAGGTCGCCCGGGTCTCCGGAATGCCCGCCGACCGGGTCGAGCGATTCGCCGGTCCGGTGCTGCTGGAGCGCGAGCACATGGCCGGCCAGGCCATGGCGTCGTCGGTCCGCAGACGCGGCGAGACCTCCGGCCACCGCAACCTCCGGCTGGCCGTGACGGAACGGCTGGCCGACCGCGGCATCGACCCCGACACGGTCGACTGGGACGCCCGCCGGCTGGACGACGGCCGCTGGGCGGTGACCGCCGAGTACAAGTCCGGCGAGTCCGCCCGCACCGCGGAGTTCCACTTCGATCCGCGCGGCCGCTACTCCCTGGCCGGCAACGACGAGGCCCGCTGGGTGCTCGGTGAGGCCACCCCGGCCAAGACCCCGCAGCCCGCCCGCCGGCGCCCGCAGCGCCCGGAACAGCACCTGCGCCCGGTGCGCAACGAGCCGGTCCGCGAAGAGCGCTTCGAGGATTACGACGAGGCGGCCGAGCCGACCCTCGACCTGAACGACGAGCTGGCCCTGGTCCGGGCGGTCCAGGTCGACGAGCCCCGTACCGAAGCGGACCGGGAGCCGGACGACGACGAGCCGGGTATCCCGGACGACCATCGGCCGGCCGCCTACGAGGAGGCCGACTACGAGAGTTCGGCGGCCGACGGCGGCATGACCACGCTGTACGGCATGCTCGGCGGCGACGGCTACGCCGAGGACTCGGTCGCCGTCTATCCCGGCCTGCGTGACCAGCCTTCCGAGCCGGTCGGCTGGGAGCCGGAGATCGTGGTCAACCACCCGCCCGAGCCGGAGCACCGGCCCGAACCGGAGCCGGAGTTGGAGCCCGAACTCGAGCTCGAGCCGGACCCGGAACCCGACGCGCTGATCCCGGCCCCGGAGCCGGAGCCGGAACCGGCCAAGCCGAAGCGGACCAAGAAGAAGCGGGCCTCGATCCCGAGCTGGGACGAGATCATGTTCGGCGGCCCGCCCCGCAAGGACTGAGCGCCCCGCTCACTGATCCGGCGCCGCGGCCTTCTTGATCCGCCGGCTGAAGCTCCACCAGCAGACGCCGTGGGCGATCACGCCCAGGCCGACGCCGATCCCGGACATCAGCAGCGCCTGACCGGGCACCTCGCCCGTCGCCGCCGCCCAGCTGGTGCCGTGCACCTCGACCCGGTCGCCCTCGCTGAACCGGCCGCCGCCCTCGATCTTGCCCTCGCCGCGTCCCGTGCCGAGCGGCCAGCTGCCGTAACAGGTGGTCTCGTAGCTCGTCGTGCCCTCGTTGTTCGTCGTCACGTTGACCTCGCAGCGCTCGACGGTCGCCGTGGTGGGACTGCCGAGCACGTACGCGAGCAGGCCGGGCAGCACCACGAGGCACCAGCCGACGAGCAGGCCGCCCCACACCACGAACGGCGTGATCCGCAGTGCCGTCCGGGCTGTTTCCGCATCCACGGCGGCGACTCTAGCGTCGTGTCGCCCAAGGAGGTCAGGGGCGCCCCGGTGCCCGGTAGCTCCAGCCCGCCGCGCGCCACCGGACCGGGTCCAGCACGTTGCGGCCGTCGATGACGCGGCGGTGCCGGACCAGCCCGGCCAGGTCGGCCGGCCCGAGCTCGCGGTACTCCCGCCACTCGGTGAGCAGCAGCACCGCGTCGGCGTCCTCGGCCGCCTCGGCCACGGTGTCGACGACGGTCAGGTCGGCGCTCCGCTTGCGCGCGTTGTCGGCCGCCTGCGGATCGGTGACCCGGACGTGCGCGCCGCGGCTCTGCAACTCCCGGGCCACGGCGAGCGCCGGCGAGTCCCGTACGTCGTCACTGTCCGGTTTGAACGAGGCCCCGAGCACGGCGATCCGCGCGCCGACCAGGTCGCCCGCGCAGGCGTCGGCGGTCAGCTCGACCAGCCGGTCCCGGCGGGCCAGGTTGATCCGGTCGACCCGGTCCAGCAGGTCGGCCACCCGGTGTACGCCCAGCTCGGCCGCCCGTGCCCCGAAGGCCCGGATGTCCTTCGGCAGGCAGCCGCCGCCGAAGCCGAGCCCGGCGTTGAGGAACTGGCGGCCGATCCGGGCGTCCCGGCCGATCGCGTCGGCGAGCACGGTGACGTCGGCACCGGCCGCCTCGCACATCTCGGCCATCGCGTTGATGAAGGAGATCTTGGTGGCCAGGAACGAGTTCGCGGCCACCTTGACCAGTTCGGCCGTGGCCAGGTCGGCGTTGATCACCGGGGTGCCGGCCGCGATCACCGGTGCGTAGACCTCGTTCAGGATCGCCACCGCGCGCTCGTCGCCGGGTGCGCTGCCGTAGACCAGCCGGTCCGGGCGGAGGGTGTCCGCCACCGCGTGCCCCTCCCGCAGGAACTCCGGGTTCCAGGCGACGGTCGCGGCGGAGCCGGCCGCCGCGAGCCGCTCGGCCACCCGCGCGGCGGTGCCCACCGGCACGGTCGACTTGCCGACCACGAGTTCCCCGCCGTTCAGGTACGGCAACAGCGCGCCGACGGCCGAGTCCAGGGCGGACAGGTCCGCTCCCGGCCGGTCCGGCAGTTGCGGCGTGCCGACGCAGACGAAGTGCACGGCCGCGCCGGCCGCCGCGGCCGGATCGCCGGTGAACCGGAGCCGGCCGGTGGCCAGCGTCGCCGCCAGCAGGGGCTCGAACTCCGGCTCGTAGAAGGACGGCCGGCCGGCGTCCAGGCGGGCGGCCAGCTCCCGGTCGGAGTCGATGCCGACGACCGTGTGTCCGAGGTGGGCGAGACAGGTGGCGTGGACTGCGCCGAGGTAGCCGCAGCCGATGACGGAGATCAACATGATCATGAGCCTGGTGGATCGAGTTGATCAATGCCACCTTGATGAAAGCATCCTCATCCACGGCTCATCACGGGTTAACGAACCATGATCAAAGTGTGAACGAGTCGAGCTGAGGAGTTGATCATGCGCCCGTTGCGCGTCGCGCTGTATTCCCATGACACGGTCGGGTTGGGCCACACCCGCCGCAACCTGACCATCGCGGCGGCGTTGTCCCGGCGGGACGCCGATCTGCTGATGATCACCGGTAATCCGGAGGCGACCAGGTTGCCGCTGCCGCGGCGGACGGACGTGATCACCATGCCGACGATCGGCAAGGACCCGGCCGGCGACTATCGGTCCCGGGTGCTCTCGCTGTCGTACCCGGAGGTGATCAATCTCCGCCGGGCCCTGCTCGGTTCGGTGCTCGGCGAGTTCCGGCCGGACCTGTTGATCGTCGACAAGGTGCCGCGCGGGGCCGGTGGCGAACTCGAGCCGGCGCTACGGCAGGTCGCCCGGGCCGGCGGCCGGGCCGTGCTCGGGCTGCGGGAGGTGCTGGACGACCCGGCCAGCACCGCCGCGCAGTGGCGGGCCGACCGGACGGCGCAGGCCATCGACGAGTTCTACGACGCGGTCTGGGTGTACGGCGACCCGCGGGTCTACGATCCGCGGACCGAGTACCGGCTGCCCGCCTCGGTGGCGGACAAGCTCGAGTTCACCGGCTACCTGAGCCGGGGCCGGACCAGCGGGCTGACCGGCGGCCGGGCGGGCGACCTCGATCCGGCCCGTCCTTACGTCGCCTGTCTGGTCGGCGGCGGTCAGGACGGTGACGCGCTGGCCCTGGCGTTCGCCGAGGCCGCCTTTCCCGAAGATCATCTCGGGGTGATCGTCTGCGGCCCGTACCTCGGGGCCGAGCAGCGGGCCCGGCTCCGGCAGCTCGCCGGCCAGCGCGGCGACCTGGTCCTGCTCGACGTGGTGCCGGGCGCCGACGCGCTGATCGACCGGGCCGCCGCCGTGGTCTCGATGGCCGGGTACAACACCGTCTGCGAGATCCTCGCCACCGCGACGCCCGCGCTGCTGGTGCCGCGGATCCGGCCCCGGGCCGAACAGCTGATCCGGGCCGAGCGGTTCGCCGGTCGCGGACTGGTCGACCTGCTGCCGCCGGACCGGCTCTCCCCCGCTCGGCTGGCCGACTGGCTCGCCTCGGCGGTCGCCGGTTCCGCCCAGGCCACCCTGCGGTCGTCCACCGCGGTCCGGCTGGACGGACTGGCCCGCATCCCCGAGCTCGCCGACGCGCTGCTGGGGGTGACCGAGGATGCGGCCTGACCCCAGCCCGGCGCCGCGGATCGGCTACGTCGTCAAGATGTACCCGCGGTTCTCCGAGACCTTCATCGTCACCGAACTGCTCGAACTGGAGCGGCTCCGGCTCGACCTCACCGTCTTCTCGTTGCGGCTGCCCAACGACGGACGGTTCCATCCCGCCCTGGCCGAGGTACGCGCTCCGGTGCACTACCTGCGCCACTCGGGAATCCGGGCCGACGACCTGTGGCAGACGGTCGCCGCCGGCGCCGGGCTGCCCGGCTTCACCGCGGCCCTGCCCGACCTGTTCCGGCTGGACGCGTCGGCCGCCCACCAGGCGGTCGAGCTCGCGGTCGCCGTACGGGAGCAGCGGATCACCCACCTGCACGCCCACTTCGCCTCGATCTCGGCCGCGGTGGCCCGGGTCGCGGCCAGGCTCGCCGGCATCGGCTACAGCCTGACCGCCCACGCCAAGGACATCTTCCACGCCGAGGTCGACCATGATCGACTTCGGGAACGGCTGGCCGACGCAACCCGGGTGATCACGGTGAGCGACTTCAACCATGATCATCTGCGGCGGACCTTCGGGGCGGCGGCCGACCGGGTGCAGCGGGTCTACAACGGGATCGACCTGCGCCGGTTCCGGTTCACCGACCCCGCCGAGCGGCCCGGCGACCCGCCGGTGATCGCTGCGGTCGGCCGGCTGGTGGAGAAGAAGGGTTTCGCCGACCTGATCGAGGCCGCCGCCCTGCTGCGCGACTCCGGCCACCGGTTCCGGGTTGATCTGGCCGGCACCGGGCCACTGGCGGCCGACCTGCAGGAGCGGATCGACCGGCACCGACTCGGCGACCGGGTCCGGCTGCTCGGCGCGCTGCCGCAGTCCGAGGTGGCCCGGCTGGTCGGCGGCGCCGCCGTGTTCGCCGCGCCCTGTGTGGTCGGCGCCGACGGCAACCGGGACGGGCTGCCGACGGTCGTCCTGGAGGCGATGGCGCTGGGCACGCCGGTGGTCGCCACCGACGTCACCGGGCTGCCCGAGATCGTCGAGGACGGCCGGACCGGACTGATGATCATGCAGCACGACCCGGCCGGCCTGGCCGCCGCGCTGGCCCGGCTGCTGGACCGGCCGGAGCTCGGCAGCGGGCTGGCCAAGGCGGCCCGGGACCTGATCGAGGTCGAGTTCGACGCCGCCCGCCAGGCCGCAAAGCTTGCCGCCGGCTTCCGTACCCAGGAGGGACGTTGATCATGAAGATCGCCTATGTCTGCACGGATCCCGGGATCGAGATCTTCGGCACCAAGGGTGCCGCGATCCACGTCCGCGCGGTGATCACCGAGTTGCTCCGGCGCGGGCACGACGTGCACGTGATCACGCCGCGACCCGGTGACCGGCCGACCCTGCCGGTGCCGGTGCACCGGCTGCCGGCGGTCCGCGGCGAGGCGCCGGCCGACCGGGAACGGTCCGCCCAGGCAAGCGACGCCGCCGTCGCTGCCGTGCTGGACATGCTTCGGCCCGACCTCGTCTACGAGCGGTACGCCCTCTGGGGCCGGACCGCGACCGGCTGGGCCGCGCGCCACGGCGTACCGAGCCTGCTCGAGGTGAACGCGCCGCTGACCACCGAGCAGGCAAAGTTCCGCAGCCTCGACGACGCCGCCGGCGCGGACCGGGTCGCGGCCGCCGCGATCGGCCGCGCGACCGCGGTCGTCTGCGTCAGCGCCGGCGTCGCCGACTGGGCGCGCACGCTGACCCGGCGACCGGCCCGGATCGCGGTGATCGGCAACGGGGTCGACCCGGGCCGGGTCACGCCGTCGGCGCGCCCGGTCGCCCCGGCCGACAGCGACGGCTTCACGGTCGGCTTCGTCGGCTCGCTGAAGGCCTGGCACGGCGTCGACACCCTGATCCGGGCGCTGTCCCGGCTGCGCGGCGACCGCCACCCGTGGCGCGGGCTGATCGTCGGCGATGGTCCGATGCGGGCCGACCTGGAACGGCTCGCGGCCGAGCTCGGCGTCGCCGACGCGGTCGAGTTCACCGGGGCCATGGGCGCCGACCGGGTCGTCGCCCAGCTGCACCGGATGGATGTCGCCTGCGCCCCGTACCCGGCGTTGGGGCGGTTCTACTTCTCGCCGCTGAAGGTGTACGAATACCTGGCCGCCGGGCTGCCGGTGATCGGCAGCGCGATCGGCGAGATCCCCGCCGTTCTCGATCATGGCCGGCTGGGCCGGCTGACCCCGCCCGGGGATCCGGCCGCGCTGGCCGACGCACTGGTGCTGCTCCGGCGTGATCATGGAGAACGACTCCGGCTGCGCGACGCCGGCCGCCGCGCCGCCGTCACCCGGCACAGCTGGGCCGGGGTGGTGGACCGCTCGCTCGCCCTGATCGACCGCCAGGCGGTCGCCTGATGGGCCGGACCGCGAAGCCCGGGCTGTCCGCGGCACTGCCCGGGCTGCGCCGCACCCTGCACCGGTTCCGGCACCAGGTCGCCGCCGAGCGGAAGTTGATCATGCTCGGCCTGCTGGCCCTGATCGCCGAGGTCGGGCTCCGGCTGCTGGAGCCCTGGCCGCTGGCGTACGTGATCGACGCGATCGTCGCCGCCACGGGAGCCGACCTGGCCACCCGCGGCGCGCCCGTCCCGGGTGTGCCCGGCGTCGCCGACCTGACCGTGCTGTTGATCTCCTGTGCCGCCGCCCTGGTGGGCGTGGTCGCGCTCCGGGCCGGCGCAGCGTACGCGATGACGGTCTGTTTCGCCCTGGCCGGCAACCGGGTGCTGACCCGGGTCCGGACCGAGCTGTACGCCCACCTGAACCGGCTGTCGCTGCGGTTCCACGAGTCGAGGCGGACCGGCGACCTGGTGACCCGGGTGACCGGCGACATCGGCCGGCTCCAGGAAGCCACCGTCACGGCCGCGATCCCGCTGGCCGGCAACGTGATCACGCTGGCCGGGATGTTCGTGGTGATCGTGATCATGGACTGGCAGCTGGCCCTGGCCGTTGCTGTCGTGTTCCCGCTGTTCCTGCTGATCGGCGGCCGGCTCACCCGCAAGATCAACGCGGTGTCCCGCGGCCAGCGGGAGGCCGAGGGTGCGCTCGCCTCGCTGGCCACCGAGTCGCTCGGTGCGATGCCGGTGGTGCAGAGCTATGCGCTGGAAACGCGGCTGGAGCAGCGGTTCGGCGGCAGCAACGAGCGGACCCTGACGGACGGGGTCCGGGCCAAGCGGCTGTCGGCCGGGCTGGAACGCAAGACCGACGTCCTGGTCGGGCTGGCCACCGGCGTCGTGCTGCTGCTCGGCGGCCACCGGGTGCTGGCCGGGGCGCTGACGCCGGGCGAGCTGACCGTGTTCCTCACCTATCTGAAGACGGCATTCCGACCGCTCCGTGACATCGCGAAGTACACCGGGCGGCTCGCGAAGGCCGCCGCGTCCGGCGAGCGGATCGTCGACCTGCTGGACACCCGCCCGGAGATCGTGGATGCGCCGTGGGCCCGGCCGGCGCCACGGTCCCGCGGCCTGATCGAGTTCCGCGACGTCGTGTTCGGCTACCGGCCCGGCCGGCCGGTGCTGAAGGGCCTGAACCTGATCATCCCGCCCGGCCGCCGGGTCGCCCTGGTCGGGCCGTCCGGTGCCGGCAAGTCGTCGATCGCCGGGCTGCTCAGCCGGTTGCGGGATCCCGAGGCCGGCCAGGTGCTGGTCGACGGCCGGGACCTGCGCGACCTGACCCTCGATTCGGTCCGGTCCCAGGTCGCGGTGGTGCTGCAGGAGAGCGTGCTGTTCGCCGACACGATCCGGGCCAACATCGCGTTCGGCGCGCCCGACGCGGGCGACGGCCGGCCGGTGAGTGAGGAGTGGATCCGGTGGGCCGCCCGGCTGGCCGGCGCCGACGAGTTCATCCGGGCGCTGCCGCAGGGCTACGACACCGTGATCGGCGAACGCGGCGCGACCCTGTCCGGCGGCCAGCGGCAGCGGATCGCGATCGCCCGGGCGGCGATCCGGAACGCGCCGATCGTGATCTTGGACGAGGCGATGACCGGGCTGGACCCGGGCACCGAGGCCGAGGTCGCGGCCGCGCTGCGAAGGCTCACCGAGGGCCGGACCACGCTGGTGATCACGCACGACCTCGACGCCGCCCGGGACGCCGACCTGGTGTTCTGGATCGACGACGGCCGCCTGGTCCGCGCCGGCACACCGGAAGCCGTCCTCGACCGCCCGGCCAACCCACGCGCCCTGAGCCTGCCGAAGGGCAGAGCCCGGTGATCATCGACCGACCCGACCCAACGCGCCCCGAGCCCGTCGAAAGGGCAAGCCTCATGATCACCGACCAACCCGACTCAACGCGCCCTGAGCCTGTCGAAGGGCAAGCCCGATGATCACCGACCGACCGGACCCAACGCGCCCTGAGCCTGTCGAAGGGCCAGGCCCGATGATCACCGACCCCGCCCTGCCCGGGCTCGCCACCCTGCTCGGGCTGCCCGGCCTGACCCAGCTGCGCTACAAGCCGGGCACCAGCTGCGTCGCCGCGATCACCCACCCGGACGGCGACGCCTTCGGGTACGTGGTGTCGGCGGCGGCCCGGCCCAAGCTCGACAAGCTGATCAGGAAGGCACCGCCGGGCACGATCATCGACCATGATCGGGACCGGAACCTGATCATCGCCCGGGCCGCGGCCGACCGGGATCTGCCGGCCCTCGCCGACCCGGCCGCCGCGACCGCGGCGCTGCTGCCCGGACCGGCGCCGGAGTTCCGTACCCTCGCCTACAAGCCGCAGCGCCGCTGGGTCGCCCTGGCCTCCCGCGGCAGCGGCGAGCCGGTGCTGGTCCGCGCCTACCGCCGGACCACGGTCGCCGACGCGCAGGACCGGCTCGCCTGGTTCGGCCGGCTCACCGGGACCCGGCGCTCGCTGGGCTGGGACGCCGAGCGGGCGGTGATCATCACCGGGTACGAGCCGGGCGTCAGCCTGGCCGACCTGATCGGGACCGGTGCCGCCACCGACGCGATGCTGACCGGCTGCGGCGTGGCCCTGGCCCGGCTCCATGATCAACCGCCGGTGCCCGGCCCGGCGGTCCGGCAGGCCGACCCGGCCGCCACCGTCGCCCTGATCCGGATCCTGCTACCCGGCCAGGCCGCCCGGGCTGAGGCGATCCTGGACCGGCTCCGGGCCAGCGCCCCGGCCGCGGTGCCGCCGGTCCCCTGCCACGGCGACTTCTCCGTCGACCAGGTGATCATCCCGCCGACCGGTGCGGCGCACCCGGAGCCGACCTTGATCGACTTCGACCGGTCCGGGCTGGGCGATCCGGCCGCCGACCTGGCCGGGCTCCAGGCCGCCGGGCTCGGGCCGGCCGCCGTCGACCGGGTACTGGCCGGCTACCGGACCGTCCGGCCGGTGCCGGCCGGGCTGGACTGGCACCGGGCCCGGGCCCTGCTGCTCCGGGCGGCCGAGCCGTTCCGTACCGCGCTGCCGGACTGGCCGGACCGGATCCCCGTACTGCTGGCCCGGATCGAGGAGACCCTCCCATGATCAACAACGTCCTGATCAACCCCGGCCTGGCGTCGCTCGCCGGCGACCTGGCCGAGCTGGGCCTGCGCCTGGTCCGGTCCTGGCCGCGCGGCGCCGACCGGCTGCTGCTGGACCTCGTCGACCATGATCATCGCCGGCTGGCCGGCCAGTGGCTGGCGACGCCGCGCCGGGCCGCCGGCATCGCCGCCGCGACCCCGGGGTCACGGGCGGTCGGCCCCTTCGTGCTGCAGCCCGCCGGCGCCGATCGCCGGCTGCCGGCCGTGGTCCGCCGCCTGCAGTGGCCGGGCGCGACCCTGCTCGGCCATCGGCCGGAGCGCCGCGCCGTGCTCCGCGAGGCCGACGGCAGCTTCACCAAGATCGTCCGCCCGGACCGCTGGCGGCGGCTGGTCGACACGACCCGGCTGGCCGAGTCGCTGCCGCTGGCCACCCCGGCCGTGCTCGGTGCCGACCGGGCCGAGGCGTCGGTGACCACGGCGGCACTGCCCGGCCGCGCCCTCACCGAGCTGCTGAACGATCCCGCGGCCGCCGAGGCCTGCCGGGCCACCGGCCGTACCCTCGCCGCCCTGCACCGGCTCGACCCTGCGACGACGACGGCCGGCCGGGCCGCTCCGGCGGCCCACGACCTGTCCGCGGAACGGGCGGTCACCGCGCACTGGCAGCGGCTCGCCGACGACTACGCGGCGCCGCGACCGGACTGGCGACCGCGCCGGCTGCCCCGCGGCACCCTCGCCGAGCCGACGACCCGGCTCGCGCTGATCCACCGGGACCTGCACGACGGCCAGATCCTGATCAACGATCACGGCGAGGCCGGCTTGATCGACTTCGACCTGATCGCCGTCGGCGACCCGGCCCTCGACCTGGCCAACCTGATCGCGCATCTCGAGCTCCGCGCGGACCAGGGCGTGATCATCGATCCCGAGCCGCTGATCGAGGCGGTCCTGAACGGGTACCGGCCGAGCCCGGCGCTCCGGACCCGGCTGCCGGGCTACCTCGCGCTGGCCCGGGACCGGCTCGACGCGGTCTACGCGTTCCGCCCGTCAGGAGTGTCGAGCCTCGTTCCCTGAGCTTGTCGAAGCATGTCCTGAGCCTGTCGAAGGGGGCAAGCCACGATCCGGCCTGGCACTTCGACAAGCTCAGTGCACGGACTGGCGCGCTAGGCGGGCTCGGTGAGCGTCTCCCGGGCCACGGCCCGGGTCATCCGGCGCCGGTGATGGGACCGGCAGAGCGTCTCGTACCCGACGTTCTCCGAGGGTTCCTGCTCGGTGTCACCGACGACGACCTGGGCGCCCTCGGTGATCATCCGGCCGTCCACGGTACGGGCGTTGTGGGTGGCCCGGGCGCCGCACCAGCAGAGCGGCTGCACCTGGAGCAGTTCGATCCGGTCGCACAGCTCGACCAGCCGCTGTGAGCCGGGGAACAGGGTGGTCCGGAAGTCGGTGAGGATCCCGAACGCGTACACGTCGATCTGGAGTTCGTCGGTGATCCGGGCCAGATCGTCGATCTGCTCGGTCAGGTAGAACTGCGTCTCGTCGCAGATCAGGTAGTCGATCCGGCTGCCCTGGGTCAGCTGCTCGACCACGTACCGCCAGAAACTGAAGTCCTCGACCACCTCGATCGCGGGCCGTTCCAGGCCCAGCCGCGACGAGATCGTCGCCTCCCCCGCCCGGTCCTGACTGGTGAACAGCCGGCCGGCACGGCCACCGGTCGAGTGGGTGTGATCAAACTGGAGCGCAAGGGTCGACTTCCCGCAATCCATCGGCCCGGTGAAGTACACGAACTCGGCCACCGACGCAGTGTGCCAAACATCGACCGCTCCGCTGGACAGGTCGCGCGGCGAGTTGAGAATTTCCTGAACGGAGGGCGTGTGTCCTTGCGCGGAGCGGAGCGGGGGTCCAAGGGGGTCGTCCCCCTTGCTTAATAGAGTGGCGTCGTGCCCGCAGAAGTCCAACACTTGCCCTCGGAAAGCCTGCCAAGCTTGTCCGCCCGGTTCGCGACCGTCAAGCCGTCCGTCGTACGGGAGCTGCTCGCGCTCACCCAGCGGCCCGGCGTCATCTCCTTCGCCGGCGGGCTGCCCGCGCCGGAGTTCTTCGACCTCGACGGCGCGCTGGCCGCGGTCCAGGAGGCGCTCGGCTCCCCCGCCGCGCTGCAGTACTCGCCGTCCGAGGGCAACGCCGAGCTGCGGGCCCGGATCGCCGAGCGGTACGGGGCGCTGGGCCTGACCACCGATCCCGAGCAGATCGTGATCACCACCGGCTCGCAGCAGGGCATCAGCCTGCTCGCCTCCACCCTGGTCGACCCGGGCGACGTGGTGCTGGTCGAGCGGCCCAGCTATCTCGCGGCACTGCAGTGCTTCAGCCTGGCCGGGGCCCGGCTGGTCGGCGTGCCCGGCGCCGGCGACGAGGTCGACCTGGACGCGCTGGCCGAGCTGGCCGCCGAGCACCGGCCGAAGGCGTTCTACACGGTGCCGAACTTCCACAACCCGACCGGACGGACGCTGACCCCGGACAACCGGGCCGGGATCGTCGCCGTCGCCGAGCGGTACGGGTTCCGGGTGATCGAGGACGACCCGTACCGGGAACTGAGCTTCGGCGACCCGGCGCCCGCGTCGCTGGCGATCGGTGCCGAGCCCGGCCGGGTGGTCAGCACCGGCAGCTTCTCCAAGATCCTGGCCCCCGGGCTGCGGCTCGGCTGGGTCCGGACCGACCCGTCGATCAAGTCGGCGGTGGTGATCGCCAAGCAGGCGGCCGACCTGCACACCTCGACGCTGGACCAGGCCGCCGCCGCCCGCTATCTGGCCTCCGGCCGGCTCGATGCCGCCGTCGAGCGGTCCCGCGCCGGCTATGCCGAACGGCGTGACGCGATGCTCGCCGGGCTGGCCGCGGCCCTGCCCGAGGGCAGCAGCTGGAACCGGCCCGCCGGCGGCATGTTCGTCTGGGCCACCCTGCCCGAGACGTACGACACGGCCGCCCTGCTCGGTGCCGCGATCGACCGCGACGTGGCCTTCGTCCCGGGCGCACCGTTCTTCACCGAGCCGGCCCCGGCCAACACGATGCGGCTGTCCTTCGTCACGTACCCGCCGGAACAGATCGCCGAGGGCCTCCGCCGCCTCGCCGCAGTCTTCGCCTAGGCACACCGCCCTTTCGAACAGGCTCAGCGCACGACGGCTCCGTCGCCGAAGGCCCACCGGACCATCAGCGGGAACTCGGTCCGCCAGAAGTCGCCGCCGTGCTCGCCAGGACGTTCCTGCATGATCACGTCCGCCCCGGCGACCCGGAGCGCGTCGGCCCAGCGGGTCGCGTTCTCCAGGAACCAGGGCTCCTCCGTCCCGCCGAGCAGGTACGTCCTCGGATAGCTGCTCGGCAGGTCGGCGGGCGGATGGATCCCGCCCGGCGAGGCGCAGAAGACGGCGCCGTAGACGTCCGGGTGTCGCAGCCCCAGGACCAGCGCCAGCTCCCCGCTCGCCGAGGCCCCGCAGACGGCGGTCCGCTCGGCCGGCAGGTCGAGCTCGAAGCGCGTCCGTACCCAGGCCCGGACCTCCTCGACGAAGAACCGTTCGTGCGCGGCGAAGATCTCCTCGTCGAACTGGGGCGAATACTCCTTGATCCGGGCCATCTCGTCCGGGTCGTCGGTCCGGTGCACGCCGACCACCATCGTCGGCGGCACGTCGGCCGCCTCCAGGTCCGGGCCCCACTGCGAGATCCCCTGGCCGTCGCCCGCGTACACAATCGCCTCGGGCGGCCGCCGCGGCACATAGACGGTGACCTGCCGGCCGCCGTCGTAGCCGAAGTCCTCGGTGACGAACTCACCGGCTGCGTTCATGATCATGCTCCTCTGCTGCTCAGTGGCGGCGCGCGCCGCGGCGGTAGGGCGTGAAGGTGGCCGGCTCCTCGTTGCCGACCCAGTCGCCGTCGCCGAGCCGGCGCAGGCTGCTCTCCAGGTCGAAGGTGAGCCAGCCGGACAGCTGCGGGTGGGTCGGATGCTGCCAGAGTCCGTACGGTCCGCGCAGTGATTCGAGGTGGCCGACCAGCGCCCGGACCCGCCGGTCCGCCGCCGAGACGCCGCAGCGCGACGCGAGGTCGAGCAGGAAGGCGAGGTCGAAGGTCGCGTAGAAGGTGACCTGCCCCAGGGCCCGTTCCAGCCCGACCAGCCGCGCCACCTCCCAGCCGAGGGTGGCGTCGTCGCGGGTCTCCCGGGCCAGCAGGTGGTCGACGCCGATCCGGGCCTCGTCGGAGCGGCGCCGTTCCGGGTGCAGCGCCAGGCAGGCGACGGCCCCGGTGGTCGCCGACCGGCAGCCGAGCCCGCGGGTCAGCCGGCGGTACTCCATCTCCGGCGTGACCGCCCGGTTCCCCTTGCCGAGGTCGCCCTTCGGACCGGCCGGCCAGGAGCCGTCCGGCAGCCGGACCCCTAGCAGCCAGGCGTAGGCCCGTTCGGCGCGCGGGTCGGTGGCGTACCCGGCGGCGGCGAGCCCGCGCAACGGCAGCACGGTCTGCATCGTGACGAAGCGCGGGCCGTCGTCGCCGGGCGGCGCGTCCGACCAGGAGCCGTCGCCGCGTTGCCGGGCGAAGATCATGTCGGCTCCGTCGGCCAGCGCCGGTCCGCGATAGCCCAGGTACGCCAGCCGGCAGAGCAGGTAGCCGGCCTTCCGGACGTCCGCCCCGGCCGCCTCCAGCCCGGTGATCAAGTCGCCGATCTCCTCGCCGTGATCACGTTCGGCGCGCCACGCCGCGACCTCGGCGTCGTCCTCGTCGGCGCCGTCCAGCTCGACCGCCGTACGCCAACGCAGCGCCGGGGACGGGTCGCCGAGCAGCAACGCGTTCATGATCATCTGAGCACCTCCGCGAGGTAGGGCGCGGTCGGGGTCCCGGCGGTGGCCAGGCGTTCCGGCGGGCCCTCGAAGATGATCATGCCGCCATCCGGCCCGGCGCCCGGTCCGAGTTCGATCAACCAGTCGCAGGCGGCCAGCAGCAGTGGATCGTGCTCGACGACGAGCACGCTGTTCCCGGCGTCGACGATCGTGTCGAGGGCCCGGACCAGGGCGGCGACGTCGGTGGCCTGCAGCCCGACGGTCGGTTCGTCGAGCAGGTAGAGGGTGCCCGTCTTGGCCGGCCGGGCGAGTTCCTTGGCCAGCTTCAGCCGCTGCGCCTCGCCGCCGGACAGGCTCCAGCCCGGCTGCCGTACGACGAGATAGCCCAGGCCGAGCTCCAGCGCCGCGCCACCGGCCCGGCCCACGGCGGGCAGATCGCCCCACTCCTCGACCAGTTCGGCCAGGGTCAGGGCCTCGAACTCCGCGAGGGTACGTCCTCGTTCGACTAGCGCGGCGATCTCGCGGCGGTAGCCGGAGCCGGCGCAGGCGTCGCAACGCTGGGTCACGGACGGCAGGAAGGCCAGGCCCTCCGTCCACACGCCGCGCCCCTTGCAGGCGTCGCAGCCGTACTTGAGGTCCTTGGCCCTGAGCCCGTCCTCGACGGCCGCTTCGCTTGCGGCGAAGGCCTTCCGGACCGCTCCGACGAGGCCGAGGAACATCCCCGGCGAGGCGATTTCGGCGTGCGACTGGTCGGCGACCACGGTCCGCGGCGGCGGGTCGGCGATGGTGTCGTGCGCACCGGGCTGGACCCGGATCACGCCCCGGCCCGGCACCCCGGTCTTCGGCCGGTCCAGGCCGAGCGCGATCGTGTCGACGACGAGCGAGGACTTGCCCGAGCCGGACACTCCGCAGACGCCGACCAGGACGCCGAGCGGAACGTCGACGTCCAGGGCGCGCAGGTTGTTCTCGCGGGCACCGGTGACCCGCATCCGGCCGGCCGGCTCGCGCCGCCGGTCGCGGCCCGGGATGGTGAACCGGCCGTCGAGCACCGGCCGGGTGACCGATTCGTCGCTGTCGAGGTCGACGATCCGGCCGCCCGCCCGGCCCGGCCCCGGCCCGACCTCGACGATCTCGTCGGCCGCCCGGATCATCGCCGGGTCGTGCTCGACGGCGATCACGGTGTTGCCGGCGTCCCGCAGTTCGGCGAGCGAGCGCACCACCGCACCCACCTCCGAGGGGTGCAGCCCGCGGGACGGCTCGTCGAGCAGCACGGTCATGCCGACCAGCCCGGCGCCGAGGACCGCCGCCAGCTTGATCCGCTGCGCCTCCCCGGCCGACAGCGTCCAGGCCGCCCGATCCAGCTGCAAGTAGCCGAGCCCGACCGCGCGCAGGAACCGGAGCCGGTGCAGCGCCACGGACCGGGCCTCCGCCGCCGGCCGGTCGTCCGGCTCGTCCAGCGAGTCGAGCAGTTCGGCGAGCTCGCCGATCGATGCCGAGAACAGGTCGTGCCGGTCGCGGCCGGCCAACCGCAGCGTCAGGTACGGGGCGCGCAGCCGTCGGCCGTCGCACTCGGGACAAGGGCTGGCCGTGGTCTCCGCGCCGCCGAGGTCGCTCTGGGCCCAGTGGTTCATCCCGATCCAGGCGTCCAGCGAGAACTCGCTGGTGGACGACGGTTCGCCGAACAGGAAGGCCTGCCGGGTCTCCTCGCGCAACGCCGACCACGGCGTGGTCTCGAGGTCGAACCCGTGCCGGTCGGCGAACGCTCGCAACGAGGCGTTGCCGCCGGTGCTCGGCTTGCAGAAGTAGCTGAACAGGGCCAGCGAGGCCGATGTCATCGCCGACGGTCCGCCGCTGGTGCCGCGGAAGCAGCCGGCGCAGATGCCTTCGTCCGGCCGGACCACCCAGCGGTCGAAGTGGAATCGCCGGATCACGCCGCGCCCCAGGCAGTGCGGACAGAGCGTGGCCGGTGACCCGACCAGGTGCCGCGGTTCGATCGGCACGGCGTCGGCACCGCAGTCGCGGCAGGTCCAGGCGGCGCCGGCGGCCGGCGAGGTACGGCCGACGTCGGTGCCGCCGCAGTCGAGGCAGGTCCGCTCCCCGCTGCGGGCGAGCAGCACGGCGATCAGTCGGTCCAGGTCGCCGGCCTGCGCGACCGTGCCGCGGGCGGCGTCGCGTCCGTCGGTCGACCACCAGGGCGCATTCGTCCCGCCGGCGTCGATGATCATGGTCGGGCCGAGCCCGGTGAGCGAGTCGACCGGCGCCTCCGGCCCCTCGCGGACGGACTGGCGTTCGTAGACCGACAGGCATTCGAGCAGCCGCCGGTTGGCCTCGGCCGCGACGACGTCGCGGACCAGCGACGTCTTGCCCGACCCCGAAACGCCCGTCACCACGGTGTAGCGCCCCTTGGCGAAGTCGACGTCGACGCCCTGCAGGTTGTGCGACCGGGCGCCGCGGATCCGGAGCAGGTCGCTCGACCGCCGGCCCGATCGCGGCGCGGCCCGTGGTCGGGGTCGGGGCCGCCGTTCGGGTTCGGGCGGGCCGCAGTGCTGCAGCCGGCCGCCGTCCGGCCCGCCGCCCGGGCCGAGCTCGATCCGCCAGTCGGCGGCGTTGATCACGTCGGGCTGATGCTCGACGACCACGACCGTGCAGCCCCGGTCGGTCAGCCGGTGCAGTACGGCGAGCAGCCGGTCCAGGTCCGCCGGGTGCAGGCCGGTCGTCGGCTCGTCGAGCAGCACCAGGTCGCCGGCCTTGGCCTTGGTCAGTTCACGCGCCAGCCGGACCCGCTGCGCCTCGCCGCCGGACAGGCTCGGCGACGGCTGGCCGAGGGTGACGTAGCCGAGGCCGACCTCGATCAGGGTGTCCAGCACCCGGGCGACCGCCGGGTGCTCGGCGAATACGGCCCGGGCGTCGTCGACGCTCGCCGCCAGCACGTCGGCGATCGACAGCCCGGACCAGGTCGCCGCCAGCACCTCCGGCCGGAACCGCAGGCCCTCGCACTCCTCGCAGGGCACCCAGACCGGCGCGACGTCGCGCAGGCTGAGTTCGACGGCGCCCATCCCCTCGCAGGCCGGGCAGGCGCCCTCGGACCGATTGAAGGTGAACTCTGTCGCCGACCGGCCGGTCCCGGCCGCGAACACGTCCCGGATCCGGTCGAACACCTTCGTGTACGTGGCCGGGTTCGACCGCGGATTGTTGCCCAGCGGCGCCTGGTCGACGGCGAGCGACCGGATCACCGGCGCCTCGAAGGTCCCGCACCCGACCGGGCCGCCCTCGCGCAGCGACGCGAGCAGCACCTCGCGGGCCAGGGTCGTCTTGCCGGCCCCGGACGGTCCGGTGATCACCGTGAGTGCGCCGACCGGAAGTTCGCAGTCGACGTCGCGGAGATTGTGTACGTGAGCGCCGCCGATCCGGATCCGGGCGTCGGGCACCGGCCGGCGACGCTGCGCGGGCCGGCGGGTCCGGGCGGAGAAGCCGACCCCGGAGGCGGTGTCGGCCCGCCACAGTTCGGCCGGCGGACCCTGGAACACCAGCCGGCCGCCGGCCGCGCCGCCGGCCGGTCCGATCTCGACGACGTCGTCGGCCAGCGCGATCGCCGCCGGGTCGTGCTCGACCATCAGCACCGGCCCGGGCAGCTCGACGATGGCGTCGAGCAGCCGCCGCAGGTCGCTGTGGTGCAGGCCGATGGTCGGCTCGTCGAGCACGTGCAGCAGGTCCTCGAGGCGACCCGAGAGGACGACGGCGAGCCGGGTGCGCTGCGCCTCGCCGCGGGACAGCGTCGGCATCGGGCGGTCCAGCGCGAGGTGGCCGAGGCCCAGCGTGACCAGTGGACGCAGCCGGCGCAGCAGCTCGTCCCGGATCCGCCGGGACCGCGGCGTGGCCGGGAATCGCTCCACGAACTCCAGGACGTCGGTCACCGGCCGGTTGATCAACTCCGGCAGCGTCAGGCCGGCGATCCGGTGCGACGAGGTGTCCGTACCGTCGCCGAACGCCGCCGGTCCGAGCGGCCGAACCCAGGCCCCGCAGCCCGGGCAGACCGGGGCCCGCAGAATGGGGGTGCCGCCGAGCCGGACCTCGGGCCGGCCCAGCCCATCGGCCTGCTCCAGCGCGGCCCGGACCTCCGCGACCGCCATCCCCCGCCGCAGGGTCGTCACCCGGACCGCCACGTCGTGCGGTGCCGCCGGGTCGAGCCGGGCCCGGCTCGTCTTAGGCCACGGCCGGCCGTCGACCGTGATCACGTCGAACCGGTCCCGGAGCCCCGCGAGCAGCCGGGCGTGGCTGCCGGTCAGGCCCCGGACCACCGCGACCTCGACGTCCAGCCCGTCGGTCTCCTCGAGCAGGTCGAGCGCCACGGCGAGCCGCTCCTCATCCGACACCGCCCGCACCGCCAGCCCGCACCGCGGACAGCCGACCTCGGCGAACCGCGCGTACAGGATCCGCAGGAACGGATGCAGCCCGACCGACGACGCCACGGTCGAAGAAGGGTTGCGATTGAGGACGTTCTGGGCGACCGCCACCGCCGGCCCGAGCCCGTCGATGCTCCGAACCCGTGCGGCCGGCACCCGCACCCGGTTCGCCCCGAGCGCCAGCGACTCGACGAACCGGCGCCGCGCCTCGGCGTAGACGACATCGAACGCCAGCGACGACTTCCCCGACCCGGAGACCCCGACGACCGCGGTCAGCCCGGGCCCGAACGTCACCTCGAGGTCACGCAGATTGTGCTCCGCCGCACCGCGCACCTCGAGGACGCGCCCCCTCGGGCGCGTCATCCGGTCCCTCGCGGCCGGTCGCGATCCATCCGCACATCCTGGCAGCAACCGCCGACACCGCTCGCGGGACAGACCTGCGCCTCCGTCCCCGGCCGAGATCCGGGCCGCAGTCGGTACGTCGTTCATCGCGCGTACCTTCCACAACGGCGAACGCAGCAACGAGATCACCGCGTGAGTCCGACCGGCGCCGGTCACGACGAAGGTGCACCCGAGCGCCGATTCCTAAACTTAGGGGCGTGGACAACAACGCTGCCTGGGTCGTCACAACTCACGACTGGGCCATCTCGGTCGACGAGGACCACCTCGAGCACATCCGCCAGAATCCCGCCATCTATGCCCAAGGCGGTCTACGGCACATGATGCTGGAGGTGCTTGCCTACGCCGCCGACGAAGCAACCGCAGCCGGTCGAGTGGGCACGGCCACCGTCACCGTTCGACCAGACGGGTCGGTGTCGATCCGCGACGACGGCAGGGGAACCGACACCCGGCGAACCCCTCAGGGACACATCATCCGCAAGCCCGTCATGGCGACCAGAGACGTCCGCTTCTTCGACAACCCGGATCGCTCGGTACTTCCCGACGGACTCCCGCGATGGGGAATGTCCGTCGTCGCGGCGCTGAGCTCCACACTGATCCACCAGAACCGCCGGGCTTCAGGCGGCTGGATCCAGACCTATCACCACGGGATGCCCGCAACCGAGCTCATTGAGATCGCCGACGACGGCACGACAGGCACGACCGTCACCTTCACCCTCGAAACCCCGACCGATACCCACCGGTCCCTCCGGCCGTCAGACCGCTCGGCATTCAGCTCATTGCGAGTCTCACTCGACGACGCACCCAGCTGAGCCACCTCCCACACCGGTTCCTGGGCCATTCGGGGTGACACAGTCAGCCAGGTGCACTCAGCCGCCAGCAGCGCCCACGCGTACAGCCCGAACTCGAGCCCGATGATCGTCGCGACCGCGTGCCGCCGGCCGCGCAGCGCCGACCGCCGCACGATCAGTGCGAAGGCCGGGCCCGGCGTCGCGGTGATCACGACGACGGACAGCAGGAACGCCGGCAGCACCGGCCAGAGTTCGCTCATTCCGCCGATGGCCCATCCTGGCAGTCGGCCCTGACAGCCGCGCTAGCCTCGATATTTCGTGATCTTGGTGGCTACACCTGGGGTTGAAAGCACGGAAGTGCCTGTCCTGCTTGGAAGACTGGCGATTGTCTAAGTCGTTAAATCGTCCAAGAGGTAGGCACTGCGCAGGTGAAGGGTAACCGAGGGCCGGTTGGTTCTTGATTCGGCTCGTCAGTCGTGGATTTCGTCGTCGGGCGTGCTGCTGCTGCGGGAGACGATCCTGGCTGTGGGGGCTGGATCCGGGGCTTCGCCCTTCGACAGGCTGAGCTCAGGGACGTCTTCGGAACCCGCGAACCCGCCGCCGCGAGTTCGCCGACCGCGCGACCGCAGGATCTCCTACGGCCGGGAAGCAAGACTCGCCGAGTGGACGGAAAAACCGCCGCTGCGGCCCTGGCCCGGCCCAAATCGTCCACTCAGTGAAGGCCTGATCGGGACGCCCGACACGTAACCGCAAGATCTTCGGTTGGACGTGACATGGGGCGCTCCGGCCTTGAGTCGAAGCCCTGAGATCGAACTCCAGGTCCAGCTGCGCGAACGGAACCCGGTCTTCGACTCCAGTTAGCCAGCCTCGATCTTTCGCCACCAAGATCACGAAATATCGGGGCTAGCCGGGCGTCGGGTCGGCGAGGCGCCGGCCGATGTCGACCTCGTTACCCTCGGGATCCGCGATGGTGCCGCCCGGCTCTCGGGTGAACCGGCCGCCCGCCGCCAGGGCGGCGTCGATCCGGGCGGCGACCTGATCATGGGGCAGATAGAGGTCGAGGTGGATCCGGTTCCGTTGCTCCCGCCGGGCGGTGTCGTCCGGATCCATCTGCTGGAAGATCATCGGGTGGTTCAGCCGGCGCGGGTCGCCGATGTCGGTGACGAACTCGCGTGGGTCGTCGACATAGCCGAGCACGGCCCGCCAGAACGCCCGTACAGCAGGGATGTCGACCGCGTCGATGCAGACCTGGAAGAACCGCAGCCGGGTCGGATCCGCGGCCAGGCCGAGCTCACGGGCGTGCGCCTGGACCCGGCGCGCCGTCTCGGTGAACCGTTGGTCCTCCCACTGGTCCTTGCCGGTGTCGATCATGACTCCACTCGGCCGCAGGTCGATCAGCAGCGGCAGCCCGACCTCGTCACACGTCGAGGCGACCCGGCCGGCCAGGTCCACCGCCAGCCCAAGATCATCAGTCGGGTAGAACACCATGCCACCGAACGGCAGCCACCAGTCCGCAGTGTCCGGATCGAGGCCGAGCCCGCCGGCCGGGATGTAGTCGACCTCGTTGCCCTCGGCGTCCCGGAGCAGGGCCTTTCCATGATCAGGTGCGTAGTCCGGGCCGGCCTTGATCGCGGCGGCCCGGTCCCGTGCGACCTCGCGCGGTACGGCGACGTCGAAGTGGATCCGATTGCGCAGCGGCCGCGGTGCCGCCTCGTAGAACCACACCCGCGGATCCCGGCGCAGCGGGTCGACCAGGTCGTCCAGCTCGATCTCCTCATAGCCGAGCAGGGTCTGCCAGAACGGCAGCAGAGTCGGCTTGTCCAGCGTGTCGATCCCCCACTCCAGGTTCTGCGGCACCGACGGGTCCGAGGTCAGGCCGAGCTCCCGGGCAGCCGCCGAGATCCCTTGTGCGAAAGAGAGTTTGGCAGTGTCCAGGCCCTCGCCGTACGGGATCCACACCTGCACTCCGGACGCCCGCAGGTCAAGGCTCGGAGTGACGCCGCAGGAGTCCGCGAAGTCCACGATCCGCCGCGCCAGGGCGATCCCGCCGTCATACGAGGGCGCGTCGAACCACGCCCCAGTGCCCGACATGCTGAGCACCCGCCAGTCCGGGGCCGCGTCCTGGAAGTCCCAGCCGCCCACCCGTCGCGGCTCGTCCACGCTCATGCCGGTGCGCCCTGCTCGATCCGATCAAGATCACGGACCGCATAACGCTGGTGCTCCCACTCCTCCTCGAGGATCGTGTGCAGGCAGGAACGTACGGTCTCGGCGTAGTCGGGCTCGTGCGGATTCGGGCGCTGCTCGGCCAGCTGCTCCGCGGTCACGTCGGCGAGGAAGTCGCAGACCATCCCGACCCGGTCCGCCCGGGCCGCGAGCACCTCGGGGTAGCTCGGCTGCTCGGTCGCGAACACGCCGGGGAACTCCTTCGCGGAGTCGGCGTTCATCAGGCCGAGCCGGTGGAACGGCTGCTCCCGCTTCAGCACGGCCTTGCCGAGCCACATGTCGGTGGCCAGCACCAGGTGCCGCAGTGTCTCGGCGAAGGACCACTCGTCGTCGACCGAGATGTCGACCGTCCCGTCGGGCATCGTCGCGACCCGTTCGATGATCACTGCCCAGGCCTGTTCGAGGGCGGCCCAGGCCGCGCGGAGCCCGTCGGGATCGGCGGCCCGGCGCTCGGCCCGGCCGGGGAACCGGCGGCAGAGTTCGGCCTCGACCAGCGGCACCACGTCGACGTCGTTGATCATCAGCGTGCCGTCGTAGAGCCAGGGCGCGTCGATCTCCGCACCGTCGACGTTCACCGCCCGCATCACCACCCCGGCCAGGTCGCTGCGCCGGATCCTGGCGCCGGACAGCTTCACCTTGTGGAAAAGGGAACCCTGCAGGTCCTCGCCGTCGAAGTCGGTCATGATCATCCCCCGTTCTGGTTGGTCGCTGCGACGTCCCGGCTGACGATCCAGCGGTGCTTGCCGATCTGGCGGACGCGCCGGAAGCCGTACTCCTCGTACAGTTCGACGACCATCTGGTACAGGAAGCGGCCGTGCGCGACGCGCCCCGCCGTCGCCTCGGGCAGCGCCTCGACGAGGCCGCCGCCGTCCGCCGCGATCAGCTCCAGGGCGCCGGCCAACGCGGCCCGGCCGATCCCCTGCCGGCGATGCCGCTTGTCCGTGTAGTAGCAGGTGATCCGCCAGTCCGGCGCCGGCGGCGGATCGGCCTGGTACGCCGGCCGGTTGTGCTCGATGATCGGCAGCTCGGCCAGCCGGCCGTACTTCGCCCAGCCCTGCGCCAGTCCGTCCGCGTCGAAGACCAGTGCGGCGTGGGCCCGGCCGGACCGGACCAGCTCCTCCTTCTTGGCCCGCTTGTCGTACCGCTGGTATCGGTAGGTCTCGCCGTTCTCCATCGCATGGTGGCCCATGCACCAGCAGCCGCCGAACACCCCGCCGTTGCGCTCGACCAGTTCGGCGAAGGCGTCCCAGGTCGTGCCGTCGAGTGCGCGGACCGTGTACGGCAGGGCCGGTTCGTCTGGCATCGAGTACCCCTCGGTAGCGGATCCGTCCTTGGACCCGGTACTGTTTGAACTCTTTCAAACAGTGATCGTAGTGGAGTCATCGCGACGTGTCGACCAGTCAGCAGGTGCCGGATTACGAGCTCGACGAGGTACGGATCGTCACGTCGAACCAGGAGCTCCGGGCGATGTTCGACCCGTTCCGGAGCACCCTGCTGCAGCTGCTGCTCGACCGCGCGGCCTCGATCCAGGAGCTCGCCACCGCGGTCGGCCGGCCGAAGGGCACGGTCGCCTATCACGTCCGGCTCCTGACCGAGGCCGGAATGATCAAGGTCGTCCGGACCCAGACCGTACGGGGCCAGCAGGAACGCTTCTACGGAAGGACGGCCCGGCTCTTCGGGGTCGGCCGGATCACGCCCGAACAGACCGCCCTGATCCCCAACCCGATGGCCGACTGGGCCGCCGAGACGACGCCCGCGCATGCCGCCGACGCGCTCCGGGCGATCCGCCGCCACGCCTGGATCGACGAGGCCGACGCCGAGGCGTTCTGGGACCGCGTGCTCGACCTGGTCAGCGAGTTCTCCCAACTCCCCCGCAGCGAGCAGGGCACGGCGCACGCCTTCCTGGTCGCGTTCTATCCGACCGAGTTCCCCAGACTCCCCGAAGGATCCTGAGGTCAGTCGACGAACAGCGGCACGACCATCTCGGCCTCGGTGAGGGAGCCGTGCATGCCGATCAGGCCCATCTCGCGTTCCATCCGGCGGGTCATCGCGGCCCAGTCGTCCCGGAAGGCGGCGACGACGTGGCCGTACCGTTCCTTGATCAACGGATCGACCTGTCCGAACCAGCCCTCCTCGATCGCCTCGTCCCGGGTCCGGACCCAGGCCCGGTCGCCGAGCCGGTCCCGCCAGCGGGCCGCCACGGCCTCCGGCCGATCATGATCGACATAGAGCTGCCGGAACCGGCCCTCGCCGGCCACGTCGGTCACGCCCGCGTCCAGCTCCGGGTCGTCCTCGATCACGATCCGGTGATCATTCGGGACGTCGATCATGCCGTGATCACCCGTGATGATCACCCGGACGTCGTCGTCCAGCCGGTCCCGGATCGCCCGGCACAGCGCGTCGGCGTCGGTCAGCGCGCCGTGCCAGTCGTGCGAGCTGACGCCGTGCGCGTGCCCGGCATGGTCCAGCCGCCGTTCGTACGCGTAGACCAGGCTCCGGTCGCCGCGCCGGGCCGCCCGGGCCACCAGCTCGGCCCGGCCACGAAGATCATCTTCATCGCGGAAGCCGCGGAACTCCGCACCGCGCAGGGCGGCCCGGGTCAGTCCGCTGTCGGTGAAGCGGTCCAGCGAGACGGTCGTCGTCGCCACCCCGGCCGCGCTGGCCCGGTCGAAGATCGTCGGCAGCGCCTGGTACGACTCCGGGTCGACCGCCGACTCCCAGAACAGGTGGTTCAAGATCTCCCCGGTCTGCGGCACCCGCGCCGTCCAGCCGACCATGCCGTGCTGGCCGGGCGGCCTCCCGGTGCCGAGGCAGGTCAGGCTGGTCACGGTGGTGCTCGGCACCCCGGAGGTGATCGACCGGGCCCGGTCCAGCAGCCCGGCCAGGTACGGCGCCTGCCGGATCGCCCGCCGGACCAGTTGATCACCGAGCCCGTCGACGACGATCAGCACATAGCGCTGCGCGTCGGGCAGGTCCAGCGGATCGCTGTCATAGGAGGGAACGCCGAGGTGGGCGGCCAGCCCGGGAAGCAGCTCGGCGAGGGTCGCGGAGCCGTAGCGCGGAATGATCATCGAGCTCAGGAGGTCGCTCGCTGCAGGTTGGTGGCGAACTGGACCAGCCGGGCGACGCTCTCCGACCCCTCGATCGCGGCGCTGATCCGGACCGTCAGGTCGTCCGAGGTCAGATTGCCGGTGTAGCCGTGATCGGCCTCGCAGTTGGGATCGTTGCATCCGGCCGGCTCCAGGTCGAGCCGGTTCATCGCGCCCCAGCCGATGGTCAACCAGGTCTCGACCACCGCGTCCGGAGCGCCGTGGTAGTGCTCCGGCCGGGACACCACCCGGGTCACCACCACGTTGTTGATCTTGGTCAGCCGGATCGACTCGGTCGACGCCGACGCGTACGCCCCGTCGGTCGGCGGGTCCGCCGGATGATCATCGGTGTGCCCGACGATCAGCCGGGTCGGGGTCAGCGCCAGGACGGTGACGTGGCGGTGGATCTCGTCGCCGGAGAACGTGGGCGCGTGGTGCACCACGAAGTCGATGAGCTCCTCGTCGCCGAGTGCCAACAGGACCGAATCCTCGACCAGCTCTGGAAAGTACCCACTGGCGTCGATCTCGGCGCGCAGGCCCTTTCGGGTGCCGGAGTTCACCTTCATGGCGGTCATCCTGCCATGGATCCGCGGCGGCCTCGGACCGGCCGTCGGGCTGGGAGAGGTCGGACTCAGAGAGTCCGCGCCATCGGATCGCGCTGATCGCTGGTCGGGGCGATCAGCACCCGGGCGCCGAGCACGTGGACGCCGGTCACCGACGCGATCACCGGGCTGAGCCGGACCGAGGCCAGCTGCGGTACGTCATCGGCGAGCTGGGCCAGCCGGTGCAGCAGGTCCTGCACCGCCGTCACGTCGACGGCCTGGGTGCCGTCCCGGCCGAACAGGGTCGGCGCCGCGCGCAGGTCGCGCACCATCGCTGCAGCGTCGGCGGTGGTCAGCGGCGGCACCCGGTAGACGGTGTCGCCGAGCAGTTCGCTGGCGATCCCGTCCAGGCCCAGCGACAGCATCGGCCCGAACGCGGCGTCCTCCCGGCTGGTCATGATCAACGGGACCCCGGGCGGCGCCATCGCCTGGATCACCGGGTCGGCCACCACCGGGTCGCCGCCGAGACCGAGCTCGGCGGTCAGCTCGCCCAGCTCCGCCCAGGCGTCCCGGAGCGCCTCCGGAGTGTCCAGGTTCCGGTAGACCCCGGCCAGGTCCGGCCGGCCGCGGACCGCCTTGGAGCGGGCCTTCAGCACGACGTCCCAGCCGAGCCGGGCGGCCACCTCGGTCGCCTGGTCCAGGCTCTTCACCCGGTGCCGCGGCACCAGCGAGATCCCGTACGTGGACAGCAGCGCGGTCGCCTCCGGCCCGGTCAGCTCCCGGCCGGCCCGGTCCCGGGACAGCACCCGGTTGACCACCCGCTTGGCGGCCAGTTCGTCGACGTCGAGCAGCGGCACCGCGCCCGGATCCCGTTCCCGCCAGTGCGCGTACGCACTCAAGGCGGACAGCGCCTGCACGGCGTCGGCCGGCGCGTCGAACGTGGGCAGTCCGCCCGGCTTGTCGTCGTCGCCGCCGTCGTCCAGGTCGGAGTGTTCGTGGAAGTCGATCAAGACGCCGACCAGCGGCTTCTTCGCCTCCGCCGCCAGCTCGGCCAGGGCGCCGTGGATCGCGTCCGTACCGCTGTCGAAGATCGCCACCGCGGCACAAACGACGGCGTCGCAGCCGTCGTCGGCCAGCGCGGCCCGGGTGGCCTCCGCGTAGCGTTCCGGCCCCGCGTCGCCCGGCAGCACGACCGGGTCGCCGCCGGCCAGCAGCCCGACCGCGGTCACCGTATGGGTCAGCTGCTGGACCAGGGTCGCCGAGTTCGCGATCACCCGGACCCGCGGCCCGGCCGGCAGCGGCTGCCGGGCGGCGATCTTGGCGATGTCGAACATGGCACCGCGGCGGTGCACGACGATCACGCCGGCCTGCCGGAACAGGGCGTCGACCGCCTGCTCCGGTGCGTGGCCGAGGCCGCCGCGGACCCCGATGTGGCTGGACCGGCGGGCCTGGCCGGGCGCGAACACGACCACCGGCTTGGTCCGGGTCAGCTGCCGGATGATCCGGAAGAACTTGCGCGGGTTACCCAGCGAGTCCAGCGTCAGCAGGCAGGCCCGGGTCGCGCCGTCGTCCTGCCAGAACTGCATCACGTCGTTGCCGGTGACGTCCGCGTACGCCCCCGAGCTGATGAACGAGGACAGCCCGATCTGCTGCCGCAGCGCCCGGTTGATCAGCGCGACGCCGACCGCGGCCGACTGGCAGAACAGGCCGACGCCACCGGTCCGCGGCATCGGCCCGGGGCTGGCGTTCAGCCCGACCGCCGGGTCGGTGTTGATCAGGCCCAGCGCGTCCGGGCCGAGCGCGCGGACGCCGTAGGCCCGGGCCAGGCTGACCACGGTCCGGTTGTCCTGGGTGGAGTCGGTGCCGGTGAGCACGACCATCGCCGTGGCGCCCTTGTGCGCGGCGTCGATCACGACCGCGCCGAGTTCGTTGGTCGGGATGGACACCAGGACCAGGTCGATCGACCCTTCGATGGTGGCGATGGACGTCGCGGTACGGACGCCGGAGACGGCCGTGGCGTCCGTACTGACGGCGATCACCTCACCCCGGAATCCACCGCTCAGCAGGGAATTGACCAGGCCCTGCACCCGCTTGCCGCGGCCCAGCACGACCACCCGCTCCGGGGTCAGCAGCCGCCGCATCGACGCCGCCTCGGCCCGGTGCTCGCGCCGCTCCATCACGCCGACGGAGGTGTCGGTGGGCAGGATCGGGAACTCGACGGACAGCACGCCGTCCTCGACGTCCTTGGAGACCCGGTAGCCGGCGTCGGCGAACACCTGCGCCATCCGCCGGTTCTCCGGCAGCACCTCGGCGATGAACTTGGTGATCCCGCGCTCCCGGGCTGCTTCGGCCAGGTGCTCCAGCAGCAGCTGCGCGATCCCCCGGCCCTGGTGCGCGTCCTCGATCAGGAACGCCACCTCGGCCTGGTCGTTCTCGATCCGGTCGTACCGGCCGACGCCGATCATCAGCTCGCCCAGGGTGAGGATGAATGCCACCCGGTCCACGTAGTCGACCTCGGTGAACCGCTGCACGTCGCGCTGACTCAGGCGCGGGTACGGGGCGAAGAACCTCAGGTACTTCGATTCCGGCGACACCCGGTCGTAGAACTCGACCAGCAGGTTCGCGTCACTCGGCTTGATCGGGCGCAGCCGAGCCACCCGACCGTCGGTGAGCAGCACGTCGGCCTCCCACTGCGTGGGGTAACCCGGCGGATTGCCGCTCTGCTGTGCCGCTGACACATCGCTGAGCCTATTCGCCTCCACCCGGATCACGAGAGTCGGCGAGGGAGATCTGGCTCTCATCCTCGAACTGGGCGATCACGGTGATGGTCCCGGGCGCGATCTCGGTGAACCCGGCGTCGCGTACGGCGAGCAGCCGATGGTCCTGCCAGGCCGATCCGGCGTCGGCGCACCGCTCCAGCAGCTTCTGCCACCCGGCGGCGTCGACCCGGCGCGCCGTGGCCGGGCAACCGGCGGCCGCCCATGCGGCCAGCGTCTCGGGATCCTCGTCGGCGAGCAGTGCCGCCGCGATCATCCCGGCGTGCCCGGTCTGCGCCATCGTCTTGCCCAGCGTCATCACCGGCTCCGGCGGCACCCACAACCGCAACCCCACGCGCCCTGAGCCCAACTCCCCCACGCGCCCTGAGCCCAACTCCCCCACGCGCCCTGAGCCCAACTCCCCCACGCGCCCTGAGCCCAACTCCCCCACGCGCCCTGAGCCTGTCGAAGGGCCCAAGGCCGGCGCCTCGTCCACCGGCAGATCCGTACCACCGACCTGCAGCCGCGCCACCCGCTTGTCCAGCTCGGCGATCCGGCCCGGCAGCAGGGCGATCACCTCGGTGTCGCCGTCGGCCAGGGCGATCCCGGGCAGGTCGGCCAGCGCGGCCCAGTGGGCGCCACGGGCCCGCCGGGTGACCTTGCGGATGTGCCCGGCGCAGTAGGCCGCGATCGCCTCGGCCCAGGGCCCGCCCGGCTCGGCCCGCGGATCGAGGCAGAGCCGGGCCGCCGCGGTCGCCGCGAGTCCGGCCGCCGCGTGCCAGGACGGCTCGGCGGTCCGTTCCAGCCGGAGCACCAACTGCATCGCCCGGATGTCCTCGGTGGCCTCGTCGCGGTCGTCCAGGATCTCGTCGCCGGAGAGCCCGAGCCAGTGCAGATAGCGACGTCGCAACGGTTCCAGCGCCTGTCCGATCACCACGCCCCCATCCTGGCATCGGGCTCTCATCGTTCACCGCTACCCTCGGCGCCTGTGAGTCGACGGAGCCGGACCCTGCGGACGCTGCTCGGCGGCGTGCGGCGCCGGATGGTCCGCGACCGGACCGTCGCCGGGCATCCGGCCGACCGGGCGCTGGTGGAGACCTTCACCCGGCAGGAGGTCGCCGGCTGGCTCCTGGTGCCGCCGGACACCCCGGCGTGCCGGGTGTCCCTGTGCCTGAACGACGTGGCCGCGACGGAGGTCGTCGCGCACCCCGAACCCGGCCCGGCCGACGGGCTGCAACGCCGCCGGTTCCGGTTCGTGCTGTACGACTTCTGGCGGTTCGCCCGGACCACGGACACGGTCTCGGTCCGGTACGGCGAGCGGCCGATCCTGCTGTCGGTGCGGAACAGCTACGGCTACCACCCGAAGACCGACGGCCTGTCCACGCCGGAGGAGTTGATCACGCTGCTGCGGTCCGGCCACATCTTCGGCCAGGGCGGCAAGATCCAGCTCGGCAAGGTGATCGACACCGGCTGGCAGGACCAGGTGCTGCGGTTGCACGCCGCGGTGCACCGGCAGCTGGAGGCCGAGTTCGGCCTGCGCACCTTCCTCGGCTACGGCACCCTGCTCGGCCACGTCCGCGATCATGGTTTCATCGATCATGATCGCGACTTCGACTGCGCCTACCTGGCCCGGCACCCGGACCCGGCCGCAGCCGCCCAGCAGTTGATCACCATCGCCGAATCGCTGGTCCGGAAGGGATTCCAGGTGATCCCGAAGGCGTCCTGCCTCGCGATCAAGGACGTCGATTCCGGCACGGCCCAGATCGATCTGTTCCATCTGGTCGGCCGGCCGGACGGCAGCGTCGGCTTCCCGTTCGGCAGCGTCGGCTCCGCGCCGTTACCGGTCTCCGCGATCGAGCCGCTGCAGCCGGCGACGCTGGCCGGCCGCCCGGTGCTGGTGCCGGCCGTCCCGGCGGCGGTCGTCGAGCACCTCTACGGCCCGGGCTGGCGGGTGCCCGATCCGGGCTTCAGCTGGCTGACCGCCCGGACCACCCGGGAGAGCCGGGCCCTGCTCGACCATGATCAACAGGACCGGCTCTACTGGACCGACTTCTACGCCCGGCCGGACCCGCTGCCGCCGTCGCCGTTCGCCCGCTGGGTCCTTGATCATCCGGACCTGCCCGGTCGCGCCGTCGACCTCGGCTGCGGCGACGGGAGGGACAGCGGGCTGCTCGCCGCCGGCGGGCGGTCGGTGCTCGGGATCGACCGCATCCCGGCCGCGGTGGCGCTCGCCCGAGGCCGTACCGAGGAGGCGGCGGCGGACTTCGCCGAGGCGGACCTCAACGACGCCGGCGCCCTGACCGCCCTGCTCCGGCAGGCCCGGGGAGAGTCCGACGCACCCCTGCTCCACTACGCCCGCGGCCTGGCCGGCACGCTGACCGAACCCGACTGGCTCACCCTGCTCGACCGGCTGGCGGGGTCCGGCCGGCCGGGCGACGTGCTGGCCCTCGAACTCCGGACCGACGCCGACCGGAACCGCCCCAAGGCCAACTTCCGCTCGGTCCGCCGGTTCCCGCCGCCGGACCAGATGATCAGCCAGCTCGCCGACCGCGGCTGGACCGTCCTCGACCGCGAGGAGGGCACCGGCCTCTCCCCCTACCGCACCGAGGACCCCGCCCTGCTCCGCCTGCTCGCCCGGCTGAGCACCCGTCGCCAGTGAATTCTCGCCGGTCAGTCGCGGCGGAAATTCACTCAAGACCTTCCTGACGAGCCCCGCAGCAGCTCCGTCAGCACGGCGATGCTGTCGTCGCGGTGACCGAGCTCGGCGGCCTTGATCAACAACTCGTGCATCGGCGTGTTCCAGGAGAAGTCGACCCCGGATTCGCGGGCCAGTTCGTCGTCGTACGCGATGGCCTCGTGGAACAGGCCGAGCGCGGACGCCGGGTTGCTGTAGTCCCCGGTGTCGATGTGCTCGGCGAGGCTCGGCAGCACCTGCCCGATCATCTCCAGCCACTTCACCGTGTACGGGATCAGCGAGGCAGCCGGCAATCCGCGCGCGGTGACCAGCGCCGCGCCCTGGAAGAAGCCGAACAGCGCCGGCAGCAGCGTGCCGCCGACGGCCGACTCGAACAGCTTCGCGAGGTCCACCTCTTCGCCGAGGAACACAGTGTCGCCGCCGAGAGCGCGGAGCAGCTCGACGTTGCGGTCGAAGACGGCCCGGTCGCCGCCGTAGTAGAGCAGTGTCTCGGGCTTGCCGACCGCCTCCGGCACGTTCTTGACCGCACCGTCGAGGAACTGGGCACCCTGTGCCGCAGCCCATCCGGCCATCCTCCTGGCCCCGGCCGGAGTGCCGCTGTTCAACGTGATCAAGGTCCGGTCGCGGAGCGTGCCGGTGGCCGGTTCAAGGGCGGAGAGGGTGGCGTCGTAGCCGGTCAGGCAAGCGATGATCACCGGGCTGGCCGCCACGGCACGATCGATGGCAGCGATCTCGTGTGCCGCCAGATCGGGGCACCGTCAGGTGAGTGTCGCCGGCTCCAGCCGGATGATCACCGACTTCGACGTCGGCGTGTTGCTGATCTCGGCGGTCGAATCGACCGGGATCAGCACGTTGGCCTCCGGGAAGTACGCCGCCGCGCACTCCCGCGCGGTCGGATAGGCGACTACCCGGAACCGCTCCGCGCGCCGCTCCTCCAGCCCGTCCGGGCCCGGCCACTCGGAGACCAGATCGACCAGCTGCCCGTCGGCGAAGCCGAGGTCGGCAAGATCATCCGGGTTCACGAAGACCACCCGGCGGCCGTCGGAGATGCCCCGGTAACGATCATCGAGGCCGTAGATCGTCGTGTTGTACTGATCATGGGAGCGCAGCGTCTGCAAGATCAGCCGGCCCGGTCCCGGTTCGAGCACCTCGAGCCGGTTCGCCGTGAACCGGGCCTTGCCGGTCGCGGTGTTGAAGGTCCGGGAATCCCTCGGCCCGTTGGGCAGCGGGAAGCCGCCGGGGTTGTCGATCTTGGTGTTCAGGTCGTCGAACCCGGGCACCACCCGCGCGATCCGGTCCCGGATCCGGTCGTAGTCGGCCCGGAACGTCGACCACGGCACCGGCGAGTCGGGCAGCGTCCGGCGGGCCAGCTCGCAGACGATCGCCACCTCGCTGAGCAGCTCGTCGGACGCCGGCACCAGCCGGCCCCGGCTGGCGTGCACCATCCCCATCGAGTCCTCGACGGTGACCCGTTGATCACCGGTCAGCTGCCGGTCCCGCTCGGTCCGGCCGAGGGTCGGCAGGATCAGCGCTTCCTTGCCGACACAGGCATGCGAGCCGTTCAGCTTGGTGGAGACGTGGACGGTCAGGTCGGCGTTGGCCATCGCCCGTTCGGTCAGCGCCGTGTCGGGCGTGGCCCGGACGAAGTTGCCGCCCATCCCGAGGAACACCTTCGCCGTACCGTCCCGCAGGGCCCGGATCGCGTCGACGACGTCGTGGCCGGGCTCGCGCGGCGTACGGATCCCGAACTCGGTGTCCAGCGCGGCCAGGAACGCCTCGGCCGGCTTCTCGTAGACCCCCATCGTCCGGTCGCCCTGCACGTTGCTGTGCCCGCGGACCGGGCAGGCCCCGGCGCCGGGACGGCCGATGTTGCCGCCGAGCAGCAGCAGGTTGACGATCTCCCGGATCGTCGGCACCGAGTTCTTGTGCTGGGTCAGTCCCATCGCCCAGCAGACGATGATCGACTTCGCGCCCAGCACCAGCTCGGCCGCCTGCTGCAACTGCTCCCGGGTCTGCCCGGTGGCCCGGAGCACCTGGGCCCAGTCGAGCCGGTCCAGCGCCTCGGCGTAGTCCTCGAAGCCGTCGGTGTGGCGGCCGATGAAGTCGGTGTCGAGCACCCCGCGGCCGGCCCGGTCGGCCTCCAGCACCAGCTTGCCCAGGGCCTGGAAGAAGGCCAGGTCGCCGTTCAACCGGAGCTGCACGAACAGGTCGGCCAGTTCGGTGCCGGACCCGATCACGCCGCTCGGCCGCTGCGGGTTCTTGAACCGGAGCAGCCCGGCCTCGGGCAGCGGGTTGATCGCCATGATCTTGGTACCGCCGCGCTTGGCCTGCTCCAGCGCGGTCAGCATCCGCGGATGGTTGGTGCCCGGGTTCTGCCCGGCGATGATGATCAACTCGGCCCGGCCGAGATCGTCCAGGGTGACCGTGCCCTTGCCGATCCCGAGCGTCTCGGTGAGCGCCGAACCGCTCGACTCGTGGCACATGTTGGAGCAGTCCGGCAGGTTGTTGGTGCCGAAGTTGCGGACGAACAGCTGGTAGCAGAACGCCGCCTCGTTGCTGGTCCGGCCGGACGTGTAGAAGATCGCCTGGTCCGGGTCGTCCAGGCCGCGCAGCCGGTCCGCGATCAGATCCAGGGCGCCCGCGTACGAGATCGGCTGGTAATGATCAGCTCCGGCCGGCTTGTACATCGGCGTGGTCAGCCGGCCCTGCGCCCCGAGCCAGTGGTCCGACTTCGTGGCCAGCTCGGCGATCGAGTGCTCGGCGAAGAACTCGGGCGTGACCCGGCGCAGCGTCGCCTCCTCGGCGACCGCCTTGGCGCCGTTCTCGCAGAACTCGGCGGTGTGCGTGTGCTGCGGCTCCGGCCAGGCACAGCCCGGGCAGTCGAAACCGTCCGGCTGGTTCACCCGGAGCAGGGTCAGCGCGCTGCGCCGTACCCCCATCTGTTCCTGGCTCATCCGCAGCGCCGCGGCCACCCCGGGCACGCCGGCCGCCCAGCGCTTCGGCTTTTTGATCTTGAGGTTCGCATCACCCTGGTCCGGCACCGGTGCATCCTTCGCCACGGGCTCACCTCCGCTTCGTCAGCAGGTCACGTCCAGTCCGTCGCCGCCGAAGACGGCCAGCCGTCGTTCCCGATAGGCGGCCCGCTCGTCCCGGGACCGCCAGATCGCCTCCGCCGGCGCATAGTGGAACTGTAACGCCCACCGTCTGCGCTCCGACGTGTTGCGTGGGGTGCCGTGGTGCAGCAGGCCGTCGAAGATCAAACAGCCGCCGGGGTCCAGCGGCACCGCGACCACACTGTCGCGGGCCACGTCGGTGTCGCAGAGCTGGAAGTCGCGCCGGCTGAAGTGCGGCACCGGCCCGGCGCGATGGCTGCCCGGGATGACGTGCATGCAGCCGTTGCCCGGATCGGTACGGTCCAGGGCGATCCACAGCCCGACCACCGGAGCTCCGGGCCGGACGTCGAAGTAGGCGACGTCCTGGTGCCACGGCTTCTCCCGGCCGATCCCGGGCGGCTTCAGCAGCGCCTGGTCGGCGAACAGTTCCGGCTCCGCGCCGAGCAGGTCGGCGGCCAGCGCGAGGATCGCCGGGTCGTGCGCGATCGAGTGCAGCCGCGGTTCATGATCGACGTAGTAGACGAGCTTGCGGACCGCGTGCCGGCGCTGCTCCAGGTCGAGGTCGGCCAGCCGGCCCTTGACCCCGGCCTCCCACTGGATGCCGCGGAACCCGGGCACTCCCCCGCCGATCAGCCGGTCGATCCCGGCGATCGCCTCGCCCACCCGGCGCTCGTCGATCAGCCCGCCGGCGGACAGGAACCCATCCCGCCGATAGCGGTCCCGCAGGCCGTCGGACAGACCCCCGAAAGGCTCCGCCGGTACGGACTCGGCGGCCCGGTAGAGCCCGGGATCGTAGTCGCCACCGCCGCGGTCGACCGATTCGCTGATCTCCTCCGCCTGCCTGCCCATGATCGGCTCCCTCGCCGTACCCGGTCATGATCATCACCCTGATCATGATCAACATCGCCGTCCGGTCCAGTATCGCCCGCGTCCGTACCGTGGTCGAGACGTGCCGCCTGCCGAATCGCAGATATTGGGTCGCGTCAACGGCCCGCGTTCAGCAGAGCGACCCGCCCGATCAGCTGGTACGGAATCGGCCGCCCCAACGGAAAGCGCAGGGTGCCCGGCCCGGACCGGTACGGGGCGAGCTCGTGCTCGAGGTCGGCGTCACCGGCCGGCACCGGGTACACCGAGAGGTGCGTCTTCCAGGCCGCGTAATGGATCACGCTGCGCCCGTCCAGGGTCGCCGTCGGCATCCCGTAGCTGATCCGTTCGGCGGCGTCCGGCAACGCCCGCAGGATCGTGGCCCGCACCTCGGCGAGCAGCGGCCGCACCTCCTCCGGCAGCGCCGCCAGGTAGTCCTCGACCGTCGCGAACGTGACCATGATCAGCAACCCTGCCGGTCAGCTGTGCAGGGGCAGCGAGGTGAGGCCGCGCAGGACGAAGGTCGGCCGGCGCCGGGGCTCGCCGGCCAGCCGGAGATCACCGATCCGCTCCAGCAGCAGCCGGAACACGATGTCAGCCTCCAGCCGGGCCAGCGCTGCCCCGAGGCAGTGGTGCGGGCCGGCGGCGAAGGACAGGTGCTTGCGGGCGTTGGACCGGGTGATGTCGAGCGTCTCCGGGTCGCTGAACACGGCCGGGTCGCGGTTCGCGCCGGCCAGCATCAGCGATACCGGCTGGTCGGCCTCCAGCAGCACGCCGTCGATCTCCACGTCCTCGGTCGGCACCCGCGAGCTGAGCTGGATCGGCGGGTCGAACCGGAGCAGCTCCTCCACCGCGCCCGGGACCAGGTCGTGATCATCGCGGAGCAACTGGAGTTGATCTTGGTGCCGGATCAGGGCCAGGGTGCCGTTGCCGATCAGGTTGACCGTGGTCTCGAAGCCGGCGAACAGCAGCAGCATGCAGGTCGCCAGCAGCTCGTCCGCGGTCAGCCGGTCACCCTCCTCCTCGACCGCGATCAGCTTCGACACCAGGTCGTCGCCCGGGGCGGCCCGGCGGGTCTCGAACAGGTCCAGGAAGTAGACCTGCAGCGCCGCCAGCGAACGGTTCGCCGCCAGCTGCTTCGAGGCCGGCGCCATCGCGTCCAGGTCCGCCGCAAGATCGCTGCCCCACTGCCGGAACCGTTCGTGGTCCGGCTGCGGGATCGCCAGCACCTCGCAGATCGCGAGCACCGGGAAGACGCCGGCGACCTCACGCATCAGGTCGAACGACGGCGCGGTCCGGGCCCGGTCGACCAGCCCAGCGGCGATCTCGGTGAGCCGCGGCTTCAGGGCGCCGATCGAGGCCGGCGTGAACACCTTGCTGACCAGCTTCCGCAGCCGGGTGTGGTCCGGCGGGTTCTTGCTGATCATGGAATCCGGGCCGGTCGGGTCGACCAGGCCGTCCCGGGACGGGCTGCCGAACAGCCACTGCTGGACCCGCCCGGTGCCGGCGGTGATCTCGCGGCGGCGGCTGGTGCCGGTCACCGTCGCCGGGTGCCGGAGCAACCCGTCGCAGATCGCGTACCGGGTGGTCAGCGGCCCCATCGCGGTCCGGGCCACCGGCCCGGCCTCCCGCAGCCGCCGATACATCGGGTACGGATCCGTGATCATCTGGGGCGCCATCAGCTCCCCCAGCAGGTCACCCCGGGCCCGCAACCCCGCCATCGCCACGGCCCGTACCGCGTCCCGTACCCCGCCGCCGACCTGCTCCAGAACCGACATGCTGCATCACTCCCTCGCGACGACAACATGGTAGAGGTGCGCGATCAGCCGCTCCCGCGCGGAGCCCATTCCGACGCCAGCCGGACCGCCCGGCGCCAGTTCTCGTGCTCGACCGCGCGCCGGTCCGGGTCAAGATCAGGTTCCCAGCGGCCGGCCGGGCCGGACCGGCTCGGGATCGCCGCGGGCGTGGGCCAGAACCCGGCGGACACCCCGGCGGCGTAGGCCGCGCCGAGCGAGACGGTCTCCATCATCGAACGCTCGACCGGCACCCCGAGATAGTCCGCCAGCAGCTGCATCAGCAGATGGTTGGCGGTCATCCCGCCGTCCACCCGGAGCAGGGTCAGCCGGGTCGTCGCGTCCAGGCTCATCGCGTCGATCACGTCCCTGGTCTGCCAGGCCGCCGCCTCCAGCGCGGCGCGGGCCAGGTGTCCCTTGGTGATGAAGCTCGTCAGTCCCACCACCACGCCACCGGCCGTCTCCTGCCAGTGCGGCGCGAGCAGGCCGGCGAAGGCCGGCACCAGATAGCAGCCGCCGTTGTCGGGGACCGAAAGGGCCAGCGTCTCGATCTCGGCCGGATGCTTGATCAACTCCAGCCCGTCGCGGAGCCAGGACACCAGTGATCCGGTGACCGCGATCGACCCCTCGACCGCGTACACGGCCGGTTGATCACCGATCTGGTACGCCACCGTGGTGATCAGACCATGATCGGATCGGTGCCGCTCGGTCCCGGTGTTCATCAGCACGAAGGTGCCCGAGCCGAGGGTGCACTTCGCGTCGCCGACGGCGAAACACTGCTGCCCGAAGAGCGCCGCCTGTTGATCACCGAGCACCGCCGACACCTCGATCCCGGGCAGCCCGGCCCGGCACAGTCCGAAGTCGCTCAGCGAGGGCCGGATCTCCGGCAGCATCGCCGCCGGGATGTCGAACGCGGCCAGCAGGTCGGGATGCCAGCGCAGCGTCCCCAGATCCATCAGCAGGGTCCGGCTGGCGTTGGTGACATCGGTCAGGTGCCGGCCGCCGGCCGGGCCGCCGGTGAGATTCCAGACCAGCCAGGTGTCCAGGGTGCCGGCCAGCACGTCGCCCCGTTCGGCCCGGGCGCGCAGTCCCGGCGTGTGATCGAGCAGCCAGCGCAGCCGCGGCGCGGCGTAGTAGTTGGCGACCTCGAGCCCGCTCGCCGCCGTCACGGCCGCCGCGTCGGGACCGGCCCGGAACTCCTCGATCCAGGGCTGGGTTCTGGTGTCCTGCCAGCTGATCGCGTTGGCCACCGGCCGGCCGGTCCGCCGGTCCCAGACGACGACGCTCTCCCGCTGGTTGGCCAGACCGAGCGCGACCACCTGCCCGGGCTCCGCGCCGGCCTTGCGCAACGCCTCCTGGATCGCCCGTTCGGTCCGCAGCCAGGCCTCGTACGCGTCCAGCTCGACCCAACCCGGGCGGGGAAAGGAGGACGGCTGCGGCGTCTGCGCGATCGACACCAGCCGGCCGCCGGGGTCGAACAGCACGCACCGGGTCGACTGGGTGCCGAAATCGACCGCGGCCAGCAGCCGGCGCGGCGCGGTCTCGCTCATCCGTCCGCGAACTCGGCGGAGATCGCGGCCGCCGCGGCGACCACCTGGTCGACCGCCGGCCGCCGGGGCCGGGCCGGCTGCCGCCCGAGCACCATCAGTTCGTCCTCGGGCCCGCTGATCCCGATCGCGCCGATCACCAGACCGCCCGGAGCCCGGATCGGGGCCGCGATCCCGGCCGTCCCGGGGACCAGTTCGCTCACCTCGACCGCGATTCCGTTCCGGCGGACCCCGGCCAGCGCCTCGACGAGCCCGACCCGGTCGGTCAGCGTCGCGGAGGTCATCGCCACCAGCTCCTCGCCGCCGGCCATGATCACCGCGCCCGCGCCGTACGCCAGCAGCACCTTGCCGAGGGCACAGGCGTGCGCCGGCAGCCGGTTGCCGATCTCCAGCCGCTGCGCCGTACGACCGGAGGACGGACGGCCCGGGCGGAAGACATGGTGCACGACCAGCGCCTCGCCGTCCCGCAGCGCGGCGACCCGGACCGCCTGTCCGGTGCGCGCGGCCAGCGAGTCGGCATAGTTCATCGACCGGCTGCGCAGTTCGTTCGGATCGGACCAGGACGCCTTCCTCGGTACCGCGTCGGCGACCGGCCGGTAGCGGGCGGTGGCCGGATCCTTGTCCACCAGGCCCACGTCGTGCAGGGTCTTCAGCAGCCCGTACGCGGTCGGCTTGGCCAGGTCGATCGACCGGGCGATCTCGCCCAGCGCCAACGGGTGCGCGCTTTCCGCCAGCAACCGCATAATCGCCGCCGCCCGCTGGATGGATTGAACCGACCCCGGCACCCGTCGAACATAACTCACGATTCCGCTGTTCGCCGTCACTTCCGTTCGACATTGTCGAACGGTCAAGGTTGCGCGGCCGAATACCCCATTCCTAACGTGCCCACATCGGCTGGAACCGTCGAACGAAGGAACGGTTCCCCACCGACCGAATGAGCAATTCCTGCGCCACCGAAAAGGGAGCCACTGTGGGCACAATTTTCCTTTCCGAATTGCTCGGTACGGCCGTTCTGCTGCTGCTCGGTTGCGGCGTCGTCGCCAACAATGTGCTGGCCGCCACCAAGGGCCAGGCGATCGGCCGCGGCTGGCTGCTGATCTCCTTCGGCTGGGGGCTCGGGGTCTACGCCGGCGTCTACGTCGCCTTCGCCTCCGGCGCCCACCTCAATCCCGCGGTCACCTTCGGACTGCTGGCCAGCGGGGCCGCCGAATACGCCCCCGGAATTCCGATCACCGCCGGGGCGACGTTCGTCTATCTCGCCGGTCAACTGGTCGGTGCCTTTCTCGGCGCCGTGCTGGTCTGGCTTGCGTACAAACAACATTTCGACGACGAGCCCGATCCGGCCAACAAGCTCGGCGCCTTCTCCACCGGCCCGCAGAAGCGGTCGTACGGCTGGAATCTGATCACCGAGATCATCGCGACGTTCGTGCTGGTCTTCGTGCTGCTGAACTTCGGCAAGACCCCGACCCAGGTCGGCCCGCTGGCCGTCGCGCTGCTCGTGCTGGCGATCGGCGCCAGCCTCGGCGGCCCCACCGGGTACGCGATCAACCCGGCTCGTGATATTGGTCCGCGGATCGCCCACGCAGTGCTGCCGATCAAGGGCAAAGGGAGCTCCGACTGGAACTATTCCTGGGTACCGGTGGCCGGCACCCTGATCGGCGGCGTCCTGGGCGGACTGCTCTATCGGGCACTGCCCTACGTAGTCTGACCCCGTACGTGACTATTCGAGAGGACCGAGATGGCTGATTTCGTCGTGGCAATCGACCAGGGCACCACGAGTACCCGGTGCATGCTTTTCGATCATGAAGGGAAAGAGGTCGGAAAGTACCAGTTGGAGCACGAGCAGATCATGCCCAAGCCGGGTTGGGTCGAGCACAACCCGGTCGAGATCTGGGACCGCACCCGCTCGGTGGTGCAGTCGGCGATCAACAACAAGATGATCACCGCCTCGGACATCGCGGCCCTCGGCATCACCAACCAGCGCGAGACCGCGGTGGTCTGGAACCGCCGGACCGGTCGTCCCTACTACAACGCGATCGTCTGGCAGGACACCCGGACCGACCGGATCGCCTCCGCCCTGGAACGGGAGGGCAAGGGCGACGTGATCCGACAGAAGGCGGGGATCCCGCCGGCCACGTACTTCTCGGCCGGCAAGATCCAATGGATCCTGGAGAACGTGCCCGGCGCCCGCGCCGACGCGGAGGCCGGCGACGCGATCTTCGGCAACACCGACAGCTGGCTGCTGTGGAACCTGACCGGCGGCGAGAAGCACGTCACCGACGTGACCAACGCCTCCCGGACCATGCTGATGAACCTGGAGACGCTGGACTGGGACGACGAACTGCTGTCCTTCTTCGACATCCCGCGGCAGATGCTGCCCGAGATCCTGCCCTCCTCCGATCCCCAGCAGTACGGCCACACCCGCGGCACCGGGCCGTTCGACGGCGAGATCGCCATCACCGGGGACCTCGGCGACCAGCAGGCCGCGATGGTCGGCCAGGTCTGTCTCGACCCTGGCGAGGCCAAGAACACGTACGGCACTGGCAACTTCCTGCTGCTGAACACCGGCACCCAGCTGGTCCGCTCGGCCAACGGCCTGCTCAGCACGGTCTGCTACCAGTTCGGCGACCAGCCTCCGGTGTACGCCCTCGAGGGCTCGATCGCGGTCACCGGTTCGGCCGTGCAGTGGCTGCGTGATCAACTTCGGATCATCGGTTCGGCCGCGGAGAGCGAGTCGCTGGCCCGGCAGGTGAACGACAGCGGCGGCGTCTACTTCGTGCCCGCGTTCTCCGGCCTGTTCGCCCCGTACTGGCGCTCCGACGCGCGCGGCGCGATCGTCGGGCTGTCCCGGTTCAACACCGCCGCCCACATCGCCCGGGCCACCCTCGAGTCGATCTGCTACCAGAGCCGCGACGTGGTCGAGGCGATGGAGGCCGACTCCGGCGTCCACCTCGACGTGCTCAAGGTCGACGGCGGGATCACGGCCAACTCGCTGTGCATGCAGCTGCAGGCCGACGTGCTCGGCGTCGACGTGAGCAAGCCGGTGGTCGCCGAGACCACGGCCCTCGGCGCGGCCTATGCGGCCGGTCTCGGCGTGGGCTTCTGGTCCGGGCCGGACCAGTTGCGCCACCATTGGCACGAAGACGCACGCTGGACCCCGAGCTCGTCCGAGGCGGACCGAGAGGCCGGATACGCGCAATGGAAGAAAGCCGTGACCCGTACGCTCGACTGGGTCGACGTGACCTGAGTCATGAGCCCACGATGGAGCGTGTCGTGATTCCGCCGGACCCGGACCGCAGCCTCGCGCTGGAGCTGATCCGGGCGACCGAGGCGGCGGCGATGGCGTCGGCCCGCTGGCTCGGTCGGGGCGACAAGGAACGGGTGGACGGCGCGGCCGTCGACGCCATGCGCCCGGTGCTCGGCTCGGTCCGGATGAACGGCGTCGTGGTGATCGGCGAGGGCGAGAAGGACCAGGCGCCGATGCTCTACAACGGCGAACGGGTCGGCGACGGGACCGGGCCCGAGGTCGACATCGCCGTCGATCCGATCGACGGCACGACGCTGACCGCGAAGAGCCTGCCGGACGCGATCAGCGTGCTGGCGGTGGCACCGCGCGGCGCGATGTTCGACCCCGGCCCGGCGGTCTACATGCAGAAGCTGGTGGTGCCGCCGGCGGCCGCGGGACGCGTCGATCTCGACGCGCCGATCGCGGACACGCTGGCCACCGTCGCAGCTGCACAGGACCGGGAGATCGGCGAGCTCACCGTCGCCGTCCTGGACCGGCCGCGGCACGAGGAACTGGTCGCCGAGATCAGGGCGGCCGGGGCCCGGATCAGGTTCCTGCTCGACGGCGACGTCGCCGGCGCGATCATGGCGGTCTCCCCCGGCACCGGCGTCGATGTCCTGATCGGCACCGGCGGCACCCCGGAGGGCGTCCTGGCCGCGTGCGCCCTGCGCTGCCTCGGCGGCCAGCTGCTCGGCCGGCTGGTGGCCCGCAACGCCGAGGAGAAGAAGGCCCTGCTCGACGCCGGGTACGACCTCGACGGCATCCTCGACACCGAGACCCTGGTCCGCGGCGGCAACATCTTCTTCGCCGCCACCGGCGTCACCGACGGTGCCCTGCTCGACGGCGTCCGGTACGAGCAGCACCGCGTGATCACCCACTCACTGTCGATGCGGTCCAAGTCCGGTACGGTGCGACTGATCGAGGGCCGGCACGACCCGGACCGCTCCTTCTTGATCAACAACTGATCATGATCGGTAAAAGATCTTGATCGACAACAGATCGGAGTTCTGGTGACATCGGTGACCGCACCGCTCAATCCGCAGAGTCGCCGCGAGGCCCTGCAGCGGCTGGCGGCCGACGAACTCGACGTGCTGGTGATCGGCGCCGGCGTGACCGGTGCCGGCGCCGCGCTGGACGCCGTCACCCGCGGGCTGCGGGTCGGCCTGGTCGAGGCGCGCGACTTCGCCGCCGGCACCTCCAGCCGGTCCAGCAAACTGTTCCACGGTGGACTGCGCTACCTGGAGCAGCTCAACTTCTCGCTGGTCTTCGAGGCGCTCAAGGAACGGGCGCTGGCGCTGAACCGGCTCTGCCCGCACCTGGCCAAGCCGGTCCGGTTCCTCTATCCGCTGCGGAAGAAGGTGATCGACCGCGGCTACGCTGGACTCGGCATCGGCGTGTACGACATCATGGGCGCCGGCCGCGGCGTACCGCACCACCTGCGGCACCTGTCCCGGAAGAAGACCCTGGAGTACTTCCCGTCCGCCGATCGGTCGGCGCTGGTCGGCTCGATCGCCTTCTACGAGGGGCAGGTCGACGACGCCCGGCACACGATGATGCTGGCCCGGACCGCCGCCCACTACGGCGCGCTGGTGGCCAGCAGCACCCGGGTGGTCGGCTTCCTCCGCGAGGAGGACCGGGTCGCCGGAGTGATCGTCCGTGATCTTGAAGGCGGCGAGGAATTCGAGATCCGGGCCCGGCAGACGATCAACGCGGCCGGCGTCTGGATCGACGAGATCCAGGCCATGCTCGGCGGCCGCGGCCAGTTCCAGGTCCGCGCGTCGAAGGGCATCCACCTGGTCGTGCCGCGGAACCGGATCAACTCGACCACCGGCCTGATCACCCGGACCGAGAAGAGCCTGCTCTTCATCATCCCGTGGGGCGGCCACTGGATCATCGGCACCACCGACACCGACTGGGACCTGGACAAGGCGCACCCGGCGGCGAGCCAGGCCGACATCGACTACCTGCTGGAGCACGCGAACACGCTGCTCGCCGACAAGCTGGTCCGGGACGACGTGGTCGGCGTCTACGCCGGGCTGCGGCCGCTGCTGGCCGGCGAGTCGGACTCGACCAGCAAGCTGTCCCGGGAGCACGCGGTCGCCTCCCCGGTGCGCGGTTTGATCATGGTCGCCGGCGGCAAGTACACGACGTACCGGATCATGGCCAAGGACGCGGTCGACGCCGCCGTTCATGATCTTGTACCGCCGGGCGCCAGCAGTACGGTGCCGCGGTCCTGCACCGAGAACGTACCGCTGCTGGGCGCGGACGGCTTCGCCGCGCTCTGGAACGGACGCTCGATCCTGGCCGAGCGGACGGGGCTGCGGGTCGGCCAGGTGGAGCACCTGCTGAACCGGTACGGATCCCTGATCGGCGAGCTGACCGACCTGATCGAGACCGACCCGAGGCTGGCCCGGCCGCTGGACAGCGCGCCCGACTACCTGAAGGTGGAGGCGGTCTACGCGGCCTCCCACGAGGGCGCGATGCACCTGGACGACATCCTGGCCCGGCGGACCCGGATCTCCATCGAGACTTGGGATCGCGGCGACGCGGCAGCCCAGGAGGTCGCCGAACTCGTCGCGCCGGTGCTGGGCTGGGACGCGGCCGCGATCGCCCGCGAGGTGGAGCACTACCGCAAGCGGGTCGCCGCCGAACGGGAGTCGCAGCACCAGCCGGACGACCTGTCCGCCGACGCGGCCCGGCTCGGCGCCCCGGACGTCCGGATGGGCGGCGGATCCTGACGCGGGCACACGTACGGGATCGGATTCGGTAACGTCGCCCCCATGGTCCAGCCGGCGGCATTGAGGGCAGCTCGTGACTTCCTGATCCAGCATCGGGACGACTATCCGACGGCCCACGCCGGCTTCACCTGGCCGGACCTGCCGGTGTTCAACTTCGCCACCGACTGGTTCGACGGGCTGGCCGAGGAGAACCCGGACGGCACCGCCCTGTGGGTGATCGACGGCGAGCGCGAGGAGAAGCAGAGCTTCGCCGAACTGTCCGCCCGGTCGGTCGCCGTGGCCCACCTGCTGGCCGAGCTCGGGCTGCGCCGGGGTGACCGGCTGCTGCTCGTGCTCGGCAACATCGCGCCGCTGTGGGAGATCATGCTCGGCGCGATCCGGCTCGGCGCGGTGATCATTCCGGCGGCCCAGCAACTCGCCGCGGCCGACCTGGCCGACCGGGTCGAGCGCGGCGGTGCCCGGCTGCTGGTCGCGCAGGCCGCCGACGCCGAACGGCTGGCCGGGCTGCGGCCGGAGCTGGGCCGGATCCTGGTCGGCGCCGACGGGCCGGTCGACGGCTGGGTCGACTACGGCCGGACCGAGGAATTCCGCGGCGCGGACCCGCACCTGCCCGGCGCCAGCAAGAGCGGCGATCCGCTGCTGCTCTACTTCACCTCCGGCACCACGGCGCAGCCGAAGCTGGTCCAGCACACCCAGATCTCGTACCCGATCGGGCATCTGTCGACCATGTACTGGATCGGGCTGAAACCGGGCGACGTACACCTCAACGCCGCCTCGCCGGGCTGGGCCAAGCACGCCTGGAGCAGCTTCTTCGCGCCGTGGCTGGCCGGCGCCACGATCGTCGTCTACAACTACGCGCGGTTCGACCCGGCCGACCTGATGCGGGTGCTGGAGCGGACCCGGGCGACCACCCTGTGCGCGCCGCCGACCGTCTGGCGGATGCTGGTCCAGGCCGACCTGACCGCGGCCCGGCACACCCTCCGCGAATGTGTGTCGGCCGGCGAGCCGCTCAACCCCGAGGTGATCGAGAAGGTACGCCAGGCCTGGCACCTCACCATCCGGGACGGGTACGGCCAGACCGAGACCACCGCCCAGATCGGCAATCCCCCGGGCCAGCCGCTGAAGCCCGGCTCGATGGGCCGGCCGCTGCCCGGCTACGTGATCAAGCTGATCGACCCGGCGACCGGCGAGCCCGCCGAGCGCGAGGGCGAACTCTGCCTGGAGCTGACCGGGACCGCCCGCAGCGGCTGCGACAGCGACCCCGGCCCGGCGCCGAACCGGCCACTGCCGCTGATGACCGGGTACCAGCACCGGGCCGGCGAGTACGACACGGAGCTCAACGACGGCGCCTTCGCCGGCGGGGTCTACCACACCGGTGACGTGGTGGAGCTCGACGACGAGGGCTACCTGACCTTCATCGGGCGGGCCGACGACGTGTTCAAGGCCAGCGGCTACCGGATCAGCCCGTTCGAGTTGGAGTCGGTGCTGATCGAGCACCCGGCGGTGGCCGAGGCCGCGGTGGTGCCGTCCCCCGACCCGATCCGGCTCGCGGTGCCGAAGGCGTACGTGGTGCTGGCGGCCGGGCACCAGCCCGATGCCGACACCGCGCGCTCGATCCTGGCCTACGTTCGTGATCATGCGGCGCCGTACAAGCGGATCCGCAAGCTCGAGTTCACCGACCTGCCGAAGACGATCAGCGGCAAGATCCGCCGGGTCGAGCTGCGTACCGCCGAGGACGGCCGGGACGGTCGCGGCGACGGCGAGTTCTTCGACTCCGACTTCTCCTTCTGATCGGCGCACGATACTGGCCCTATGGGGGACAAGGCAGGCACCGTGCTGCGCGGCTATCTGGCCGAGCAGTGCCAGGCCGTGACCGGGCTGACGGCGGCGGGGCTGGCCGACGTCGAGGTCATCCACGACACCCGGGTCGCGTTGCGGCGGCTGCGCAGCACGCTGCGGACCTTCGCCCGGCTGTTCGAGCCGGTGCAGGCGGAGTGGCTGGAACGGGAGGCCCGCTGGCTGGCCGAGGTGCTCGGCCAGGTGCGCGACCCTGACGTCCTGGCCGACCGGATCGCGGAGCACGCCGATCGGGAGGCCGGCCTGGACGCGGCCGAGGTCGCGCTGATGCTGACCGACCTGGGCGACCGGCGGGAACGAGCCCGGCGGTCCGCGGCGGTGGCCCTCGAATCGCCGCGGTACGCGGAGCTGCGGGCGGTGCTGGACCGCTGGCGGGTCGCTCCCCCGATCGTCGTCACCGGGGTTCCGGCCGCCGAGCTGCTGCAACTGGTGCGCCGCACCGGCCGTACCGAACGGAAACGGGTCCGGCGCGCGGCCCGGAACGGCTCCGACGACGAGGTGCTGCACCGGGTCCGGAAGGCGGCCAAGCGACACCGGTACGCGCTCGAGCTCGAGGACCGGTTGCCGGTCCGGCGCTCGGCGAAGCAGCGGCGGAAATACCGCCGCCGGGCCAAGCGCAGCCGGCAGCTGCATCAGCGGCTCGGGCTGCACCAGGACGCCGTCGTGGCGGCGCAGTTCCTCGAGGCGAGGCCCGAGGACGGGACCGCCTCGGTCCGGCGCCGGCTGCTCGACCGGGAGCGCGCCATCGCCGACCAAACTCGGCTCCGGTGAGCCGCGAGGGATCGCCCCGCCCCCAGGGGTTGGAGCGAGGCGATCGGCCTGCGGGAGGTCAGGCGTCGCAGTCGGGCGTGTCCTCCGGCGGTACGGACGGCAGGTAGGCCCCGGTCACCCAGTTGCCGCCGGCCAGCAGGAACCAGCGGTGCGCGTCGTCGATCACCTCGCCCTTGGCCCCGCAGACGACGGTCACCGTGGTGCCGCGGCCCAGGATGCCGACGCTCTCGTCCAGCGTGGACGGGCCGCGACGGACGTTCACGTCGGCGCTGGTGATCGCCTTCAGTCCGTCCACCCCACCGTGGCAGGGCTCGACCTCGCCGGCGCCCTCGACCAGGGTCGCCGAGATCCAGCCCTTCTGGTCGGTCAACGCGTACCAGTCGCGGTTGTCGTCCACCGCGGTGCCGGGCGAGACGCAGGCGATCGCGAGCGGGTCGCCGGCCTGCACCACCGCCCGGATCCCGACGTGGGTGCTCGGCCCGATCCGGAGGTTGGCCGCGGTGATCGCGCGTGGGCCGGACCCGGTGTCGGCGCGCGCCAGCGGCGCCGTCGCGGCGATCCCGCCGGCCAGGGTCCCGGCTGCGGCGACGGTGCCCAGGATCGTCATGATCTTGGTGCGAACGGTCGTCTTCATGATCAGTGTGCCTTTCGATTGCTGTCGATGTCGCTGTCTCGAGGCCTCTTGTCCTGAACTACCGCCGAACGGACCGTGTGGTTGCATCCGGGCCGCGATCTCCTTGACTCCCCCGGCCCGGGGAGCCGCTGGCCGCCCGTTCACCCGCGGCGGGGAGCCACCCGGTCCGGCGGCCGGTCCAAGATCATGATCATGGTCGAAGTGACACGTCTGCACGGGCTCGCGGGAGCCGCCGTCGTGGTCGATCTCGGCTACGCCCTGGTTCACCTCGGCTGGTTGATCATGGGCGAACCGGCCTTCGCGCACGGCGTTTCCGTATTCCCGGGCGGCTGGGTCCCGGTCGTCCCGGCCGCGGTCGCGGTCGCGTCGGCCATGATCATGATCTTGGTCCCGCGGGCGTGGCGGCCGGCTGCGGTCGCCGCGGCGGTGGCCGGTGCCGCCCTGCTGGCGTACAGCCTGCTGGCCTGGATCGGCCTGCTGATGCTCCTGATGGTCCCGTTCGGGCTGCCGATGCCGGCCGACGACCTGGCCCGGCTCGCGGTCCGGGTGGCCGGCGCGGCCGGCGGCGGGCTGACCGTGCTGGCCGGACTCGCCCGGTTCCGGGCAGCCCGGCCGGTCTGCCCGCGCTGCGCGGCCCGGCACCCGGAGGTCCGCGGCGGCCCACCGGGCTGGGCCGTCGCCGGCGGCTGGCTGGCCGTTGCCGGGTTCGCGGCCCGGTTCGCGGTCGAACTCCCGGACCTGTTGGCCGAGGGCGTGTCCGGGCCCGGCGGGCTCGGCTTCCAGCTGTTCGTCGGGCTGCTGGTGCTCGCCGGTACGGTGCTGCCGCTGGCGCTGATCCGGCCCTGGGGCCGGAGCTGGCCGCGCTGGGTGCCGGGGCTCGCGGGCCGGCGGGTGCCGCGGCTGCTGGTGCTGGTCCCGGGCCTGCTCCTCGGGGCCGGGCTGTCGGCGTACTTCGGCGTCGGTGGGATCGGTGCCCTGCTCACCGGCGGCACCCCGGCCGAACCGGCGGCCTGGCTGATGATCACCGGCTACACGGTCTGGGGTCTCGGCCTGCTCGCCGCCTCGGCCGGCTACGCCCGGCTGACCGACCCGGTCGCCGCCCGCTGCCCGGCCTCGCCCGCAACCCCCGACGTCGACGACAGCACGGCGGCAATCAAGCCAGCCGGTTCTTGATCATCGTGCCGTTCTTCATGATCATCGCGAACGAGGTCTCCGGGTCGGCGATCAGCGAGAGATCCTCGAGCGGGTTGCCGTCGACGACCAGCAGGTCGGCATAGCCGCCCGGCTCGACGACGCCGAGCGATCCGGCCGGATACGGGTTCCGCGGGCCGGACAGGGCCAGCAGTTCGGCGTTGGTCGCGGTGGCCATGGTGAGCACCTCGGCCGGCGTGTACCAACGCTCCAGCTTGGCCAGCTGCGCACCCTGCCGGTCCGCGAGCTCGGCGGAGAACAGCGTGTCCGAGCCCCAGGCGATCCTGACCCCGTGCCGCCGGCCGAGCCGGTACGCCGTGTCGGTGCCGGCCAGCACCTGCTGCTGCTTGTCCTGGCTCGACACCGGTACCGGCACCGCGTCCTCGTCGTCCAGGAACGGCTGCAGGCTCCACCACACTTGCTGCTCCGCCATCAGCGCGACCGTCTCGTCGTCCAGCAGCTGGCCGTGTTCGATGCAGCGCACCCCGGCCCGGATCGCCCGCTGCACCGAACGCGGCGTGTAGGCGTGCACCATCACATAGGTCCCCCAGTCGGCGGCGGCGTCGACGGCGGCGCGCAACTCCGGCTCCGTGAACTGGGTGCCGTCCAGCGGGTCGTGGCTCGACGACACCCCGCCGCCCGCCATCAGCTTGAGCTGGCTGGCGCCCTGCATCAGCTGCTCCCTGGCCGCCCGCAGCACCTCGGCCGGGCCGTCGGCGATCGCGGCCGCGCCGATCAGTTCGCCGTGGCTGAGCCGGCCGAGCCGCCCGCGCGGCAGTTCGGACAGGGCCCGGAAGTCGCCGTGCCCGCTGGTCTGCGAGATCATCGCGCCGGACGGGAAGATCCGCGGCCCGGTGATCACGCCCTCGTCGACGGCCCGCTTGATCGGGAAGGACGGCCCGCCCGTGTCCCGTACCGTCGTGAAGCCGCGGCGCAGGGTCTGCCCGGCGGCCTGGCCGGCGACGATCAGCAGGTAGCCCGGGTCCGCCCGCAGCACCACCGGGAGCGGGACGGTGGCGAGGGAGGCGTGCCAGTGGGCGTCGATCAGCCCGGGCAGCAGCACCCGGCCGCCGCAGTCGATCGACCGGTCCGCGGGTCCCGGCTCGGGCGGTGCGCCGTCACCGACGGCGGTGATCAGTTCGCCCTCGACGACGACGTGGCCCGGCCCGCCGAGCCGCCCGGCCCGGCTGTCGAAGACCCGGACGTTGTGCAGCACCGTGACCGGCTGACCCGAGGTTCCCTGTGCGTCCATGACGGCTCCATCGTCCGGGCTCTCCATCCTGGTACCCCGATCACCGGCTGTCGAGGGCCGTTCGGCGGCGATGCCACGGCGGGACCAGCGTGCCGGTCCGCGCCGCTGTCGTACCGAACAGGCAGAATGCAGGGAGGGGTGAACCCCGCCCCCGAACAGAGCGCAGTGAGGACCACGAACAACCCCATGGCCCGCAAGACCCCAGCACCCCCGGATGACGATTTCACCGAACGGATCGTCGACATCGACGTCTCGTCGGAGATGCAGAACAGCTTCCTGGAGTACGCGTACTCGGTGATCTACGCGCGGGCGTTGCCGGACGCGCGGGACGGGCTGAAGCCGGTGCAGCGGCGCACGCTGTACGCGATGGACGAGATGCGGGTCCGTCCCGACCGGCCGCACGTGAAGTGCGCCCGGGTCGTCGGTGAGGTCATGGGTAAGTACCACCCGCACGGCGACACCGCGATCTACGACGCCCTGGTCCGGACCGCCCAGCCGTGGAACATGCGGCTGCCGCTGACCGACGGCCACGGCAACTTCGGTTCGCTGGACGCCGGCCCGGCCGCGATGCGTTACACCGAGTGTCGGATGGCGCCGGCGGCGCTGGCGATGACCACCGACCTGGACCAGGAAACGGTCGACTTCAAGCCCAACTACGACGGCAAGGACGTCGAGCCGTCGGTGCTGCCGGCCGCCTTCCCGAACCTGCTGGTGAACGGCACCACCGGGATCGCGGTCGGCATGGCCACCAACATCCCGCCGCACAACCTGATCGAGGTCGTGCAGGCGCTGCGGCATCTGATCAAGCACCCGGACGCCGACCTGGACGCGCTGATGCGGTTCATCCCGGGCCCGGACCTGCCGTCCGGCGGCAAGATCATCGGCCTGGACGGGATCCGGGACGCCTACGCCACCGGCAAGGGACCGTTCCGGATCCGGGCCACCGCGCGGGTGGAGCAGGTGCATCCGCGGCGCAAGGGCATCGTGGTCTCCGAGCTGCCGTACCTGATCGGCCCGGAGAAGATCATCGAGCAGATCAAGCAGCTGGTCACCAGCAAGCGGCTGCAGGGCATCGCCGACGTGATCGACCTCTCCGACATGGAGAACCCGACCCGCCTGGTGATCGAGATCAAGAACGGGTTCAACCCGGACGCGGTGCTCGAGCAGCTCTACAAGCTGACCAAGCTCGAGGACTCGTACTCGATCAACGCGGTGGCGCTGGTCGACGGCCAGCCGCGGACCATGACGCTGCGCGACATGCTGACCGTCTATCTCGCCCACCGCCTCGAGGTGGTACGGCGCCGTACGCAATACCGGCTCGGCGAGGCCAACGACCGGCTGCACCTGGTCGAGGGCCTGCTGACCGCGATCCTCGACATCGACGACGTGATCGCGATCATCCGGGCTGCCGACGACGCGGCGGCGGCCCGGGCCCGGCTGATCGAGGTCTTCGAACTCTCCGAGATCCAGGCCAACTACATCCTGGACATGCCGCTGCGCCGGCTGACCAAGTACTCCCGGATCGAGCTGGAGGGTCAGCGCGACGAACTGCAGCAGACGATCACCGAGCTGACCGCGATCCTGGAGAACGAGGACCAGCTGCGCGCCCTGGTCGGCAACGAGCTGGCCGAGATCGCCAAGCAGCACGGCACCCCGCGCCGGACCATCCTGCTCGCGGCCGACGGCGTCGCCGCCTCGGCGACCGCCGCCCCGCTCGAGGTGGCCGACGACCCGTGCTGGATCCTGCTCTCCTCCGCCGGGCTGCTGGCCCGGACCGACCACGCCGACCCGCTGCCGCCGGCGATCGCCCGGGCCAACCACGACGTGATCACGTCGCGGATCGTCGCGACGGCGCGCGGCGAGTTCGGTCTGGTCACCTCGGCCGGCCGGGTGATCAAGGTCAACGCGATCGACCTGCCGACCGTCCCGTCCACCGCGGCGGCGCCGAACCTGCAGGGCGGGGTGCCGCTGACCGCGCTGGTCACGCTGGAGGACGGCGAGACCGTACTGGCGCTGACGACGCTCGCCGAGGACTCCCTCGGCCTGGCGCTCGGCACCGCGCGCGGTGTCGTGAAGCGGGTCAACCCCGAGGTGCTGGCCAAGGACTCGTGGGACGTGATCCGGCTGGAACCGGGCGACCGGGTGATCGGCGCCCTGGAGCTGACCACCGCCGAGACCGAGCTGGCGTTCGTCTCCTCCGACGCCCAACTGCTGCACTTCCCCGCCTCCGGGGTACGGCCGCAGGGCAGGTCGGGCGGCGGCATCGCCGGCATCAAGCTCGCCCTGGGCGCCAGCGCGGTGTTCTTCGGCGCGGTGCCGGACGGCGAAGCGGTCGTCGTGACCGTGGCCGGCAGTTCCGGTGCACTGCCCGGCACGGACGCGGGAACGATCAAGGTCACCCCGTTCTCCGAATATCCGGGCAAGGGCCGGGCCACCGGCGGCGTCCGGTGCCACCGCTTCCTGAAGGGCGAGGACACCCTGCTGGTGGCGTGGGCCGGTCCCGCTCCCGCGGTCGCGGCGGCGGCCAGCGGCGCGCCGATCGACCTGCCCGCCGCCGACGGCCGCCGGGACGGTTCCGGGGTTGCCGCCGGGCAGCCGCTGTTCTCGATCGCCCCCGCCTGACCCGTACCCATCGATCCGGCGTTTTTCCTTGCCACGGGCGAGTCCCGGGGATTCAATGATGCTTGAGCGTTCAGTCGCTGCTGCGGGAACATCATCGAGGCACCAGGAGGTGCGATGTGAGCACTGAGGCATCCGAGAACCAGGTCTCCAGTTCGCCACCGCGGTTCGGCGGACTGGCCATCGTGCTCGGCGTCCTGACGGCGGTGCTCGGCATCCTGGTGATGGTCTGGCCCGGACAGACGCTGCTGATCATCGCCCTCCTGTTCGGCCTGCAACTGCTGTTCGTCGGCGCCTTCCGGATCATGGTCGCCGTGACCACGAAGGCCGCACCCAACTGGTGGCGCGTGCTGATCGGCGTGCTCGGCGGGCTGACCGTCATCGCCGGCATCATCTGCTTCGTCCGGCCCGGCGCCTCGCTGCTCGTGATTGCGATCCTGATCGCGGCCGGCTGGCTCGCCGACGGCGTCACCTCGATCGTGTCCGGCGTCGTCGACAACTGGACCGGACTGCACCGGGTGGCCCAGATCGGGTTCGGGGTGATCAGCATCCTGGCCGCGATCGTCGTCCTGATCTGGCCGGGCTCCAGCCTGTTGCTGATGACGTCGGTCGGCGGCGCGCTGCTGATCTTGCTGGGGGTGGCGATCATCGTGGTGGCCCTCGTCGTCCGCTCGACGAACCGGCCGGCCCGGGCGGCCTGATCCCGTACCGCGATCCGGTGTGATCGCGGCCGCGGACGGGGCCGTACAGTTTCTGTCGTGGACGACTCTGCACCCGCCGGTGACGACCGGTTCGAGGATCTGCTCGCCGGGAACGTCGAGTTCCAGCGCCAGTTCACCGACGGCGGCTTCGACGGCATCGCCCGCGCCGGCGTCCTGATGCTGACCTGCATGGACTCGCGGATCCTGCCGCTGGAGATGGTCGGGTTGCGGATCGGCGACGCGAAGATCCTGCGTACGCCGGGCGCCCACCTCACCGACGACGCCCTGATCGGCGCGATCGTCGGCGTCCACCTGCTCCAGGTCCGCCGCATCCTGCTCGTCCCGCACACCCGCTGCGCGATGGCGTCCGGTACGGATGCGGACATCGCCGCCAGCGTCCGCGCCTCCACCGGCGCCGACCTCAGCAGCTTGAAGATCGGCGCGACGCCCGACCAGGAGGGCCGGCTGGCCGCCGACGTCGCCCTGCTCCGCGACCACCCGCTGATCACCGGCCGCGCCGAGATCGGCGGCTTCCTCTACGACGTGGACACCGGCGCCCTCAAGCAACTGCTCTGATTCAGGCTCCGTTGAGTTCCTGGACCTGCCGGTACGTCATCGCCGGCGGCACCGCCGCCGACCGCCGGACCGCGTCCGCCGCCTCCCTGATCGCGGTCTGCGCCACCCGGTAGAGCAGCGACCCGGTGCTGATCCGGGCCACCCCGACCGCGGCGAACTCGCGCACCGTGACCCGGGCCGAGGCCAGCACGTTCACCGGCGCCGCGACCGCCCGGACGAACGCCTCCACCACGGACAGGTCGTCGACGCCCGGCAGGAAGATCCCGTCCGCACCGGCATCGACGTACACCCGGGCCCGTGCGACGGCCTCGTCCAGGTCACCGGCGCCGAGCCAGAACACGTCGGTCCGGGCGTTGACGAACACCTCCGGCGCGGCCCGTTTCACGGCGGCGATCCGTTCCGCATGGAGCTGCGGATCGACGAGCGCCTCCTCGGCGGAGTCCTCGAGATTCACCCCGTCGACCCCGAGGTCGGCCACCAGGCTCGCGACCTCGGCCGGATCATCGCTGAACCCGGCCTCCAGATCGCAGGTCAGGAACGCCGGCAGGGCCGCGGCCCGCAGCTCCCGGACCAGGTCGACCGAGTACCGCCGGGTCAGCTGGGCCCCGTCCGGCAGGCCGTGCCCGGCCGCGATGCCGAGGCTCGTCGTCGCGATGGCCGGGAACCCGTCCCGTACCAGCAGCTTGGCCGTGCCGACGTCCCAGACGTTCGGCAGCACCAGCGGATCGCCCGGGCGATGCAGGTCGCCGAACCCGGTCACCGGACCGCCTCCGCGGCCAGTCGCCGGCCGAGGTCCTCACCCGGACAGCGATGGGGACCGGCACCGAACGGCGCGTCGGCCAGGTCGACGGCGACTTCGCCGGCCGGCCCGATCCTGCGCGTGTACGGGATCGGCGGCCCGTCCGTCGCGGCCGTCAGCGCCGCCACACCGGCGTGGGCCTGGACCAGGACGCAGACCCGGGCCGCCGCATCCTCGGTCCGGCCGCCACAGGCTTCGACCAGCCGGTCGGCCGCGGCATCCGCCTCCGCCGACTGCTGCAGGTGGGGCTGATAGGCACCCGCCGCCGCGGCCACGTCGGCTCGCAGCCCGGCCGGCAGCCCGAGCGCCCGCAGCAGCGTCGTCGTCGGGTCGGTGTCGAACGGCGCCTCGGCGAGCTCCGCCAGCACCGCCTCGACCCGGCCGCGCAGCCGGACCTGGTCCGGCCCGTCCGTGAACCGCGGCACATGGTGCCGCAACCAGGCCAGCCCGGAACTCCCGGACGGTCCGCTCGGCACCCGGTACGCGTCGTCCTCGAGGACCCGGCTCGCTGCGATGATCACCCGCTCAGTGTGCAACGGGAAAGCTTCGGCCGCCGCCGAACTGTCAGGCGTCGAACTGTCAGGCGTCGATGGTCGCGGCGTCCAGGGCGTACGCGCCGTCGATGATGAACTCCTTGCGCGGCGCCACGTCGTTGCCCATCAACATCTCGAACGTCGTCTCGGCCAGGATCGCGTCGTCGACGGTGATCCGGCGCAGCGTCCGGTGCCGCGGGTTCATCGTGGTCTCGGAGAGCTGGTTGGCGTCCATCTCCCCCAGGCCCTTGTAGCGCTGCGGCTCGCCGAACCGGATGCCCTTCTTGGTCAGCTCGGCGGCCTTCCGCTGATACTCGGCGTCGGAGTACGTGTAGATGTACTTCGGCTGGCCCTTCTTCGGGTTGGACAGCTCGAACCGGTGCAGCGGCGGCACCGCCGTGTAGATCCGGCCGGCATCGATCAGCGGACGCATGTAGCGGAAGAACAGCGTGGCCAGCAGGCAGCGGATGTGGGCCCCGTCGGCATCCGCGTCGGCCATGAAGATGATCTTCCCGTAGCGCGCCGCGTCCGGGTCGAAGTTGCGGCCGGAGCCGGCACCGACCACCTGGATGATCGAGGCACACTCGGCGTTCTTCAGCATGTCGCCGACCGAGGCCTTCTGCACGTTCAGGATCTTGCCCCGGATCGGCAGCAGCGCCTGGGTGTCGCCGTTGCGGGCCCGCTGTGCCGTGCCCAGCGCGGAATCACCCTCGACGATGAACAGCTCGGTCGAGTCGACGTCGTTACTGCGGCAGTCCTTCAGCTTCGGCGGCAGCGTGGACGACTCGAGCGCGTTCTTCCGCCGCTGTGCCTCCCGGTGCTGCCGGGCGGCGACCCGGGACCGGGACGCCGAGACGACCTTCTCCATCACCGCGCGGGACTGGGCCTTCGTCTCCCGCTTGGTCGAGGTGAGGAAGCTCTTCAGCTCGGCGGCCACGGTCTTCTGGACCAGAGCGGCGACCGGCGGCGTGCCCAGCACCTCCTTGGTCTGGCCCTCGAACTGCGGCTCGGCCAGCCGGACCGTGACGACCGAGGTCATCCCCTCCATCACATCGTCCTTGATCACCTCGTCGCCGTTCTTCAGCAGCCGGGTGCCGCGCATCACCTCGGTGAACGTCTTGGTCAGCGCCCGCTCGAAGCCGGTGACGTGGGTGCCGCCCTTGGGGGTACGGATGATGTTGACGTACGACTGCACCATCGTCTGGTAGCCCTCGCCCCACCGGATCGCGATGTCGACGTCGAGGTCCCGCTCCACGTCGGTCGGCGTCATCGCGCCGCTGTCGTCGAGCATCGGCACGGTCTCGGTGAACCGGCTCTGCCCCTGCAGCCGCACCACGTCGGTGATCCCGCGGTCGGGTGCCAGGAACTCGCAGAACTCGGTGATCCCGCCGTCGTGCTGGAACTTCTCCACCGAGCTCTCCGGCCCGCGGTCGTCGGTGACGAGCAGGGCCAGCCCGGGCACCAGGAAGCTGGTCTGCCGGGCCCGCGCATGCAGTTCCTCGAGCGACAGCTCGGCGTCCTTGAGGAAGATCGACCGGTCCGGCCAGTACGTGATCCGGGTGCCGGTGGCGCCACGCTTGGCCTTGCCGAGCTTCTTCAGGCCGCCGCCCGGGGTGAACTTCGCGTCCGGGCCGGGCCCGTCGAAGCTGCCCGGCACCCCGCGCCGGAACGACATCCCCCAGACCGTCGACTTCCGGTCCACCTCGACGTCGAGCCGGCTGGACAGGGCGTTCACGACCGAGGCGCCGACGCCGTGCAGGCCGCCGGTCGCGTTGTACGACCCGGCCCCGAACTTGCCGCCGGCGTGCAGCTTGGTGAAGACCACCTCGACACCGGTCAGGCCGGTCCGCGGCTCGGTGTCGACCGGGATGCCGGCGCCGTGGTCCTGGACGGACACACTGCCGTCGGCACCCAACGTGATCAAGATCTCGTTTCCGGATCCGGCCAGGGCCTCGTCGACGGCGTTGTCGATGATCTCCCAGACGCAGTGCATGAGCCCGCGGGTGTCGGTCGAACCGATGTACATCGCGGGCCGTTTCCGGACCGCCTCCAGTCCCTCCAGGACGAGCAGATGCCGGGCCTCGTAATCACGGCTTTCCGTTGCAGGCTTGCCGATTGTGGACTTTGCGGGACTTGGCACTCTGTGAGCTTACCGGCGCCGACCGGCGGTTCCCGGGAGGCGCTCGCGGTGTCCCCCGATCAGGCCTCCGGAGAGCCTTTCCTGACGTTCGCTGGGCGGATCCTGAGGTGATCGTTACTGGACTTTCACGATCATGAGCCGAAATGGGGAACATTCCACCCCCGGAAGGATGTTCACTAGATATCGACGCCCTGTACTGGTCGCCGACTCGGGATGACTCACACCCGGGGGAGGACCGGACTGTTGAGAAAGAGAGGCCTATCGTGAGCACATCCGTGATCGAAGACCCAGCACTCAACGCGGCAGATCGCTGCGACCGCTGTGGTGCCCAGGCCTATGTACGTGTGACCTTGGCGACCGGCTCCGAACTCCTGTTCTGCGCCCACCACGGAAAGCAGCACGCCGACAAGCTGAAACAGGTCGCACTGGAGATCCATGACGAGTCCGAGCGCCTGACCTAACCGCACGAGAGACCTCATCGACGACCCGAGTCAACGACCAAGCAGAACGGCCCCCGATCTTCGATCGGGGGCCGTTCCGCGTACCGGGATCAGTCGAGGTAGTCGCGCAGCACCTGGGACCGCGACGGGTGGCGCAGCTTGCTCATCGTCTTCGACTCGATCTGGCGGATCCGTTCCCGGGTCACGCCGTAGACCTTGCCGATCTCGTCCAGCGTCTTCGGCTGGCCATCGGTCAGGCCGAACCGCATCGACACCACGCCGGCCTCGCGCTCGCTGAGCGTGTCCAGCACGTCGTGCAGCTGCTCCTGCAGCAGGGTGAAGCTGACCGCGTCGGCCGGGACGACCGCCTCGGAGTCCTCGATCAGGTCGCCGAACTCGGAGTCGCCGTCCTCACCCAGCGGGGTGTGCAGGGAGATCGGCTCGCGACCGTACTTCTGGACCTCGACGACCTTCTCGGGCGTCATGTCCAGCTCGGCGGCCAGCTCCTCCGGGGTGGGCTCGCGGCCCAGGTCCTGCAGCATCTGCCGCTGGACGCGGGCGAGCTTGTTGATCACCTCGACCATGTGGACCGGGATCCGGATGGTCCGGGCCTGGTCGGCCATGGCCCTGGTGATCGCCTGCCGGATCCACCAGGTGGCGTAGGTGGAGAACTTGTAGCCCTTGGTGTAGTCGAACTTCTCGACCGCACGGATCAGGCCCAGGTTGCCCTCCTGGATCAGGTCCAGGAACAGCATCCCGCGGCCGGTGTAGCGCTTGGCCAGCGAGACGACCAGCCGCAGGTTGGCCTCGAGCAGGTGGTTCTTGGCGCGGCGCCCGTCCTCGGCGATCCACTCCATGTCGTCCCGCTGGGCCGGCTTGACCTTGGCGGCCGTGTCGTTGATCTTCTCGTCCGCGAACAGGCCGGCCTCGATCCGCTTCGCGAGCTCGACCTCCTGCTCGGCGTTCAGCAGCGCGACCTTGCCGATCTGCTTCAGGTAGTCCTTGACCGGGTCGGCGGTGGCGCCGGCCGTGACGACCTGCTGCTCCGGCTCGTCGGCGTCGTCGGCGTCCGACAGGCTGAAGCCCTGGTCCTCGGTCAGTTCCTTCTCAAGGGTGGCCTCCTTGCCCGGCTCGAAGGTCGACTCGTCGACCTGGTCCAGGGCGCGCCGCTTGTCGTCGGTGGTGAGCTTCTTGCCCACGGTGAGCACGACATCGTCGCCGTCGACCTCGACCAGCAGATCGGCCTCGATCTCCTCGTCGGTGAGCTCGGCGTCGTCATCGTCGTCGTCGGACTTGGACGACTTCTTGGCGGTGGCCTTCTTCGCCGCGGCGCCCTTCGTGGCGGCCTTCTTGGCCGTCTTCCTGGCTCCCGGACTCGCGCCCTCCGCCTCGTCCGGCTCGTCGGTGACGGCCTTCAGCTTCGCCTTCTTGGCTGCCGCCTTCTTGGCCGGTGGACGGCCGGGCCGCTTGGCGGCCGGCGCCTCGTCCTTGGCCACCGCGGCGGACACCTGGCTGGCCCGCGTCGCGCCGGCAGCGGCAACGCTGCCGTTCGACTGGTGCGGAACCGAAGGCTCGATGGCTTCGACGGTGGATTCGGACGTGATTCCCTCGCGCGCAGCGTTGGGAGTTGAAGAGGATGACACTAAGGACCTCTCGGGCGTACCGGATCGGATCTAGGGCAGGCGCGGCCCGTCGGAAGTCAAGAGCCGTTCCTGAACGTATTCTTACACGCCCACCCAAAATGGCTGAATCGGCACGGCGGTACGGGCTCCGACGGCAACCCCGCCGCACCAAGATCAACTTCCTGCGATCAACTCCCGGCCACGGGCTCGGCCTTGACCGCGAGCACCGGGCAGGAGGCGTCCAGCAGGACCCGCTGCGCGTTGCTGCCGAGCAGCAGCTTGCCGACCGGCGAACGACGGCGCAGCCCGATCACGATGAACACCGCGTGCGACTCCTCCGCAGCGTTGATCACCTCGTCGGCCGGATCCAGCTCGTCCGGAGCCTTGCGCACCTCGTACGGCACCCCGGACTGGTCGAGCTCCTCCGTGAGCGCGACGACTTCGTCGGCGCTCGACGTGTGCACGACGATCAGCCGGGCGTCGCGCCGCCCGGCCTCGACGATGGCGGTCCGCAGCGCCGCGCTCCCCTCAGGCTTGGCCGAATAGCCGACCACGATCGTCGGCGTCGTTGTTGCCTGCGCATCGGTGTCGCTCATCCGCTCGGGGCCTCCCAGGTGTGGACCGGTTCGTTGCTGTGCATCAGTTCCAGGTAGCGGGCGAGCATGGCGCGCAGGGCCGCTCCCCGGTCACGACCGGCCGCCTCCAGCCCGGACACCTCCGCAGTCTGCCACGTCGCGCCGTTGGCCGCACGGACGCAGCGCCGCTCGATCACCTGGAGCAGGCGGTCGGTCTCCTCGCCGTTCACCCGCCACAGCCGCAGCCCCTGCTCGGCCAGCGGCAGCAGTTTCCGCAGCACCAGTTCGACCACGCTGACCCGCCCGACGCCGGGCCAGTAGACCTCCGCGTCGATCCCGTGCCGGTAGCCGGCGACGAAGTTCTCCCGGGCCGCCTGGAACGACATCGCCGACCAGAGCGGCCGGTCGGCGTCGGCCAGCGCCCGGACCAGCCCGGCGAAGAAGGCGGCGTTCGCCATCGTGTCGACCACGGTCGGGCCGGCCGGCAGCACGCGGTTCTCCACCCGCAGGTGCGGCACCCCGCCGGCGATGTCGTACACCGGGCGGTTCCAGCGGTACACGGTGCCGTTGTGCAGCCGCAGCTCCTCCAGCTTCGGCACTCCCCCGCCGTCCAGCACGGCCACCGGGTCCTCGTCGGTGCAGATCGGCAGCAGCGCCGGGAAGTAGCGGGTGTTCTCCTCGAACAGGTCGAAGATCGAGGTGATCCAGCGCTCGCCGAACCACACTCGAGGCCGTACCCCCTGGGCCTTCAGCTCGTCGCTGCGGGTGTCGGTGCTCTGCTCGAACAGCGGGATCCGGGACTCCGCCATCAGTCGGTGCCCGAAGAGGTACGGCGAGTTGGCCCCCACCGCGATCTGCACGCCAGCGATGGCCTGGGCCGCGTTCCAGTAGCCGGCGAAGTCGTCCGGGCTGACCTGCAGGTGCACCTGGGTCGAGGTGCAGGCCGCCTCCGGCATGATCGTGTCGGACACCATCCGGAGCCGTTCGGTGCCGTCGATGTCGATCTCCATGTCCTCGCCGCGGGCGGCGAAAATCTCCTCCTCCAGTAGCGAGTAGCGCGGGTTCTCGCTCAGGTTGTCCCGGGTCGCGTGTTCCGGGGCGAGGGTGGGCAGGATGCCGACCATGGCCAGCCCGACGCCGGCCTCGGACGCCCTCTTCTGGGCGTGGTTGAGGGCAGCCCGGACCGAGTCCTCGAAGGACGACAGCCCGCGCCCGGCCAGCTGCCGCGGCGGCACGTTGATCTCGATGTTGAACCGGCCCAGCTCGGTCTGGAACTGCGGGTCGGCGATCGCCGCCAGCGCCTCGGCGTTCCGCATCGCCGGTTCCTGGTCCTGGTCGACCAGGTTGAGCTCGATCTCCAGGCCGGCCATCGGCTGGTCCGCCTCGAACCGGGACTCGGTCAGCATCAGGGCGAGCACGTCCAGTCCGGTCCGCACCTTGGCGCGGTAGCGAGTCCGGTCCGCCCGGGTGAACTCCCGCCGTTCGACCTCGTCGCCCATGCGATCAATCGTCACCCATCGGCGCCGCAATGTCAGCACGATCGGGCGGTCCCACTACTGTCGGCCCGTGGATCCGAACTCCTACTACGTCGACCTCGGTGATCACCGATACCGGCCCACCGTGCACGTGCAGGGCGCCTGGCGGGACACCGAACAGCACATGGCGCCGGTGGCCGGCCTGCTGGCGCACGTGATCGAGACGCACCAGCCGCGGCCGGACCTGCAGCTGTGCCGGCTGACGTACGAGATCCTCGGGGTGATCAGCGCCGAACCGTTCCGGGTCGAGGTCTCGGTGATCCGACCGGGCCGCACCATCGAACTGGTCGAGGCGACGATGATCATCGACGAGCGGCCGGCGGTCCGGGCGACCGGCTGGCGGTTGGCCGGCACCGACACCTCGGCGGTGGCCGGCGGCGGGCCCGATCCGCTGCCGGCACCGGACGGGCTGCCGGCCTGGCCGATCACCGACACCTGGGGCGGCGGCTACATCGACAGCCTGGAGTTCCGGATCGTGCCCGGCTCGGAGCCGGGCCGTGCCCGGGCCTGGCTGCACTCCCGGACCGCGCTGCTCGACGGGGTCGAGGCGTCCGACCTGGTCCGGTTCGTCGGCCTGCTGGACACCGCGAACGGGATCGCCGCCCGGCTGCCGCCGCGGCAGTGGATGTTCCCGAACACGGACCTGACGATCCACCTGACCCGGAGCCCGCGGCTGTCCGGCCCGGACGCCTGGGTCGGCTTCGACGCCCGGTCCGAGATCGGGCCGACCGGGATCGGCCTCACCTCCGCGATCGTGTACGACCTCGACGGCCCGGTCGGCCGGACCGAACAGATCCTGACCGTACGCAAGATCGGCTGAGCCCCGTCGGAGGCAGGGGTTAAGGTCGGCAGCTATGACCGACCAGCTCGACCGCGCTTCCGCGACCGCCCCGACGGCCGCCTTCCGTCCGATCGTCCGGAGCCACCACGGCGACGACTTCGCCGATCCGTACGAATGGCTGCGGGACAAGGAGAATTCCGAGGTGATCGGCTACCTCGAGGCGGAGAACGCCTACACCGAGGCGCGCACCGGGCACCTGGCCGAGCTGCGCGAGGCGATCTTCACCGACATCAAGTCGCGGACCAAGGAGACCGACCTCAGCGTGCCGACCCACCGCCGGCACGGCGAGCGCGGCTACTGGTACTACACCCGGACCGTCGAGGGCCAGGACTACCCGATCCACTGCCGGGTGGTCGCGGCCGATCCGACCACGCCGCCCGACCCGGAGCGCCCGATCGACGGCGAGCAGGTGCTGCTGGACTGCAACGCGGAGGCCGGCGACGCCGAGTTCTTCTCGGTCGGCGCCCTCGGCGTGTCACCGGACGGCACCCTGCTGGCGTACTCCACCGATCTCAGCGGCGACGAGCGCTACACGATCAAGATCAAGAACCTGGACACCGGTGAGCTGCTGCCCGACGAGATCCCGGACACGGTGTACGGGATCGCCTGGGCCGGCGCCGGGCACCTCTTCTACACGCGGGCCGACGCCGCTTGGCGGCCGCACCTGGTCCGCCGGCACCACCTCGGCACCGACGTCGCCGAGGACGTGGACGTGTTCAGCGAGCCGGACGAGAAGTACTGGGTCGGGCTGGAGCCCAGCCGCGACGAGCGCTGGATCCTGATCGGCGTCGGCAGCAAGCTCACCACCGAGTACCTGATCCTGGGCACCGACGACCCGACCGCGGAGCCGCGGTCGATCGCACCGCGCCGGCAGGGCATCGAGTACAACGTCGAGGTCGCCGGCGACCGGCTGCTGATCCTGCACAACGACCCGGACCGGGAGGGCGGCCCCGACTTCGCGCTGGCCGAGGCCCCGCTGGACGCGACCTCGCCCGACCAGTGGCGGACCGTGCTGCCGCACCAGGCCGGGGTCCGGCTCACCGACGTCACGGCCTACGCGGGCCATGTCGTGCTCGGGCTGCGCCGGGACGGGCTGACCGGACTTCGGCTGCTCCCCCGCGGAGCCGACGGCACGCCGGGCGCCGGCACCGACCTCGCGTTCGACGAGCCGCTCTACACGGTGGACCACGTGGCCGGCCGGGACTACGACAGCAGCACCGTCCGGTACGCCTTCACCTCGCTGGTCACGCCCGACTCGGTGGTCGACCTCGACGTGCCGACCGGCACCCGGACCGTACGCAAGCGGACCGAGGTGCTGGACCACCCCGAGCACGGGCCGTACCGGTCCGAGGACTTCGTCCAGGTCCGCGAGTGGGCGACGGCCGCCGACGGCACCAAGATCCCGATCTCGATCGTGCACAAGGCCGGCCTCGAGCTGGACGGCAGCGCGCCGGGCCTGATCTACGGCTACGGCTCGTACGAGATCTCGATCGACCCGACCTTCCGGATCTCCCAGTTGTCCCTGCTGGAGCGCGGCTTCGTGTACGCCATCGCCCACATCCGCGGCGGCGGCGAACTCGGCCGGGCCTGGTACGAGAACGGCAAGGAGCTGACCAAGAAGAACACCTTCAGCGACTTCGTCGCCTGCGCCGAGCACCTGATCGCGCGCGGCTACACCAGCGCCGACCGGCTGGCGGCCCGCGGCGGCAGCGCCGGCGGACTGCTGATGGGCGCGGTGGCCAACCTGGCCCCGGAGACGTTCCGGGCGATCCACGCGGCGGTGCCGTTCGTCGACGCGCTGACCACGATCCTCGACCCCGAGCTGCCGCTCACCGTCACCGAGTGGGAGGAGTGGGGCGACCCGCTGCACGATCCCGAGGTGTACGCGTACATGAAGGCCTACAGCCCGTACGAGAATCTGCGCGAGGTCGGCTACCCGGCGATCCTGGCCACCACGAGCCTCAACGACACCCGGGTCTTCTACGTCGAGCCGGCCAAGTGGGTCGCCGCGCTGCGCCGGGTCGCCCGGAACGGCGAGGACCGGCCGATTCTGCTCAAGACCGAGATGACCGCCGGCCACGGCGGGGTCAGCGGACGCTACAAGGCGTGGCGTGAACAGGCCTTCGAATACGCCTGGATCATCGACCAGGTGACCTCGACCAAGTGACGCAGATCTCAGTAAAGTAAGACTTGCGGCCTATCGGGGTTCCACCGAGGTAGGTCTCAGGGATTCTTCAGGGCTACGAAGGAATCCTTTCGGCGTCCGGTGGCGTTGACTCCTGTGTACGGCAGAGACAACGCCGGCCCGGACACGGAAAGGGGCCAACTGTGGTAGCTCAAGCAACGCGAACCCGCGTCTCCGAAGGTATCGACGGCAAAGACGCGGTTGGACTGTATCTCGACGGAATCGCCAAGACTCCGCTGCTGACCGCCGCGGAGGAGGTGGAGTTGGCGAAGGCCATCGAGGTCGGCCTCTACGCCGAACGCATCCTCACCGGCACATTGGACGACGAACGCGGCAAGAAAGCCGTGTCGGCCTCGACCGAGGAACTCGAGTTCCTGGCCGACGAGGGCCGCCGGGCCCTGCAGCGCTTCATCACCGCCAACCTCCGGTTGGTGGTATCGGTGGCGCGCAAGTACGGACGGTCCCAGATGCCGTTGCTTGATCTGGTCCAGGAAGGCAACACGGGCCTGATCCGTGCGGTCGAGAAGTTCGACTACACGAAGGGCTTCAAGTTCTCCACCTACGGCACCTGGTGGGTGCGGCAGTCGATCAGCCGCGGCATCGCCCAGCAGGGCCGGATCGTCCGGCTGCCGGTGCACGTCGCCGAGCAGGTCAACCAGGTCGGCGCGGTGCGCCGCACTCTGGAGCGGCGACTCGGCCGCGATCCCGAGATCACCGAGATCGCCGACGAGATGGGGATCGACTCGGACCGGGTGATCGACCTGATGCGGTACGGCCGGGAGCACGTGAGCCTGGACGCGCCGGTCGAGGAGGGTGGCGACACCGCCCTCGGTGACCTGATCGCCCGCGAGCCGATGCCCGGCCCGGACGAGGTCTATCTCGACGCCGAGGAGCATGCCCGGCTGGAGGCTCTGCTGGATCAGCTCGACGACCGCTCCGCCGACGTGGTGCGCCGCCGGTACGGTCTGTTGGACGGCCGCCAGGCCAAGCTCGCCGACATCGGTGCCGTCTGGGGCATCACCGCCGAGCGGGTTCGCCAGATCGAACGGCACGCCATCGCCAAACTGCGCGGCAAGTCAGTCCTCGCCGCCTGACCCCCAAGGTTCTCTTCCCTACCCACAAAGAGAAACGAACGGCCCCCGACGCCCACTCGGGGGCCGTTCGCTTTATTCAGCGGGTGGGCCGGATCAGGCCTTCCTGCGCGACGTCGGCGACCAGCGTGCCCTCCTGGAACAGGCGGCCGGTGGAGAGCCCGCGGGCGTTCGACGCCGACGGCGAGACCTGGTCGTAGAGCAGCCAGGTGTCGGCGCGGAACTCGCGCAGGAACCACATCGCATGATCGAGCGACGCCGCCTGCAGCCGCGGGTCGCCGATGAAGACGCCGTGCGGCACGGTCGCGGCGGCCAGCAGGGTCAGGTCGCTGGCGTACGCGAGCGCGGCCTGGTGGATCCACCGGTCGTCCGGCAGCCGGCCGTCGGCGCGGACCCAGACCCGGGCCCGGGCCGGGTGCCGCGGATCGGACAGAGTGCCGCCCGGCCGGGAGTCGCCGGCGAACCGCACGTCCAGCGCACCGTACTCGCGCTGCCAGACCGCCGGTTCCCGCCCGGTCGCCTCGGCCAGCAGGTCGACGTAGCGCGGGCAGTCGTCCGGCGCCGGCACGTCCTCGGGCAGCGGATCCTGGTGCTCGAAGCCTTCCTCGGCGATCTGGTACGACGCCGAGAGGTAGAAGATCGTCTTCCCACCCTGCCGGGCCACCACCCGCCGGGACGAGAAGGAGCGACCGTCCCGGACCTGCTCCACGTCGTAGACGATCGGGATGTCGGTCCGGCCCGGGATCAGGAAGTAGCCGTGCATCGAGTGCAGCGACCGGTCCGCGCCCACCGTCCGTACCGCCGCACACAACGCCTGCGCCAGCACCTGTCCCCCGAACGCGCGCTGCATCCGGGTGTCCGGCTGCCGGGCCCGGAACAGCCCGACCTCGATCTCCTCGAGCTCCAGCAGGTCCACCAGTTCATCGATCGACTTCGGCACACCCTGACCCTAACCAATCCCCCCACCCCGCCGACCCGGCACAAAAGCAGCCGATTCTGCGGCGTGTCGCTGCGGACCTGCCCGGTCGGCCATGTGGTGGAAGAGCGGTGTCGGCTGCCCCGGCGTGCAGACCGAATCCCGGGCGTGACCTGCAAGCCTGTGTCGCATGGCCGAACCCGATCACCTCCGACCGTTCGTGCTCGACGTCGCACCGGTATCGCCCGAGCGGCTGGGGCGGATCGACGTCTACCGGCCCGGTCCGTTCACCACGCCCCGGCCGGCGGTCGTGCTCGTCCACGGCGGGCCGCTGCCCGCCGATCTTCGACCGGCCCCGCGGGACTGGCCGGTCTATCAGGGGTACGGTGCCGGGCTCGCCCACCGCGGTCTGATCGGCATCACTCTTGATCATCGGCTGCACGATCGCGACTCCTACCCGTCGGCCGCAGCCGACCTGGCCGCGGCGGTCGATCAGGTCCGGGGCCTCGACGGAGTCGACTCGACGCGGCTCGCGCTCTGGTTCTTCTCGGGCGGCGGGCCGCTCGCCGCCGACTGGCTCGCCGACCCACCGGCCTGGCTCCGCGCGGTCGCCCTGACCTATCCGGTGCTCGGGCCCCGGCCCGGTCGTCCGCTGCCGGTCCGGTTCCAGCCGGGCCGGGCGATCACCCGGGCGACCGGGCCGCCCGTGTTGATCACTCGGGTGGGCCGGGAGCAGCCGGCGGTGGCGGCGACCGTCGCCGAATTCCTGGCCGCCGCCGATGCCGCCGGCCGCCGGGTCGAGGTGATCGACGTGTCAGCCGGGCGGCACGGGTTCGACTCTCTTGATCATGATGCGGGCTCGCGCGGGGCGGTCGAGGCTGCGCTCTCCTGGGTCGCCGGTACGGTCAGCGGCGGCTGAGCGCGGCGGCGGAGCAGGGCGGAGCCGACGATCAGGACTCCGAGAGCGGCGGCGACCGGCGGGACCAGCAGGGCGGACCGGTAGCCGGCCAGTTGCTGCTGCGGGTCATGGGTGCCGCCGGCGACGGCGGTGATGATCACCGACGCGGCGGCGATGCCGAGGGCGGCACCGAACTGGAACGAGGTGTTGACCAGGCCGCCGGCCAGGCCCTGCTCGGACTCGGCGACGCCGTCGGTGGCCAGGATCGTCGTCGGGCCGTACACCAGGGCGAACGAGACGGCGATGATCACCATCGCCGGGAGCATGGTCAGGTAGCTCCGGTCCAGGTCGAGCGGCAGGAACAGGGCGTACCCGAGCGCAGCCAGGGCGAGGCCGGTCGCGATCACCCGGACGTTGCCGAACCGGGCCACCAGCCGCGGCGTCAGGGTCGGCGCCAGGACGGCGTCGAAGCCCAGCACGACCAGGGCGAGGCCGGTCTGCAGCGGCGTCCAGTCACGCAGTTCCTGCAGGTAGAGCACCAGGATGAACTGGTACGCGTTGAACCCGCCGAGCACCAGCACCGCGGCCAGGTTGGCCCGGACCACCGACGCCGAGCGCAGGATGCCGAACCGGATCAGCGGGGCGGCGACCCTACGCTCGATGATCACGAAGACGATCCCGAGCAGGGCCGCCGCACCGAAGGTGATCAAGGACTCGGCGACCGGCACCTCGTGCACCCGGACCAGCGCCAGCACCAAGATCAACATCGCCCCGGTCAGGGTGACCGCGCCGGCCAGGTCGAGATCTCGGAGCCGCGGCCGGCGTTCCTCGGTCGGCCCGGCGGGCAGCACCCGTACCGCGGTGATCAACAACAGCAGGGCCGCGATCACCGGAGCGAAGAAGACCCAGCGCCAGTGCATGGCGGCCAGCGCACCGCCGACCATCATGCCCAGTGAGAAGCCGGCCGCAGCCATGCCGGCGTAGACGAGCAGCGCCTTGTTGCGCCGCTCCCCCTCCTCGAACATCGTCGTGATGATCGACAGCCCGGCCGGTGTCATGAAGGCGGCGGCGACACCGGTGACGAAGCGGGCCGCGATCAACATCCAGCCCTCGCCGGCCATTCCGCCGAGCCCGGACGCGACCAGGAACACGGTCAGCCAGAGCAGGAACATCCGGCGCCGGCCGAGCAGGTCGGCGGCCCGCCCGCCGAGCAGCACGAAGCCCGCGTAGCCGAGCACGAACGCGCTCATCACCCACTGCAGCTCGGGCGTGGACAGCCCGAGGTCGGCCCGGATGGACGGCAGCGCGACGCCCATCATGGACAGATCGATACCCTCCAGGAAGATCGCCCCGGACAGGACGAAGACGACGGCCCGGGCGCGGGGCGGCATCCGTACCTCCGCGCGTCGTGGACTCGAAAGACTCACCGGCACTCCTGTGATTTCTGGTCGGTTACTTCTTGTAACTGACACAACCATCCGTCACTATGGGGAGTTGTGGAAGAAGGCACTTTGAAGTCACCCGGTTCCGCCTGTGATACCGAGGACGGCGACCCGTTCCAGTGGGACACCCGCGAGGACTGCCAGGTGCGCCAGATCCTGGACCGGATCGCCGACAAGTGGTCCCTGCTGGTGATCGCCCTGCTGGACCAGCAGTGCCTGAGATTCACCGAACTGCGGCGCAAGATCGACGGGGTCAGCCAGCGGATGCTGGCGGTCACGCTGCGGCATCTGGAGCGGGACGGTCTGGTCAAGCGCACGGTGCACCCGGTGGTGCCGCCCCGGGTCGACTACGAACTCACGCCGCTCGGCCGGTCCCTGCACGCGACGATCCAGGCGCTGGTCGACTGGACCGAGACCCATCAGCCCGAGATCATCGCGGCCCGGACCAGCTACGACGAACGCGCGACCGAGCCCGTCCTGGCCACCTGAAGCCACCGGGCCTCAACCGGCGCACGCCGTAAGGCCCGATCCACACCCGACCCCCGGCCCCATCGACCGGGCACCTCCGCAGCGACACGCCGGCCAAACGCCTGCTTTGGTGCCGGGTCGGCGGAGGGTTATTCGGGGTTCTTGTCGCGTTCGGCGAGGAAGCGTTCGAACTCGGCGGCGATCTCGTCGGCGCTCGGGACCTGCTCGACGCCCTCGGCGGTCATCGCGTCGTACTGCTGCTCCAGTGAGCCGACCAGCTCCTGCACCTCGGTGGAGCCGGAGACCTCCTCGGCGATGTCGGACATGGTCGATGCTGACGCCTTCTCCAGCGGCTCCATCGGTGCGACCAGGCCGGTGACCTGGGTGACTGCCCGGGCCAGGGCGACGGCGGACTCCGGGAACGCGGACTGGGCCAGATAGTGCGGTACGTGGACCGCGAAGCCCATCGCCTTCCGATCCTGCTGGCCGAGCCGGAACTCGACCAGGCCGGTGAAGCTGGCCGGCACCTCGACCCGGTCGATCCAGCTCCGGTAACCGGTGACCAGCTCCGGGTCGGTGGCGTGCGCGGTCAGCGTCACCGGCCGGGTGTGCGGCACCGCCATCGGGATCCCGTGCAGCGACACCGTCAGCCGCACCCCGAGCTGATCGATCAGCCCGAGCACCGCTGCGGCCAGCCGCTCCCACTGCACGTCGGGTTCCGGGCCGGACAGCAGCAGGAAGACCTCGCCCTGCTCGTCGACGACCCGGTGCAGCTGCAACTGGACGTCCGCGTACGACTTCCAGGTGTTCGTGTCGAAGACCATCGCCGGCCGCCGGCTCCGGTAGTCGTGCAGCTGATCATGATCGAATTCGGCCAGCAGTTCGTGATCAAGATGTTCCAGCAGGTGCGCGCCGTAGAGCCGGCCGGCCTGACCGGCGTCGACGAATCCGTCCAGTTGAATGATCAACACTGGATGGTGCCCGGCGAGCTTGGCCACCACGTCGTCCCGCAAGGTGTACAGCTCCCGTGGATCCATCATGCGGCCCAATCTACCCGCGCGCCTCTCGCTCAATCGCGCGCATGATCCGCTTGGCGGACACCGGCGCCGCTGTGCCCAACCGCTGGGCGAACAGGCTGACCCGCAGTTCCTCGATCAGCCAGCCGATCTCGGCCACCTCGTCCGGCAACGGGCCCGGCGGCAGGCCGGCGCACAGCTCCGCGTACGCGTCCTCGCAGTCCAGCACCGTCGCCAGCGCCTGGTCGTCCCGCGCCACGTTGCCCGGCAGGGCCTCGGTCCGCAGCGCGGCGGCCCGCAGGTAGCGCGGCACCTGGACCAGGTGCCGGGACGGCGTCGCCGCCAGGAACCCGGCGAAGACGAGGTTCCGCAACTGCTCGGTCAGGTCGTCGGCGGCGGCCGGGCTGACCCGGCGGACCCGGTCCAGGCCGGCCCGGGCCTGCTGCCAGAGCCGTACGCTCTCGGCGGCCAGGACGACCAGCTCGAGCGACCGCTCGGCCGCATCCGCCCGGACCCGATCGCAGAGCGGCCGGAACGCCGCCTCGGCCCGGATCCCGTCGGAACCGCCGGCCCGGTCGATCAGCTCGCCGACCGCGGCCAGCCGGGCGTCCACCAGCAGGTCCGGCACGCTGGCGTACGGACTCGAGCCGAGGGCCAGCTTGTCGGTGTTGGACAACCGGCCGACCAGCCACCGGGTCGGGTCGGGGATGTTCATTAGCACCAGCCGGCGCAGCCCGAGCCGGTGGCTGTGCCGTTGCCGCAGCGGCGAGTCGAGCACCGTGACCGCGACCGCGTCACCGGCGTCGGACAGCGCCGGGTAGCCGACCGCGCCGTCGCCGAGCCGCAGCTCGGCCGGGATCTCGCCGAACTGCCAGGTCGTGGCGGGCGGGCTGAGCCGGTCGGCGGCGGCGCTGCGCAGGGTCTTGGTGACCTGGCCGACCAGCTTGTCCCGGAGCTCGGTCAGGTCCTTCCCCTCGGCCACCGTACGGTCGCCGTCCTTGATCACGAACGTCGTCTCGACATGGCCCGGCACCGCGCCGTTGCGCCAGTCCCCCGGCTGGATCAGCTCGCCGGTCAGTCCCCGCACCGCCAGGGCCAGCCCGTCGGTCAGCGATCCGGACCGCTGCTCGGGGTGGGCGTCCAGCCAGGCCAGCGCCCGCTCGGCGTACTCGCGGGCCGGGACGAGGTTGCGCCGCACCGCCTTGGGCAGGGAGCGGATCAACTCGGTGGCCAGCTCCACCCGGGCACCGGGCACCTGCCAGCTGAACGGCGCCGGATCCACCTGGTTCAGCAGCGCCAGCGGCACCTCGACGCTGACCCCGTCCCGCTCGGTGCCCGGGTCGAAGCGGTAGCTGACCGAGTAGTCGTGACTGCCGACCGACCAGACGTCCGGGAACTGGTCCCGATCCGCGCCGCGGTCGTCCAGCACCAGGTCCGACAGCGTGAGCGTGAGCAGCTCCGGCGTCTCTCGTTGCGCGTCCTTCCACCACCGGTCGAAGTGCGCGCCGGAGACCACCTCGGCCGGGATCCGGGCGTCGTAGAAGTCGAAGATCACCTGGTCGTCGACGACGATGTCGCGGCGCCGGGTCCGCTCCTCCAGCGCCTCCGCCTCGGCCCGGGTCTCGACGTTGGCCGCGAAGAACGTGTGCCGGGTCCGCCAGTCCCCCTCGACCAGCGCGGACCGGATGAAGATCTCCCTGGCCTCGACCGGGTTGATCTTGCCGTAGCCCACCTGCCGGCCGGCGATGATCGGGATCCCGTACAGGCTGACCGTCTCGGAGGCGACCACCGAACCGGCCCGCGCCGACCAGTGCGGCTCGGCGTAGCTGCGCTTCAGCAGATGGCCGCCGACCTCTTCGATCTGCTCCGCCTCGACCGGCGCCACCGTACGGGCCCAGAGCCGGGTCGTCTCGACGATCTCGGCCGCCATCACCAGCGGCGGCTGGGTCTTCGCGACACTGGAACCGGGATTGATCGCGAACCGGGTCCCGCGCGCGCCCAGGTACTCCCGGGGTCCGCGCTGCCGGCGACCGCGGGAGCCCCGGTCGGGCTGGCCGCGGGCCGGCTTCTGGTCCGGTTCGGCGAGCCCGACGTGGGACAGCAGCCCGGACAGCACCGCGGTGTGGATCGCGGCGTGCGACGCCGGGACGGTGTTCCGGCCAAGATCGAGATCGCGGGCGATCTGGCGCAGCTGGCCGTGCAGGTCCTGCCACTCCCGGATCCGCAGGAAGTGCAGGAACTCGTCCCGGCAGAGTCGCCGGAACGCGTTGCCGGACAAGGCTTTCTGGCGTTCCTTGAGGTAGTCCCAGAGCCGCAGGTAGGCGACGAAATCACTGCCGTCCGGCTCCGTCTCCTGATCATCGGAGGCGCCGCCCGATCCCTGCGACAGGGGTGCCCAGAACCGCCGGTGCAGGGCGGTCGCCCGCTCGGCCTGGTCGGCCGGCCGTTCCCGCGGGTCCTGGATCGACAGTCCGGCGACGATGATCAACATCTCGGTCAGGCAGCCGTTCCGCTCGCCGGCCAGCAGCATCCGCCCCATCCGCGGATCCAGCGGTACGGCAGCGAGCCGGCGGCCGATCTTGGTCAGCCGCGGCCGATCCCGGCTCCCCTTCTCCTGACCACGCAGGGCACCCAGCTCGTCCAGCAGCCGGATGCCGTCGGTGATCTGGGCCGCGTCCGGCGCCTCGACGAACGGGAACGACCTGATCTCGCCGAGGTCGGCCGCGGTCAGCTGCAAGATCACCGAGGCCAGGTTGGTGCGCAGGATCTCCGGCTCGGTGAACTCGGGCCGGCCGAGGTAGTCCTCCTCCTCGTACAGCCGGATGCAGATGCCCGGCGCCACCCGGCCGCAGCGACCGGCCCGCTGGTCGGCGGAGGCCCGGGAGATCGGCTCGATCGGCAGCCGCTGCACCTTGGTCCGGGCCGAGTAGCGGGAGATCCGGGCCAGGCCGGTGTCGATCACGTACCTGATGCCGGGCACGGTCAGCGAGGTCTCGGCGACGTTGGTGGCGAGCACGATCCGGCGCCCGGTGTGGGAGCTGAACACCCGGTGCTGCTCGGCCGCCGAAAGCCTTGCGTACAAGGGAAGGACCTCGGTGAACCGCAAGCCGAGCCCGTTGATCGTCTCGGCCGCGTCGCGGATCTCCCGCTCGCCGGAGAAGAAGATCAAGATGTCGCCGTCGCCCTCCGCGGCGAGCTCCTTGACCGCCTCCGCGACCGCGGCCGACTGGTCCACGTCGGGGTCCTCGAGCAGCGGCCGGTAGCGGACCTCGACCGGGTAGGTGCGGCCGGACACCTCGACGATCGGCGCCGGATTCCCTTGCTCGTCGGCGAAGTGGGCGGCGAACCGCTCGGTGTCGATGGTGGCCGAGGTGATGATCACCTTCAGCTCGGGCCGCTTCGGCAGCAGCGTCCTCAGGTAGCCGAGCAGGAAGTCGATGTTGAGACTGCGTTCGTGCGCCTCGTCGATGATGATCGTGTCGTAGGAACGCAGCTGGCGATCATGGGCGATCTCGGCCAGCAGCACGCCGTCGGTCATCACCTTGACCCGGGTGTCCTTGGACGCCTTCCGGGTGAACCGGACCTGGTAGCCGACCAGCTCGCCGAGCTCGACCTGCAACTCCTCGGCGATCCGTTCGGCGACGGTACGGGCAGCGATCCGCCGCGGCTGGGTGTGCCCGATCCGTGTTCGGCCGAGCTTCAGGCAGATCTTCGGGAGCTGGGTGGTCTTGCCGGACCCGGTCTCGCCGGCGACCACCACGACCTGGTGATCGCGGACCGCTGCGGCGATCTCGTCGACCCGATCGCTGATCGGGAGCTCCGGGGGGAACTCGATCCGCGGGTCGCACATTCCGGCCATCCTAGGCGTCGCCCGGGGAAGACGACGAACCGATTAATGCCCAGGTCCGCGTTGTGGCTCAGCCGCAGACCGAGTCGACCGAGCGGTCCAGGGCCCGGCGATGCAAGGCGTCCAGGTCGCGCTCGTGGTCGACCCGCACTTCCGCCAGCACGACGCCGACCCCGCAGAGCAGCGAGCCCCGGGCGCGCTCCGAGTCGGCGACCGCATCGACGATCCCGACATTGAGCCGGTTGATCTCCGCCCGCACCTGGTCCAGGTCGGGCCGCTCGGTCGCCGCCTGCTCGGGATGCCGGGTCCACTGCCGGAACAGGCCTCGCTGAACGATCTTGCTCGCCTCGATCTGGTCGCGGAAGATCGCCACCACGCGGTCCGGGTCGGTGCCGCGCTCCCGGGCCAGCTCGGCGACCGCAGCGAGCACCGCCTGTTCCCGGGCCGGATCGTCGATCGGTTGGTCGGTGCCCCACTTCGAGGCGGCGACCAGGTCCCCGACCAGCACCCGCTGCGCGGACAGGTCGACCACCGGCCGCAGCCCGCCGGCGATCCGTTGAGCGGGGGCTTCGGAGGCGGGCTGGGCGGCCGCCGGTGTCGCCGTACCGAGCACGGCGGTGAGGACGAGCAGCAACGCGAGCCCACCGGCCCGCAGCAGGTGACGCATGAGTTCTCTCCCAGGTCGGGGTCGGTTCTCCGGAACAGTGTCGGGCCGGGATCGCTGTGCCGGCAAGGGTTCCGGACGTACGATCCGATCATGGCCCGCTACGGCCGTTGGATCGCCGGTGCCCTGGTCGCCGAGGTGGCGACGGTGGCGCTGCTCGCCGCGAACAGCACCGGACACTGCGTGGACACGCCGGCCGGCACGGGGGTCCCGAGCACCTGTACGCCGAGCGCCGGCAGCTCGCTGCTGTTCGACGCCGTCGTCCTGACGCTCGGCCTGGCGATCCTGATCTACTGCGTCGCCCGCGCCGTCATCGAGGGCCGTGCCGAGCCACCCCGGTCGCCGTCCGGCTGACCCGGCCCGGCCAGGAACCGTACCGACCGCTCGACCACGTCCGGGTCGCGTAGGATCCGGAAGTGGCCCAGCCCGTCGGTGCCGACGAACTCGGTGGCCGGCCAACGCTCGGCCAGCCGCTCCCCTTCCCGGTACGGCGTGTCCCGGTCCCCGCGGTCGTGGATGATCAAGGTCGGCGGCCGCGGCACCGAGTCCGGTACGGCGAGGGCGTTCAGGTCGGTCAGCGGCCGGCCGGCCACCTGGTGCAGCCGGACCAGGAAGGCGACCGCCGACCGGCGGCCCAGCCCGAGCTGGTCGCGGAACCGGTCCACCACCAGCATCGGGTCCGCGCTCGGCGACAGCAGGACCAGCCGACCCGGCGCCAGTCCGTCCCGCAGCGCGAGGACCGTGGTGGCCGTCCCGAGCGAGTGCGCCACGATCCCGGCCGCCGGCCCGTGCACCGCGACCACCGCGCGCAGCGCCTCGGCGAACTCGATACCGCTCGCCTGATCACGACCGAGCCGGCCCGGACCGGAGTCGCCATGGGCCGGCGCATCGAACCCGACCACCCGGAAGCCGGCCGCCCGGAGCGGCTCGATGAACGCGCCCAGCTGGCCGCGCCAGCCGCCCCAGCCGTGCACCAGGTAGATCGTTCCGGCCGGTTCGGGCGCGGCCGGGGCCCAGGTCTCCACCCGGATCCGGTGCCCGCCCGCCAGAGTCACGTCCGACTCCTGACCCGGCCCGGGCCGGTTGTCCTGCCGGCGCCCGGCCGCGCTGGGCGGCGTGCACCAGAGTCGGGCCGCCACCCGTCCGGCCAGCCGCGGCGCGACCCGCTCCCCCAGGCCCAGGCCCCGCCTGATCCAGCGGAGCCGGCCCGGCTCCGATTTCCGTACGACCGTGCTTTTTTCTGCCGATGATTCTGCGCTCATGGTGGAATCTCTCCTGAAGGGTTATCCGGCGTCGGCGAGCAGGCGCTCGAAGGCCTGCCGCGCCCGGCGTTCTGCGTTCGGGTCGGCGAGCAGTTGGGAGCTGAGGTAGAAGGCGAGCATGATGCCGTAGAGGTCGGTGGCGAGCTGCTCCGGATCGGTGTCGGGCCGGAAGTGGCCCTCGGAGATCCCGGTCCGGGCGATCTGGGCGATCGAGTCGAGCAGATCCTGATGGGCCTGCACCAACTCGTCCCGGACCGGCCCTTCCTGTTGGTCGAATTCATTGGCAGCCTTGACGAACAGGCAGCAGCCGGGTCGCCCGACGGCGGCCCAGGACGACCAGTGCTCGAACAGCGCCCGGAGCCGCGGGATGCCGCGCGGAATCGCCAGAGCCGGCCGGACCACCCGATCTCCGAAGTCGGTCCGCGCCTCCGTCAGCACGGCCAGCTGCAGGGCCTGCTTGGACCGGAAGTGGGCATAGAGGCCGCTCTTGGACAGCCCGGTGACGACGGCCAGGCTGCCGATGGTCAGCCCACCCAGCCCGATCCGGTACGCGGTTTCGACGCCGCGCTGCAGGATCAGTCGACGGGTCTCGTCCCCCTTGGCCACGGGTCCAAATTTAGCACGGTCGTGCGACTAGAAACGAGCAGGTTCCTGATAGCTACCCCACACTTCGCGCAGGGTGCCACAGATCTCACCCAGCGTCGCCTCGGCGCGGGCGGCCGCCAGCATCGGCTCGATCAGGTTCGCGTCGCCGGCAGCCTGACGCTTCAACTCGGCCAGCGTCGCGTCGACCTCCCCTTGGTCCCGGGCCGCCCGCCGCTCGGCCAGCGCCGCGCGCTGCTGCTCCTCTACCTCGTGGCCGACCCGGAGGATCTCGACCGGGCCGGTGACCGACTCGAGCTGGCTGTTCACGCCGACGACCAGCTTGTCGCCCTTCTCGACCGCGGCCTGGTAGCGGAACGCCGACTCCGCGATCTCCCCGGTGAACCAGCCGTCCTCGATCCCGCGCAGCAGGCCGGCGGTCATCGTCTCGCCGCCGCCCAGTTCGAGGATCCTGGCGAAGATCTGTTCCGCCTCCGCCTCCATCCGGTCGGTCAGCTCCTCCACGTACCAGGAACCGCCGAGCGGATCGACGACGTTGCTCACGCCGGTCTCCTCGGCCAGCACCTGCTGGGTCCGCAGCGCGATCTCCGCGGACCGCTCGGTCGGCAGCGCCAGCGTCTCGTCGAGCGCGTTGGTGTGCAGCGAGTTGGTCCCGCCGAGCACTGCGGCGAGCGCCTCGACGGCGGTCCGGACGACGTTGTTGTACGGCTGCTGGGCGGTCAGCGACACCCCCGCGGTCTGGGTGTGGAACCGCAGCCACTGGGCCTTGGCCGTCTTCGCCCCGTACCGGTCCCGCAGCCAACGGGCCCAGATCCGCCGCGCCGCGCGGAACTTGGCGATCTCCTCGAAGAAGTCGATGTGCGCGTCGAAGAAGAAGCTCAGCCCGGGCGCGAACAGGTCGACGTCGAGCCCGCGGGACAGCCCCAGCTCGACGTAGCCGAACCCGTCCGCCAGCGTGTACGCCAGCTCCTGCACCGCCGTCGAACCGGCCTCACGAATGTGGTAGCCGGACACGCTGAGCGGCTTGTACGCGGGCATCCCGGCGCAGGTGTACTCCATCAGGTCACCGATCAGCCGCAGGTGCGGCTCCGGCCCGAAGAGCCACTCCTTCTGCGCGATGTACTCCTTGAAGATGTCCGTCTGCAGCGTCCCGTCCAGGATCGCCGGGTCGACGCCCTGGCGCTCGGCCGCGACCACGTACATGCAGAAGATCGGCACCGCCGGACCCGAGATCGTCATCGACGTGGTCACCGCACCGAGATCGATCCCGTCGAACAGCACCTCGAGGTCGGCCGCCGAGTCGATCGCGACGCCGCAGTGGCCGACCTCGCCGAGGCTCTCCGGCTCGTCCGAGTCGCGGCCCATCAGGGTCGGCATGTCGAACGCGACGCTCAGCCCGCCGCCGCCGCGGGCCAAGATCATCTTGTACCGCTCGTTGGTCTGCCGCGCGTTGCCGAAGCCGGCGAACTGCCGGATCGTCCACTGCCGGCCGCGGTAGCCGGTCGGATACAGCCCGCGGGTGTACGGATACTCCCCCGGCCAGCCGATCCGCTCCAGCCGCACGTCGGCGGCCTCGTCGGCCGGCCCGTAGACCGGATCCACCTCGGCCCCGGACAGCGTGCTGAAGTCCGCGTCCCGGACCCGGCCGGCCCGCTCGGCCTCCGCATAGGCGGCCCGCCAGCGGTCGTACCCGGGGCGTCGGTCAGACTGGTTCATAACGAGATACTAGGACGCCCTACTAAATCTCTCCACTGGACTAAAGCGGCGTCTCCACCCACCGTTCCCATGACATCTACCCGGGGTTAACCTCAGCGACGCCGAACCGTCCTAGCGTCCCCGCCGTGATCAGTGTTGAAGAGCCAAGGGGGACGACCCCCTTGAAATCCCCCGCACGCTCCGCGAACGGACAGGAGCACTTCGACTCCGAACAACTCCGCGTCGTTGCGATCATCCCGGCCCGAGGCGGCTCCAAGGGCGTACCGGGCAAGAACCTGCGCCGGGTCGGCGGCGTGCCGCTGGTGGCTCGCGCGGTCGCCGCCTGCCGCCGGTCGCAGTTCATCGACGCGACCTTCGTCAGCACCGACGACCCGGAGATCGCCGAGATCGGCCGCTCCGCCGGCGCTCGGGTGATCGAGCGGCCGCCGACCATCGCCGGCGACCTGGCCAGCTCAGAGTCGGCGCTGCTGCACGCGCTGGAGGAACTCGCCGCCAACGGCCACACCCCGGACGTGCTGGTGTTCGTCCAGTGCACCAGCCCGTTCATCCAGCCCGACGACCTCGACAACGGGGTGTCGCTGGTGCTCGACGACGACTGCGACAGCGCGTTCTCCGGCGTCGCGACGTACGACTTCATCTGGCGCGACCGGGCCGACGACGCGCTGCCCGGCGGCGGCGCCATGATCGGCCAGAACCACGACGCTGCGGTACGGCCCCGGCGGCAGGACCGCCGGCCCGACTTCCGCGAGACGGGCGCGTTCTACATCATGAAGGTGGCCGGCTTCCGGGCCCACCAGCACCGCTTCTTCGGCCGGACCCGGGTGGTCGAGGTGCCCGAACTGACCGCGATGGAGATCGACACGCCGCAGGAGTTGATCATGGCCGAGTCACTGGCCAGCCTGGTCGACCCGCCGAGCACCGAGCTGGTCGGCGTCCGCGCCCTGATCACCGACTTCGACGGCGTGCACACCGCGGACACCGCCTACGTCGACCAGGACGGCCACGAGACCGTCCGGGTCAGCCGCAGCGACGGCTACGGCATCGCCGAACTGCGCCGGGCCCAGGTGCCGATCCTGATCTTGTCCAAGGAGCGCAACCCGGTCGTCGCGGCCCGCGCCGCGAAGCTCGGCGTGGAGCACCTGCAGGGCATCGACGACAAGATCAGCGCGCTGTCCGCGTGGCTGGCCGAGCGCGGCATCGACAGCCGCGACGTGGCCTACCTCGGCAACGACGTGAACGACCTCGGGCCGATGTCCCTGGTCGGCTGGCCGGCCGCCGTCGCCGACGCGCACCCGCAGGTCAGGTCCGCGGCGCGGGTGATCTTGAACCGGTCCGGCGGGAACGGCGCAGTCCGGGAGATCTGCGACCGGATCCTGTCCGGCCGCCGACTCGACGATCCGGTCAGCGCGGCCGATGCCGGAGCTTCGTCAGCCGCCGGACCCGACGAATCATCGGCCAGGTCCGAGCCGGCAGTTCCAGCCGGAGCCGCCGCTTCAGCCGGGCCGAACGGGAGTCGACCGGCATCGTGATCGACGGGGCCAGGCCGTGCAGCTCGCGGATCGCGAGCAGGTCGTCCAGCCGGTCCAGCCAGTCCGACTCCGCCTCCGGGTGGAAGTAGTTGTCCATCAACCACTCCTTGTTGGGCGTCTTGAACTCGCCCCGGCGCAACTCGTCCAGGGTGCCCAGGCAGCCGGACTCCGCGTAGACGGAGTTGATCATGGTCCGGTTGACGCCGAAGTCGTTCAGGATCAGCACGCCGACGCCGGCCGCCATCGCCTCCAGCGCCGCCGTCGACGACACCGTGACCAGGCCGTCCGCGCCCTCCAGCGCCGCCCGCATCGAACCCTGGGTGAACGACACCCGGCGCCGGGACAGCTGCTCGTTCTTGACCAGCTGCTTCCACAGTCCCTGATACGGATACTGCTCGTTGTGGGTCTGCTGTTCGTCCGCGGCGGCCCGCAGCTTGACCACCGGCCGCACCTCGCCGGGCAGCTCCGCGAGGGCCCGCAGGATCTGCCGGCGCTGCTCGGCCTTCGGCGGCACCATCGCCTGGCCGGCGAACAGCACCCGGGCCGGCGATTGCGGCGCGATGCCGTCCGGGCTGTCGGCACCGGGCTCGGTGTCGACCAGGAACGGCAGTCGGGTCAGCCCGACCCGGAGCCCGGGCGCCATGGTCTGGGCCAGCGCGGTGAACTCGCGGCGTTCCCGCCGGGAGTGCACGATCATCAGGTCGCAGCCGGCCCGGAACCGAACCGCCCGCGGGCTGGCCGGGAAGCTGATCCCGGGCAGCCCGGTGATCAACACCGGCCGCCGCAGCGACTCCGACAGCCCGCGTTGCGCCGACAGCTGGCCGACCGTGGGCCCGGTGCAGCCGAGCAGTACGGCGTCCGGCCGCTCGAACCCGATCCGGTGGACCAGCTCGCGGCGGGACAGCACCTCGACCGGCTCATCGGTGACGGCGGCGATCTGGGCCGCCGACGGCTGGGCGGGGTTACGGACGATGATCGTGTCGCAGGTCCAGCCGTACGGCAGGCGCGCGGCGGTCGCGTGGGTCCATTTGAGGTACGAGTCGGAGTCGGCGACCGCAATCATCCGCGGCATCGTGGCCTCAGAAGTCTCCGGCCGCGGCGCGTGGCGTGGTCAGCAGCTCGGTCAGCCGGTCGCAGTCGTCCTCCGACATCGCGCCCAACGCGAACCGTGCCCCGACGATCAGGTCGGTGGCCTGCTGCAACACCTCGCGGCCGGCCGGAGTGATCGCGGCGAGCACGGCCCGCCCGTCCTCCGGATGGCGGTTCCGGGTGATGAAGCCCGAATTCTCCAGCCGCTTCACCAGCGGCGTGACCGAGGTGGCATGCACCTGCAGTCGTTCCCCGATCTTGCCCAGCGGCAACGCGCCCCGCCGGGAGAAGGCGAGCAGCACCAGCACCTCGTACCGGGCGAAGGTCAGGCTGAGCGGCCGGAGCAGTTCGTCCAGTTCCGTGAGCACCAGCTGGTGCACCCGCATCAGTGAGGTGACCGCGCGCATCCGCGGCGTCTCGGCCCAACGCCGGGACCACTGCTCGGCGGCCGCCTTGATCGGATCGAACGGCAGCCGGTGGCGGTCGGACGACTCGCGCACCGGCTGCGGGACCAGCCTCGGACGCTCCGGACGGTCGGGACTGTGTCCCCCCGTTTCCGCGCGCGAAGCCTGGCTCACGTTTCTTCCTCTTTACTGACCTGCATGCTGGCCCGAAGCCCGGACCGCTGGATCACGGTTTGGATCGTAGCGTCTCGCTCGTCCGGCCGCCCAACCCACCTGATGTCGCGCAGGCCCTGGTCCTGGGCCGCCGACTCGAACACGAGGTGTCCGTACCCGAAGATCCGGCCGATCATCGGCTTCTCCACCGTGATGTCGAGGATTCGCGCCATCGGCATCGTGGCCCGGTTCTGGGTGAACACGCCATGCACGCGGAACACGCGCATGGTCGTGATCACGAACCGGTCCATGTGGGCCGTCAGGATGCGCCAACCGGCGTGAGTGGCGATGATCAGGGCCGCCACCATCAACAGGGCACCGGCCAACGGGCCGATGAAGATCGACACACAGGCCAGAACCACGGCGATGATGACCCGCGTCACCGGCCAGGCCACGGCCATCCAGTGCCGGCGCACTTCGTCGACGACCTGCTCCCCCTCACCATGCAGCAGGTAGTTCTCGACGTGGGGATCGATCAGCCGGCTGAGTGCGCCGAACACCTAGTCACCCGGCAAGGGCGCTGAAGAACACCACGAAGGAGTTGAGCGCGTTGGCAACCGCGTCGACCCCGCTACGGACGGCACCCGCAGCACCGTTCGGATTGCCGATCAGGTAGAAGGCGACGAATGCCACCACCATGACCAGCAAGATTCGCTTGATCCACTTCATTCAGATCAACACCTTCTGCTCGACGCGGGGCCTGGGTCCCCACCATTGTCACCTCAGTCGCCCCGATACGCAGCCCTGCCACGCCGACCTTCCTGCCTCACCCGAGACCACCCGCAGCGCATTGTCCGGGTCACTCCCGCGCAGCGACCAGTCTATCGGCCGCAGCGTACGGGTCCAGCCTTCCGTCTCGTACGTCCTCGGCGAGTTCGACCAGCCGGTCGCCGCCGCCGGAGTCCGCGGCGACGAGCCTACGTCGGAGCGAGGCCAGAGCCAGCGCCGACACCTCGGTCTCGGCGCGCCCGAGTCGCCGGTCCAGCCACCGCCCGGTCCGCTCGGCCTCGGCGCGGAACCGGTCCAGCCGCTCGACCAGCTCGGCGATTCCCTCTCCGGTCACCGCGACGGTCCGGACGATCGGCGGTTTCCAGTCGTCCGGGCCTGTTTCGGCGAGCGCGACCATGCCGCGGAGTTCCCGGATCAGGCTCTGGGCGCCGTCCCGGTCCGCCTTGTTCACCACGAAGAGATCGCCGATCTCCAGCACGCCGGCCTTGGCCGCCTGAACCCCGTCGCCCATCCCGGGCGCGAGCAGGACCACGCAGGCGTCGGCGATCCGGGCCACCTCGACCTCGGACTGGCCGACGCCGACCGTCTCCACCAAAACGACGTCGTAGCCGGCCGCGTCGAAGCCGCGCAGCGCCTGCGGTGCCGCCGCCGACAGCCCGCCGAGGTGGCCCCGGCTCGCCATCGAGCGGATGAACACACCGTCGTCCAGCGCGTGCTCCTGCATCCGGACCCGGTCGCCGAGCAGGGCGCCGCCGGAGAACGGCGACGACGGGTCCACCGCGAGCACCCCGACCCGGTCGCCGCGGTCCCGCAGCGCCCCGATCAGTTCCGTGGTCACCGAGGACTTGCCGACGCCGGGCGCGCCGGTCAGTCCGATCACGTACGCGTGACCGGTGGCCGGGGCCAGCGCCGCGGCCAGGTCGCGCAGCACCGGAGCGTCGTCCTCGATCGCCGACAACACCCGGGCCAGCAGCCGGCGGTCGCCGGCTCGCAACCGCTCGCGTACGGTCTCGGGGTCGATCACGCGTCGCCGACGGTGAGCAGCAGCGCGTCGCCCTGACCCCCGCCGCCGCACAGCCCGGCCACCCCGGTCCCGCCGCCGCGGCGGCCGAGCTCAAGGGCGAGGTGCAACACCAGCCGGGCCCCGGAGGCGCCGATCGGGTGGCCCAGCGCGACCGCGCCGCCGTTGACGTTGACCCGCTCGTCGATCGCGGAGTCGGACAGTCCGAGGTCGCGGGCACTGGCCACCGCGACGGCGGCGAAGGCCTCGTTGATCTCGATCAGGTCCAGCGCGGCGACGTCGACGCCCTGCCGGTCGCAAGCCCGCCGGATCGCGTTGGCCGGTTGCAACTGCAGGGACGAGTCCGGGCCGGCCACCTGGCCGTACGCGCCGATCGTGGCGAGCACCCGCCAGCCGTTGCGACGGGCGACCTCGGCGTCGGCGACGATCACCGCGGCGGCACCGTCGGAGATCTGGCTCGAACTGCCGGCCGTGATCGTCCCGTCCGCGCCGAACGCGGGCGACAGCGCGGCCAGCGACTCGGCCGTGACCCCGGGCCGGATCCCCTCGTCAGCGGCGACGAGCGCGGGCGCGCCGCGACGGTGCGCGACCTCGATCGGCTCGATCTCCTCGGCGAACACCCCGGACTGGGTCGCGGCCAGCGCGCGCTGGTGCGAACGGGCCGCGAAGGCGTCCTGGTCGGCGCGGCTGACCTGGGCCGCGCCGGTGTTGCAGCTCTCGGTCAGCGCGCCCATCGCCTGATCGGTGAACGGGTCCCAGAGCCCGTCGTGGGCCATGTGGTCGACCAGCCCGGCCGGACCGAACTTCACGCCGGTCCGCGAGGTCGGCAGCAGATGCGGCGCCAGGGACATCGACTCCATGCCGCCGGCGACGACGACCTCGGCCTCGCCGGATCTGATCATGAGATCGGCCAGCGCGACCGCGTTCAGGCCGGACAGGCAGACCTTGTTCACGGTCAGCGCCGGCACGTCCATCGCGACGCCGCCGGCGACGGCCGCCTGCCGAGCCGGGATCTGGCCGGTGCCGGCCTGCAGCACCTGGCCCATGATCACGGAGTCGACCGCGGCCGGGTCGACCCCGCCCCGACGCAGGGCCGCGGCGATCGCGTGCCCACCCAGTTTCGTTGCGGGCAACCCGCTCAGCCCGCCGAGCAGCCGTCCGATCGGCGTACGCGCTCCGCCAACGATCACCGAGACCACGACGCGCCTCCCCTCAGTCGTCGAAGGGTGCCGCACGCACCCGCTCCAGGTCAGTCTGACACCGGTCGTCTTGGGCGTGACCGCCGATGAGGATACGGTAAGGAGAACGCACTCGGGTGCGTTCTCATCAGCGTGCACGGAGAGGACCGGATGTGGCTTCGGAAGAAACCGGCCTGAATCTCTTTGACGATACGGCAAGTGCGGTCGGCAACTTCCCGTCCGCGATCCGCGGGTACGACAGGTCCGCGGTTGACGACTACGTGCGGACCCTCGAAGCAACCGTCGTCAATGCACGTCGTCAGGCCAGGGACCTCGAGGACCAGTTGGCCGCCGTCAGTGATCAACTGAACCAGGCCAACAGTCGACCGGCGCCGGACAACGTCGACTACGCCAATCTCGGCGGACGCGCGACGGACATCCTGCGGCTCGCCGAGGAGCAGTCCCGCGAGATGGTCGACCGGGCGTCGGTCGACGCGGACCGGATCCGCGAGGTGGCCCGGCGGGAGGCCGACGGGATCCGGCAGGCCGCTGCCCGCGAGGGCAGCAACATCAAGAACTCCGGCAAGTCGGAGATCGATCAGATCCGCAGCCGGACCCGCGAAGAGGCCAAGTCCCAGGTGGAGAAGGCCTCGGGCGAGGCGGCCAACATCGTGGCCGCTGCCCGGCGCGAGGCCGAGGCGCATCGCCGCCAGGCCGAGCAGGAGGCCCAGACACTGCGGCAGAAGGCCTACCTCGACACCGAGACGCTGCGCCGGCAGGCCGAGCGCGAGGTCGCCGAGACCCGGCAGCAGATCGCCAGCGAGCGGGAGGCGGCGATCGGCCAGTTGAAGGCCACCCACGAGGAGCACGTCGGCAAGACGACGTCCCTGCTCGCCGAGGCCACCCAGCACAACAAGGAAGCCACCGCCCGGCTGGAGAAGGACATCGCCGAGGCGGAGCGGATCCGGTCCGAGGCCAGCGCGGAGGCCGAGCGGATCCGGACCGAGGCGATCGCCAACGCCGAGGAGCGGATCGCCGCGGCGAAGAAGCAGGCCGCAGCGATCAACGAGCGCACCCAGCAGGAGTTCTCCTGGCGCAAGCAGCAGTTGAAGCGGGAGACCGACCTGCTCGGGCAGCGCAAGCAGGCGGTGCTGAACCAGCTGGCGAGCCTCTCTGCGCTGGCCGAACAGACCGCGCAGACGTTCCCCGACCTGGACGAGCTCGAGGGCTTCGAGGCCGAACACGGCGACACCACGCTGCTCCGGCCGGCGAACCTGCCGCCGTCGCTGCCCGAGGGCTCGAGCGGTGACGCCGAGGACACGATCGACGCGACCAAGTCGGACGACAAGGCCGACGCCAAGCCCGCGGCGAAGTCCGACCCGAGCCCGAAGTCCGAGGCCGCCGCCGAACCGGCGTTCGACCCGGACACCACGATCGTCCAGGCTGCCGTCCGGGCCGACCTGCCGGCCGGTTCGCCGTCCTCGGCCGGCGGCCCGCAGCGGCCGGTCGCTCCGGCGCCGGGCTCGGCCGGGTCCCCGGCTGCGTCGGCGACCTCGCCGGCCGCGAAGTCCGACGACGACGGCACGCTGATCCGCGACTCCGACCGTCCGGGCCAGCCGCAGAATCAGGCCCGGCCGCAGGGCCAGTCCGGTCCGAACCAGTCCGGTCCGAACCAGTCCGGTCCGAACCAGTCCGGTCCGAACCAGCCCGGTCCGAACCAGCCCGGCCCGAACCGGCCGGGCGGGAACCAGTCCGGTCCGGCTCAGCCTGGCCCGAACCAGTCCGGCCCGAATCAGCGGCCGAACCAGTCTCAGCACCCGCAGTCCCCGCCGGGGCAGCCGCAGCAGGGCCCGCGGCCGCAGAACCAGCAGGGTCTCGGGCATCCAGGACAGGGCCAGCCGCCGCGGCACGCCCAGCAGGGTCAGCCGCCGCAGGGTCAGCCGGGTCCGGGTCCGCAGGGTGCCGGCCAGCAGGGTCCCGGCCAGCCTCAGGGTCCCGGCCAGCGGAGCCCACAGAGCCCGCAGGGTCAGCCGCACCCGCAGGGCGGTGGCGACCACACCGTGCTCGCTCCGCCGCCGGCGCGTCCGGCCGGCACCGAGCATCTGCCGCGTCCGGGTGCGAACCCGTACCCCGAGCAGACGGGCGGGAGCGGCCAGGGGCCGCAACCGTATCGTGGCTGAACCGGCCGACCCCGCACCTGCCGAACCCTCGCGAGCTGAACCCTCCAAAGCACCTCGGCGGCCACCGACCGCCGAGGTTGCCCCGGGTCCGGATGCGGTGACCGAACCGCAGCGACGGTTCCTGTTCCAGATGCCGCCGTTCTGGATCGGCTTCTCCGGGACGTTGGGCGCGCTGATCGCGTTCGGCCTGGCCAACCTGGTGTTGCAGGCCCGGTCGGTGTTGATCTTGATCTTGGTCGCGATGTTCATCGCGCTCGGCCTGAACCCGATGGTCGAGATCCTGCGGCGGCGGGTGAAGCGGCGCTGGCTCGCGGTGCTGATCGTGGTCCTCGGACTGCTGGTCGTGCTCGGCCTGGCCAGCTTCGCCATCGTGCCGGTGTTCACCCAGCAGATCACCAACCTGGTGGTGCAGGCGCCGACGATCTTGAACGACCTGCTGCAGAACCCGCAGATCGATGCGTTCGACAAGCAGTACCAGGTGATCTCCAACCTGACCCAGTTCCTCGGCTCGGGCGCCTGGGTCAATCAGCTGTTCGGCGGCATCCTCGGTGCCGGTCAGATCGTGATCGGGGCGGTGTTCTCCGGGTTCACGCTGTTGATCTTGACCCTGTGGTTCCTCGCCTCGCTGCCGGCGATCAAGGCGGGCATCTACCGGCTGGCGCCGGCCTCCAAGCGGGATCGGGTCGCCGAGCTGGGCGACATGGTGTCGGACCGGATCGGCTCGTACCTCTCCGGGCTCTTCGTCGTCGTCACCTGCGCCGGCATCGGCTCCTTCATCTTCCTGTGGATCGTGGGGATCTGGGTGCCCGAGCTGCGCAACTTCGCGCTGGCCCTGGCGGTGCTGGTCGCGCTGTTCGACTTCATCCCGATGATCGGCCCGCCGATCGCCGCGGTGATCGTCTGCGTGATCGCGTTCGTCCAGTCGCCGGTGAGCGGAGTCGCCGCGGTGATCTACTACTTGATCTACCTCCAGTTCGAGAGCTACGTCCTCTCGCCGCGCGTCATGAAGCGGTCGGTCAACGTTCCCGGCGCGTTGGTGGTCATCGCTGCCCTCATCGGCGGTACGCTGCTCGGCGTGGTGGGAGCCCTGATCGCGGTACCCACCGCTGCCGCTGTCCTGCTCCTCCTGCACGAAGTCGCGCAGCCGAAGTTGGACACTTCCTGACCAAAGCGGCCCCCCCTGAACCCGATTCCGTGCGAATCCTAAGAAAAATCGCCGCAGACCCTCGTCGAATCGGCGTTCTCTCAGTAGCATAAGCCGGGCTCGGGGGAAGCATTTTGGCGTCAGGTGGCGCCCGTCCACACGTACCACAAGCCCCGAGGATTCGAGTGAGTGCATTCGCCCAAACCACCACCCCCCAGTTTCCGCTGGTCCGTAAGGGATACGACCCGACCGCCGTGTCGAGTCAACTCCAGAAGCTGGAAAGCCGGATTGAGGTTCTCTCCGGGTCGTCCGATCAGCTGAACCAGCAGATCGCGGACCTGACCGAGGAGAACGAGCAGCTTCGCAAGGCACTGGACGAGACCTCCAAGGGTGGCGAGGTCAACTTCACCAATCTCGGCGGTCGCGCCGGCGACATCCTGCGGATCGCCGAGGAGCAGGCCAAGGACGTTACTGAGCGGGCCACGGCCGAGTCCGAGGAATCGCTGCAGAAGGCCCGTGCCGAGATCGAGATGCTCAACCAGCACGCCGCGGAAGAGCGCGCCGAGCTGAAGGCCTCCGGCACCGCCGAGATCGAGCGGCTCCGCCAGCAGGCGGCGGCCGACGCCGACAAGCTGCTCAGCAAGACCCGTGGCGAGACCGAGCAGTTGATGACGGCGGCCCGGCTGCAGGCCGAGGCCGTCACCACCGAGGCCGACCGCAAGGCCCGGGCCCTGGTCCAGTCCTCCGAGATCAAGGCGAAGTCGATCGTCGCCTCGGCCGAGAAGGAGATCGCGGACGTACGCCAGCAGGTCGCCACCGAGCGCGACGAGCTGCTGACCGAACTCCGGACCACCCAGCAGGAATCCGAAGCGAAGCTGTCCAAGCTGCTGTCCGAGGCCACCGAGCACCATCGGACCTCGTCGCAGCACCTGGCCGAGGAAGCCGAAAACGCCGCCAAGCTGCGTTCCGACGCCCTCGCCGAGGCCGAGCAGATCAAGGTCGCCGCGGTGGCCGAGGCCGACCAGCTGGTCGCCCAGGCACAGCACCAGGCCGCGACGATCGACGAGCGGGCTCGGCAGGAGTTCGCGTGGCGGAAGCGTCAGATGCGCAGCGAGTACGAGCTGCTCGGACGTCGCAAGCAGGAGATGCTCAGCCAGCTCGCCTCGCTCTCGGCGCTCGCGCTGGAGACCGCGGAGAAGCTGCCGGAGGTTCCGGAGCTCGACTTCACCGATCTCGAGCGGCAGGACTCCAAGACGGCGGACATCTCGTGAGCCCGGTCAACTTCTGAGCTTCACCGCTCACTCTTCCCCACCTGCACGTCACAACGCGGCGGGCCCCGGTTTCGGCCGGGACCCGTCGCGTTGGTGTGTTCCGGGACCGCAACGTTCCCTGAGCTTGTCGAAGGGCACTCAGGGGACGTTGTGGTGTACGGGATTCAGAAGAGGCGCTCGGTCGGGTCGTCCAGACCGCGCAGCAGGTCGTAGTCGACCGTGACACAGGTGATCCCGCGATCGGTCGCGACGACCTTGGCCTGCGGCTTGATCAACTGCGCGGCGAAGACGCCCTGGACGTCGCCGAGCAGCGGGTCGCGACGGAGCAGTTCCAGATAGCGGGTCAGCTGCTCGACCCCGTCGATCTCGCCGCGCCGCTTCACCTCGACCGCGACGTAGCCGCCGTCGGCATTGCGGCAGAGCAGGTCGACCGGGCCGATCGCGGTCGGGTACTCCCGGCGGACCAGGCTCCAGCCGGCGCCGAAGGTCTCCGGGTGTTCGGCCAGCAGCTCCTGCAGGTGCGCCTCGACGCCGTCCTTGCGCAGGCCCGGATCGACGCCGAGCTCGTGGCTGGAGTCGTGCAACACCTCGGCGAGCGCGATCCGCAGGGTCTCCCCCTCGGCGTTCTTGACCTCCCAGACGGCCGCCAGCGCCTCCAGTCCGGGCAGCGGCTCGTCCGCCTCGGCCGGCAGCTCGGTGAGCGTGCACGGCGGGCTCATCCAGTTGAGCGGCTTATAGGCCCGGTCGTCGGCATGGATCGACACCGACCCGTCGGCCTTGACCAGGATCAGCCGGGTCGCCATCGGCAGATGGGCGGTCAATCGACCGGCGTAATCGACCTGGCAGCGAGCAATCACCAAACGCACCCGGACACCGTACCGGCGCGGGCCGCCCGCACCGCAGCCGAACCGCCGCCGACGGTCTGGCAGACTGCAGAGGTGATGATCAACTCCCCCGCCGCGCTCTGGTCGTGATCATGGTGCGTCGCCGCAGCAAGCACACCCAGCCGGTCCGGCCGCTGGGAGCCCATCACGCCCACGCCGAGATCAAGGCCGACGGTCGCTGGATCGTCCGGACCGTGCCGGGAGCCCGGGCCGAGAAGGAATACCGCTGCCCGGGTTGCGATCAGGCGATCCGTCCCGGCACGCCGCATGTCGTCGCCTGGCCGGAGGATCCGGGCTGGCAGGCCGAATCCGGGCTGGAGGCCCGGCGGCACTGGCACACCGCCTGCTGGCAGCGTCGCCGATGAGTACCGCCCTCAACACCATGATCGTCGGCGACCACGGCCGGCCGGTCGTCTTCTGCCACGGGCTGTTCGGCCAGGGCCGGAACTGGACCGCCGTCGCCAAGGCGCTCTCCGATGATCACCGCAGCCTGCTGGTCGACCTGCCCAACCACGGCCGGTCCCCGTGGACCGACGACGTCGCGTACCCGGCCGTCGCCGATCTCGTCGCCGGCCGACTGGCCGAACAGACCGACGGCGAGCCCGTTGCGCTGGTCGGTCACTCGATGGGCGGCAAGATCGCCATGTTGATCGCGCTGCGGCATCCCGAGTTGGTCGAACGGCTCTGTGTCGTGGACGTGTCGCCGCGGCCGCTGGCCCTGGACGGCGACAGCCCGTTCGCCCGGTACGTCCGCGGCATGCGATCGCTCGACCTGGACCGGCTGCCCGACCGGGCCGCGGCCGACCAGGCCCTGGTCCCGTACGTGGCGGATCCGGTGGTCCGCGGCTTCCTGCTGCAGAACCTGCGCCGGGACGGCGATCACTGGCGCTGGCAGATGAACCTGCAGGTGCTCGGCGACAAGCTGGACGTGATCGGTTCCTGGCCGGAGGTGCCGGAGCCGCCGTACCGGGGCCGGGTGCTCTGGGTCGCCGGCCAGCGGTCCGACTACATCACCGACGCCGATCGGGAACCGATGCGGGCGCTGTTCCCGGCCGTCCGCAAGGTCGTGATCAAGAACGCCGGGCACTGGGTGCACTCCGAGCAACCGGAAGCCTTCCTGGCCACCCTGCGGGTCTTCCTCGCCGACTGACCCGGGACGGGCCAAGATGGTCCCATGCACCTGCTCCCGCTGGACATCGCGCCGGAACCGGCGACCCAGGTCGGCCCGGTCGTGATCATCGTCGTGCTGGCGGTGATCGCCGCCGCGGTGGCCGTCCTGCTGATCCGCTACCTGCGGCGTTGATCACAGCCGGTCCATGATCAGCGACAGCAGCGCCGAGCCGGCCAGTACCGACAGCGCGTTCACGCCGAGCGCCACCGGCCAGGCCCAGACCGGCCCGGCCCACGGTGCCGGTGCGCCGAACCGGGCCGAGCGGTGCCGGACCACCAGCGCGACGATCAGACCCTCGATCGCGACCGCCAGCAGTTCCAGCGGAATGATCAACCAGGGCAGCGCCGCGGCGGTCAGCCAGAGCAGCGGATGGGTGGCCAGGTTGACCACGATGACGAGCAGCACGGCCGCCGGCACCCGCAGCACCACCTGGCGGCCCAGCCACCCCAGCGTCGCCCAGCCGAGCAGATAACCGGGGATCTCGATGGCACAGGTCAGGACGAACGCCGGCAGCAACCCGCCGGACCAGCTCAGCACCGCCTCGACCACCATGCCCAGTCTGCCCGTTCCCGGCCCGCGCGGGGCGCTGCCCGCCCCGATTCTGCTGAACGCCGCGATGATCATCGCCGCGGCCGGAGCACTGGCCCTCGCTCTCCGGGCGCCGCTGGCCCTGACGGTGCTCGGGCTGATCGCGTTCGGCGTGCTGCACAACGTGCTGGAACTGCGCTACGTCGCCGGCCGGTTCGCCGCCGTCCTGACCGGCCGGTTCCTGATCCTGCTGGTGATCTTGATCAGCGGCATCGTGGCCTGCCGGCTGATCGCCGGCTACCAGCCCGCGATCGCCAAGTACGCCGAGGTGGGGCTCGGCTACCTGGTCCTCGGCGTCGGCTGCTGGTACGGACTCCGCGGCCGGCGGCTCGTCGTCGCGCTGCTGGTGCTGGCCGTCGCCGCGGTCGGCTCGTTCGGCTGGCCCTCGTATCACTTCGTCATGTTGACCCACCTGCACAACCTGGTGCCGCTGGTCTTCCTGTGGGAGTGGGCCCGCCGGATCCCGGGGCCGGCCCGGGGCTGGTTCCGGGCGTCGCAGGTGCTCTGGGTGCTGGTCGTCCCCGCGCTGATCCTGGCCGGTGCCGTCGACCCGCTGATCGTGGCCGACCCGGGCGTCGTCGCCGGCTTCGTCGGGGACGGGACCCGGGTGATCGCGGCCAGCGCTCCCCCGGACGCGTCCGTCACGATCGGGCTCCGGCTGCTGGTGATCTTCGCCTTCCTGCAGACGATGCACTACGTCGTCTGGGTCGGCTTCCTGCCCCGGTTCGCGCCGGAGGCGGCCGCCGCCTTCGACGCCCGGGTGCCGTGGCTGCGCGGCTGGCGGACCTGGGCGGTCGGCGCGGCCGGCGGCGTCTTCCTGGCCGCCCTGTTCCTCTCCGACTACTTCGCCGGCAAGGCCCTGTACGGAGCCCTGGCCAGCTACCACGCCTACCTCGAGTTCCCCGTCCTGCTCGCCCTGCTGATGACACCAGTGCCGCAAACCCGTACCAACTTATCTTGATGTCAAGATAGTCTGTGATCATGCTGCATCACGTCCTGCTCGCCAGCCCGCCCGACTCCGAAGCCGCGTCCCGTGCCTACTACGCCGACCTGCTCGGCCTGACCGAGATCCCCAAACCGCCCGCGCTGGCCGCTCGCGGCGGCTGCTGGTTCCGCGGTCCCGGCTACGAGCTGCATCTCGGCATCGAGAGCGAGTTCCGGCCGGCCCGCAAGGCCCATCCGGCGATCCGGGTCCCGGACCTGGACGCGCTCGCGGAACGACTGGCGGCGGCCGGCCACCAGGTCCGGATCGACGACGAGCTGCCCGGCTTCCGGCGGTTCTACGCCGACGACCCGCACGGCAACCGGCTCGAGTTCGTCCAGCCGATCGAGGAGGAATGGCCCCTCGGCGACGGCCTGATCGTCCGGCGGGCCCGCGCCGCGGAGGTCGGAACGATCATCGCGCTGCTCCGGGACGACCCGCTGGGCCGGAACCGGGAGGCCGACGCCTCCGACGAGGCCGGGTACGCCGACGCGTTCGTCCAGATCGACCGCGACCCCAACCAGTTGCTCGCCGTGGTCGAGGACGAGGGCCGGATCGTCGGCACCTGCCAGCTCACCTTCATCGCCGGCCTGTCCCGCCGCGGCGCCCTCCGGATGATCATCGAGGCGGTACGGGTCGCCGCGGAACTGCGTGGCCGGGGGCTCGGCGGACGGCTGATCGGCTGGGCGATCGAGCGGGCCCGCGAGCGCGGTGCCGGGCTGGTCCAGCTGACCACCGACAAGTCACGGGTCGACGCGCACCGGTTCTACGAGCGGCTCGGTTTCGTGGCCAGCCACGAGGGGATGAAGCTCCAACTGGAGCCGCGGTCCTAGTCGCTGAGCTTGATCACCTTGCTGATCTTGGCCGGGTTGTTCGGCTTGCCGCCCCCGTACGGGTTCGTGCCGTCCTGGCCCTCCGCCGCGATCCGCTGCACGATCGCGACCGACGCCGGGTCCATCGTGCCGAAGATCGTGTACTTCTGCTCCATCGCGTCCAGGCCGGTGGAATCGTTGTAGACAAGGAAGAACTGCGACCCGTTGGTGTTCGGGCCACCGTTCGCCATGGCGATCACGCCGGTGCCGTACGACTCCGTACCGTCGACCTCGTCGGCAAAGCTGTAGCCCGGATTGCCGCCGCCGTCACCGGCCGGGTCGCCGCACTGCAGCACGTAGATGCCTGAGTCGACCAGCCGCGGGCAGGCGGTCTGGTCGAAGAAGCCCTGCAGCACCAGCGACTCGAACGAGTTCACCGTGCACGGGGCCTTCGCCCGGTCCAGGGTGAGCTTGATCTCGCCCTCGTTCGTCGTCATCGAGAACACCGGCTGCCCGGCGTTCGCAACCCCGGTGATCTTGGGCGGCTGGACCGGCTTCGACGGCTGGCCGGTGGCCGGGTACTCGCAGGTCTCGGGGCCCTCCGGGACGGTCGTCACCCCACCGGTGGCCGGCGGCTGCGGGCCGGCCTGGGTCGACCCGCCGGACGGCGGCGCCGAGCCGGACGGGACCGGTGATCCGGATCCGGCCGGCGTGGACGGTGCGCCCGGGCCCACGGGCGGCTGGCTCGACGACGTGCCGTCGGACGGCGCCGCGCTCGAGGCGGGGTCGTCCGGCGCTGCCGTACCGGAGCTGAGCGGGTCGCTGACCGGGATGGTGCCGCATCCGGTGAGGAAGAGCGCCGCCAGGGCCAGGGCGATACGGCGCGGGACGGGATTCACGTGCCTACCTTGCCACGCGGCCCGGCCCGGTCCGGAGCCGACTCGCGCGCCGGTGGGAGGATGCCGCCATGGCCCGCCTGCTGGAGTCCGAGCTGCCCGTCGTCGCGGCCCCGATGGCCGGCGGTCCGACCACCCCCGCCCTCGCCGCGGCGGTCGCCGGCGCCGGTGGATTCCCGTTCCTGGCCGGCGGCTACCTCTCCCCCGAGACGTTCGCCGCACTCGTGGCCGAGGCCCATCCGCTGGGCGGTTTCGGGGTCAACCTCTTCCTGCCCCAGGACCGGCCGGTCGACCGGGTCGCGTTCCGCCGTTACGCCGAACGGCTGGCACCGGAGGCCGCGGCGCTCGGCGTCACCCTCGACCCCGTACCGGTCGAGGACGACGATGCCTGGCCGGCCAAGCTCGAGCTGTTGCTGGCCGACCCGGTGCCGGTGGTCTCGACGACGTTCGGGCTGCCCGAGCGGACCGCGGTCCGTGCGTTGCAGCGCGTCGGCACCGCGGTGCTGGCCAGCGTCACCACGCCCGCCGAGGCCGCGGCCGCGGACGAGCTCGGCGTCGACGGGCTGGTCGTCCAGGGCGTCGAGGCCGGCGGACACAGCGCCCGCTTCGACCCGGGCGCGGTCACTCCGGCGATCTCGCTGCCTGATCTCGTCCGCGCCGTCCGGACCACCACCGGCCTGCCGGTGATCGCGGGCGGTGGCGTGACCGGGCCGGCCGGTGTGCGCGACCTGATCGCGGCCGGGGCCGAGACCGTCGCGGTCGGCACCCTGCTGCTGCGCTGCGACGAGAGCGGCACCTCGGCCACCCACCGGGACGCCCTCGCCGATCCGGCCTTCACCGAGACCGTGATCACCCACTGCTTCACCGGCCGGCCCGCCCGCGCGCTGCGGAACGACTTCGTCGACCGGCACCACCCCGCGGCCCCGTACGGCTATCCGGCGCTGCACCACCTCACCCGGGACCTGCGCCGCGCCGCCGCCCGGGCCGGCGACCCGCAGCGGCTGCACCTGTGGGCCGGCACCGGCTTCCGGCACGCCCGGTCCGGACCGGCCGCCGAGGTCGTCCGGGCCCTCGCCGCGGGGCTCTGACCCGCCCCGTGGACCCGCACGTGCACGACCGGCCCGGCCCTCGTAGGGTTTGATCATGGCTCCCGCGGCGAGGCGATCATGGTTCGGCTGACCAGGATCTACACCCGGACGGGCGACGGCGGCCGGACCCGGCTGGTCGACTTCTCCGAGGTGTCCAAGACCGAACTCCGGGTGGCCGCGTACGGCGACGTCGACGAGGCCAACTCCGCGATCGGCGTGGCGCTGGCCAGCGGCGAACTGCCGGACCGGGTCCGCGACGTCCTCGGCCTGATCCAGAACGAGTTGTTCGACGTCGGCGCCGACCTGGCCAACCCGGTGCCGCCGCCGGAGACCAGGCTGATGCCGGGCCAGCACCATCCGCTCCGGATCACCCAGGAGTCGGTTGACCGACTGGAACGCTGGTGCGACGAGTTCACCGAGGGGCTGCCGAAGCTGGAGTCTTTCGTGCTGCCCGGCGGCACCCTCGGCGCCGCGTACCTGCATGTGGCGCGGACCGTCGTCCGGCGGGCCGAGCGGACCGGTTGGGCGGCCCGGGAGGCCGAGGGCGACCGGCTCGAGGTGCTGCCGCTGACGTACCTGAACCGGCTGTCCGACCTGCTCTTCATCCTCACCCGGTACGTCAACGGTCCCGAGCGCGAGGTCCTATGGGTGCCGGGCTCCGGCCGGACCGATCAAGATCATCCCTCTCACACAGTTCAGGAGTGACAACGATGACCGCACCGAACACGCTGCCCGAGGCGACCGGCAAGGCGAACCCGAAGCAGGCCCGCCCCGTGACCCTGTTCACCGGCCAGTGGGCCGACCTGCCGTTCGAGGAGATCTGCAAGCTCGCCTCGGACTGGGGTTACGACGGCCTGGAGATCGCCTGCTGGGGTGATCATTTCGACGTCGCGAAGGCCGCCGAGGACGACGCGTACGTGCAGGACCGCAAGGACATCCTGGCCAAGTACGGACTCGGCTGCTGGGCGATCTCGAACCACCTGAACGGGCAGGCGGTCTGCGAGGCGATCATCGACGACCGGCACAAGTCGATCGTCAACGCGCGGGTCTGGGGCGACGGTGAACCGGAGGGTGTCCGGCAGCGGGCGGCCGAGGAGATGAAGCTCACCGCGCGGGCCGCCGCCCGGTTCGGTGTGGAGACCGTGATCGGCTTCACGGGCTCGTCGGTCTGGCACTACGTGGCGATGTTCCCGCCGGTCGGCGACGACGTGATCAAGGCCGGCTACCGCGACTTCGCCGACCGCTGGAATCCGATCTTGGACGTGTACGACGAGGTCGGCGTCCGGTTCGCCCACGAGGTGCACCCGTCCGAGATCGCGTACGACTACTGGTCAACGGTCGCCACCCTGGAGGCGATCGATCATCGGCCGGCGTTCGGGCTGAACTTCGACCCGTCGCACATGGTCTGGCAGGGCCTGGACTACGTCGGTTTCCTGGACGACTTCAAGGACCGGATCTACCACGTGGACTGCAAGGACACGAAGGTCCGGATGAACAACGGCCGCAACGGTGTGCTCGGCTCGCATCTGCCCTGGGCCGACCAGCGGCGCGGCTGGGACTTCATCTCGACCGGCCGCGGCGACACCCGCTGGGAGGACATCTTCCGGATGCTCAACCACATCGGCTACGACCGGCCGATCTCGATCGAGTGGGAGGACGCCGGGATGGACCGGCTGGCCGGTGCCCCCGAGGCGCTCGCGTACGTCCGCGCACTGAACGGGATCACGCCGCCGGAGGCCGCGTTCGACGCCGCCTTCTCCAGCTGAGTCGACCGACTGTGCAGCACCCGGCCGAGGCCCGGCTGATCGTTCTCGCCGACGGCCGGGTGTTCGGCCGCTGAGCCTCGCCCCGGTCAGGAGGCGCCGAGCTCGGCCAGCTCCCGGGTGTCGGGGTCGGTGGCGCTGGCGCCGTCCGCGACCAGTCGCTGGTACGCCGTGAGCAGGGCCTCGTCGCGCACGGTCGAGTCCTCGCCCGCCTTCCAGTACGCCGACGCGTGCAGGTCGTCCCGGACCACCAACTGCCGGTCCAGCACGTACCGGCGCACCTCGCGGACGACGCCGGCCTCGGCACCGATCCAGACCTGGAGCCGCTCGCCGGCCGGCTCCGGCAGGATCCGGCGGACCGCCGCAGCCAGGTCCGTCCCACTGCCGGCCGGGGCGCTGCTCGACGTCCAGTGCAGGTCGAGTCCGGACCGTTCCGGCAGCACGGCCCGGTCCCCCGCATCGGCGACGCCGAGCACGGCCGTCACCGGCGTTCCGCCGGGCAGCGACTCCACGATCGCGGCGACCGCGGGCAGGGCGCAGGCGTCGCCGACCAGCACGTGCCGCTCCACGCCGGCTCCCGGGACGAACTCGCGGCGCATCCCGGAGATGCCGATCTCGGTGCCGGCCGGAGCCCGGCGGAGCCAGCCGGCCGCGTACGCGTCGCCGTGCCACCACGCGTCGAAGTCCAGCCAGGACCGATCCTCGGCGACCCCGCGGACGGTGAAGGCGCGCAGCAGCGGCCGCGGCCCCTTGTTCCAGATCGGCAGCCGATCCCCCCGGCGCCCCGGGAAGTCGACCGGCCCGCCGTGGACCGGGATCGCGATCTTGAACGCGTCGGCCGGCCGCGGGTCGTGGTAGTCCGCCAGCCCCGGGCCGGTGACCCGGACCCGGAGCAGGCCGGGCGAGACGGTCGTCACGGAGTCGAGCCGGACCGGACAGCTGAACACGTCACCCCGGTTCGACAGCTCGCGGACGGCCTGGCGGATCGAGGACATGCAACCTCCCGAGTTAGGTTGCCCTAATCTTAGTCCACTCGCGCGGGGAGTCCACCGTGGGCCGGTGCGGGCGGTAGCCGTTGTCCAGCAATGGCGAGGAGATCATCAGATCCGCGCTGGCCCGGTTGCAGGCGACGCCGATGTTCCAGACGTTCGCCAGCCGCAGCAGCGCCTTCACGTCGGGGTCGTGCGGCTGCGCCTCCAGCGGGTCCCAGAAGAAGATCAGCAGGTCGATCACGTTCTCGGCGATCTTGGCGCCGATCTGCTGGTCGCCGCCGACCGGTCCGGAGAGGAACCGGGTGACCTCCAGTCCGAGTTCGTACGTGAGCATCGTCCCGGTCGTACCCGTCGCGTACAGGGTGTGCCGGGACAGCGTGCGCCGATTGAAATCGGCCCATTGGAGGAGTTCGATCTTCTTGCTGTCATGCGCCACCATCGCGATGTGGCGACGGCGCGCCAGCTCCTGGAAGTCGTCCATCGGGCCAGTGTGCCGCCGGATTGATACGGCCGCGTGAAGGCGATGTTGCGTCCGTGAATAGGCGGAATTCACCTGGTAATGCCGAGCCCGAGTTCTATTCACGAAATTCGGTCGAACATATTCTTGCTACCGACTGAACGGAATGGCAGGCTGAGGGTGCGGTACCGCACGGGCCACCGATTTCTCGGGTGACCTCGGGCCGCCCCACCTCCACCCCCCGGTAGGTGGGGCGGTTCCCACCAGCCCGAATTCCGCCTGATCAAGTGGCGAAACGGAGCGGCGCCTCACCTCCTATGGACGAAGGAGGTGAGGCGGCGAGCGGTCGTTCTCCGGGCGACCGCCCGCTCCGAGGATTCCGGGCCGAACCTGGGCGAACGACACCCGGAATTTGGTTCCCCGCCGCGATGGAGTCTTGCGGGATCGGTCGACACTGGCAACCCGCCACACGGAGTATCTCGTTAATCGTGACACAACTGTCCGCGCCGACAATCGGGGCTGGCACTTGGCACAGAATGGCGTGGAATTCTATAGAATTCCTGATGGCCGGATTTGTGTCCGGGACGGTCTCGATTCGCACACCCGGCAAAGTGTGCAGAATCCCGCCCGCTCAGGTCGGGACGAGTTGGCCGTCCTCGACCAGGGCACGGTAGTTCCATTCGTTGCGCTCTTCGGCCGTGTAGTTCCAATAGGTCCAGGCAGCCGCGCCGGCGTACCCCTCCTGCTGGGCGGCCGCGTAGTCCCGGCGCAGCGCGTGCCGCTGTTCCTCGGAGAGCCCGGCGATGGTCCGGCCCGGCAGCGCCACGCTCCACTCCCCCACCATCACCGGGTGCCGGCGGTTCAGCCAGTTGATCAAGGCGGCCCGGCTGCGCCGGGCCTTGCGCAGGTGGTGGTCGATCGAGTTGTGCTGGTCCCACGGGTAGAAGCACTGGTAGAGGTGACAGTCCATGATCACCGGGAAGCCGGGCACCGGCTTGATCGCACCGCGGGTCAGCCAGGGTACGAACCCGTCCGAGAAGACGATCTTGGTGCCGGGTCGCAGGATGGTGACCAACCGCCCGTACGCCTCGCGGTAGAACTTGATCAAGGTCCAGACCCGCGGGTCCATCGGCTCGTTGAGCAGCTCGATCCCCCACAGGTGGTCGGCGTCGCGATAGCGACGGGCCAGCCGCTCCAGCACGTCGACGGTCCGGCGCCGGTAGTCCGGGCGGTCGTACCACTCCCGTCGGCCGCTTTTGCCGCTGTGATCACGGCCGTTCTGCGACCCCGGTGCGCCATGCAGGTCGAGCAGCACCCGGAGCCCGTACCGCCGCGACTGTTCCATCGCCCAGTCCAGCTCGTCCAGGCAGCCGAGCAGCAGCTGCCGCCCGTCCGGGCCGGTCTCCGGCGCATCGCCGAACACCCAGTGGCCGACCGGGATCCGGACCAGCTCCAGACCATGATCGGCGATCCAGGCGAAGTCGTCCTCGGCGAGGAACTCGGCCCGGTGCCGGCGCAGCTTCTCGGCAGCGCCCGGGGTGGTCATGAACTGGTACTCGTCCTCGGCGTCCAGCCCCGCGAACAGGGAAGGGGTGAGCCACTTCTCCAGCACCAGCCAGCCGCCGAGATTCACGCCACGCATGGGCAAACCGTACCCGGGTCCGCGCGGCACGGTTCGGGAACGTCCGAAGTGTCCCGCGGCACCCGGGCCGAGGCCGCCGGTCCGGCCGAACTACGATCGTGAACCGTGCAACCGCTCACCGTCGTCAGCTACAACCTGCGCACGAGTCACGCCTTCGATGATCATCCGTGGTCGGTCCGCCGCGAGCCGCTGGCCGCCCTGATCCGGGAGTTGGCGCCGACGGTGCTCGGCACCCAGGAGGGACACCCGGAGGCGATCGCGGACCTGGCCGGGCTGCTGCCCCGGAACTACGCGTACCTGGCCGAGGGTCGGCGCGGCCGGAGCTCGGACGAGACCGCGGCGATCTTCTACGACACCGCCCGGCTGACCGTGCTGGACGTGGCTCACCGCTGGCTGTCCGACACCCCGGAGCTGCCCGGATCGGCGACCTGGGGCAACGAACTGCCGCGGATGATCACCCGGGCGAGGTTCGTCGACGCCGTGTCGGGCGTACGTTTCGTGGTGATCAACGGCCATCTTGATCATGTCAGCGAGCCGGCCCGGGTCCGCTCCGCGACCTGGCTGGCCGAGCAGGCCGCCCGGATCGAGGAGCCGGTGCTGTTGCTCGGCGACTTCAACGTCGGCACCGGAACGCCCACCCACCGGATCCTGACCCAGAGCGGGCTCCGGGACGCGATCGACGAGGCGGCGACCGGCCCGGCGATCGGCACCTTCGGAAACTACGCACCGCCGCAGCCCGGCGCCGACCGGATCGACTGGATCCTGGTCGGCCCGGGGATCGGTGTGATCGACGCCGAGATCGTGGACCGGATGGTCGGCGGCCGCTATCCCTCCGACCACGTACCCGTCCGGGCCGCCCTCGCCCTGCCGGTCACCTGAATCGACCCGGCACCTCTGCAGCGACACGCCGCAGAAACGCCTGCTTTTGTGCCCGGTCGGCGGGTTCTTGGGGAGGGCGTTAGAAGCCGTTGATGGCGGTGCCGGGCGGGGCGGCTTCGAGCCAGGCCAGGAAGCCGGTCAGGGAGTCGGAGCTCATGGCGAGTTCCCAGACCTCGATGGACTCCTGGTGGCCGATGGCGATCCGGACGACCCGCTGACCGTCGTACAGGGCGACGGCCTCGGCGGGGTCGGGATCGCGGGTGTCGACGACGCGGGAACCGTTGCGGCGGAAGGTCATCCGCGGGAACGGCGAGAAGGAGAAGAAGCGGAACCACTCCACCCGGTCGTGGCTGTAACGAGCGACTCCGAGCACCCAGTTGGTGCTCGGAGTCTGATCGGCCTGAAGCTGGCCCACGGCCACGGGTCGCAGGCGCATGCTGCATTCGAACGCACTACCCTGCCTGGTCACCCAACGTTGCCGGAGGGCGAGGGAGACCAGTGGCAGGACCACGAGCACCAAGATCACCAGCGCGACAACGACGGCGCCGATCCAGCCTGCCATCGTCGTCTAGGGGCCCTGTCTCTCGGTGGTCGGTCTCGGCATCCCGCCACCGGTGTCCGATTCCTTGAACCGGACACATTCGGGCGGAAGTCCTCAGCGTACCTTGTGTGCCGCCCGCACCTGAGCACTGGCGCGCATCACGTGCTGACGTACCTCCTCGGTGTCCTCGCCGGCATCCAGCCGGGCCTGTGCGTCGGCGAGTTCCCGCTCCGCCTGGTCGACGCTGATCTCGTCGGCCATCCGCGCGTACTCGCTGAGGATCGACACCCGGCCCTGGGCGACGGACAGGAAGCCGCCGTCCACCGCCACCACCTCGCGGGAGGCGTCGGGCGTGACGATCTCCACCCCGCCCGGCGCCAGTACGGCCAGCACCGGCGCGTGCCCGGGCATGATGCCCATGTCGCCGTCGACCGTCCGGGCGATGATGAGGGTGCCCTGGCCGGACCAGACCACCTCATCCGCCGAGACGACCTCGACCTGCAACGCGTCAGCCATGATCAGTTGTCCTGCTGCAGCTCGGACCAGCGACGCTCGACGTCTTCCATGCCGCCGACGTTGAAGAACGCCTGCTCGGCGATGTGGTCGACCTCGCCGTCGCAGATCATCCGGAACGACTCGATGATCTCCGCCAGCGGAACCGTCGAGCCGGGCACGTTGGTGAACTTCTCCGCCATGTACGTGTTCTGGCTCAGGAACTGCTGGATCCGGCGAGCCCGGGCGACGACGATCTTGTCCTCCTCGGACAGCTCGTCCACACCCATGATCGCGATGATGTCCTGCAGTTCCTTGTTCCGCTGCAGGATCTGCTTCACCTGGGTGGCCACGTCGTAGTGCGTCTGGCCGACGTACTGCGGGTCCAGAATCCGGCTGGTCGAGGTCAGCGGATCGATGGCCGGGTACAGACCACGGGCCGCGATCTCACGGGACAGCTCGGTGGTCGCGTCGAGGTGGGCGAACGTGGTCGCCGGTGCGGGGTCGGTGTAGTCGTCGGCGGGCACGTAGATCGCCTGCATCGAGGTGATCGAGTGACCGCGGGTCGACGTGATCCGCTCCTGCAGCTGGCCCATCTCGTCGGCCAGGTTCGGCTGGTAACCCACCGCGGACGGCATCCGGCCGAGCAGCGCGGACACCTCCGAGCCGGCCTGGGTGAACCGGAAGATGTTGTCGATGAAGAGGAGCACGTCCTGGCCCTGCACGTCCCGGAAGTACTCGGCCATGGTCAGCGCCGACAGCGCCACCCGCAGCCGGGTGCCCGGCGGCTCGTCCATCTGGCCGAAGACGAGGGCGGTGTCCTTGAACACGCCCATCTCTTCCATCTCGTTGATCAGGTCGTTGCCCTCACGGGTGCGCTCGCCGACGCCGGCGAACACCGAGGTGCCGGAGTGCAGCTGGGCGATCCGGTAGATCATCTCCTGGATCAACACGGTCTTGCCCACGCCCGCGCCGCCGAACAGGCCGATCTTGCCGCCCTGCACGTACGGGGTGAGCAGGTCGATCGACTTGATGCCGGTCTCCAGCATCTCCGTCTTCGACTCCAGCTGGTCGAACGCCGGGGCATGCCGGTGGATCGGCCAGCGCTCGGTGATCTCGAGGCTCGCGGGATCGGCGTTCAGCACGTCGCCGGTCACGTTCCACACGCGGCCCTTGGTGACGTCACCGACCGGCACCGAGATCGCCGCGCCGGTGTCGCGCACCTCGGCCCCGCGCTGCATGCCGTCCGTGGGCTTCAGCGCGATGGTCCGGACCAGGTTGTCGCCGATGTGCAACGCGACCTCGAGGGTCATCGTCCGGGACTCGTCGCCGACGGTCACGTCGACCAGCAGCGCGTTGTAGATGTCCGGCATCTGATCGGCGGGGAACTCCACGTCCACCACCGCGCCGATCACCCGGGCAACCCGCCCGACGCCGGCGGTGCCAGAATCCTTCTTCTCCTCAACTGTGGCGGTCATGCCTACCTCGATCTACTCGTCTCACTTGATATGTCTCGGTCAGTCGTTCTCGGCCGTCGCATCGGCCAGCGCGCCGGCGCCGCCGACGATCTCGCTGATCTCCTGCGTGATGCCGGCCTGGCGGGCCTGGTTGGCGTCCCGGGTGAGCTGCTGGATCAGTTCCTCGGCGTTGTCGGTCGCCGCCTTCATCGCCCGCTGCCGGCTGGCCAGCTCGGACGCGGCCGACTGGAGCAGGCAGTACTGGATCCGGCTCGCCACGTAGAGCGGCAACAACTCGTCCAGTACGGTCTCGGCGTTCGGCTCGAACTCGTACAGCGGCAGCAACTCCTCCGTCGGCGGCGCTTCCGTGCCCTCCACCACTTCGAGCGGCAGCATCCGGATCACCTCCGGCCGCTGGGTCACCATCGAGACGAACCGGGTGTAGACGACATGGATCTCGTCCACCCCGCCCTCCTCGTACGGCGTGAGGAAGGCGCTGATCAGCGTGTCGGCGATCTCCCGCGCATCCGAGTACTGGGGCGCATCGGAGAACCCGGTCCACTCCTGGGCGACCTCGCGCCGGCGGAAGCCGTAGTAGGCGGCCGCCTTGCGCCCGGTCAGGTACGGCACGACCTCGCGACCCTCGTCGGTGAGCAGCCGCGTCAGCGACTCGCCCTCCCGGATGGCGTTGGTCGAGTAGGCACCGGCCTGGCCACGGTCGGAGGTGATCAACAGCATCGCCGCCCGGCGCGGATTCTCCGACTCGGTGGTGAGCGGGTGATCGGTGTTGGAGAAGGTCGCCACCGCCGACACCGCCCGGGTCAGTTCCCGGGCGTACGGTGCCGCCGACTGAGCCCGGTGCCGGGCCTTGATGATCCGCGAGGCAGCGATCAGCTCCATCGCCTTGGTGATCTTCTTGATGTTCGACACCGAGGCTTTTCGCTGGCGCAGTTCGCGCAGGCTAGCTGGCATCGACGATCACCTCTTCTGCTTGACGATCTGCTCTTGCTCGACCTCGTCCTCTTCCAGCGCCTCGTGCTCCTCGCGCCCGGCCAGCAGTCGGCCGTCGGAGGTCTGGAAGCCCTGCTTGAAGTTGTCGATGTCCTTGGTCAGCGCCGCGGCCGTGTCGTCGTCGAAGACCTTGGTCTCGCGGATCGTGCCGAGCACGCTGGAGTTGTGCCGGAGGTACTCCAGCAGCTCCGTCTCGAAGCGCAGCACGTCGTCGACCGGGACCTCGTCGAACTTGCCGGTGGTGCCGGCCCAGACGCTGACCACCTGCTCCTCGACCGGGTACGGGTTGCCCTGCGCCTGCCGCAGCAGCTCGGTCAGCCGCTCGCCCCGCTCCAGCTGGCGCCGTGTGGTCGCATCCAGGTCGGAGGCGAACATCGCGAAGGCCTGCATGTCGCGGAACTGGGCCAGGTCGACCTTGATCGAACCGGACACGGTCTTCATGGCCTTGACCATGGCGGCCGTGCCGACCCGGGACACCGAGATGCCGACGTCGATGGCCGGCCGCTGGTTCGCGTTGAACAGGTCGGACTGCAGGAAGATCTGGCCGTCGGTGATCGAGATGACGTTGGTCGGGATGAACGCCGACACGTCGTTGGCCTTCGTCTCGATGATCGGCAGACCGGTCATCGAGCCGCCGCCGAGCGCGTCGGAGAGCCGCGCGCAGCGCTCCAGCAGCCGGGAGTGCAGGTAGAACACGTCACCGGGGTACGCCTCGCGGCCCGGCGGGCGGCGCAGCAGCAGCGACATGGCCCGGTACGCCTCGGCCTGCTTGGACAGGTCGTCGAAGACGATCAGGACGTGCTTGCCCTGGTACATCCAGTGCTGGCCGATGGCCGAGCCGGTGTACGGGGCGATGTACTTGTAGCCGGCCGGGTCGGACGCGGGGGCGGACACGATCGTCGTGTACTCCAGCGCGCCGGCCTCCTCCAGCGAAGCCCGGATGCCGGCCACCGTCGAGGCCTTCTGGCCGATCGCGACGTAGATGCAGCGGACCTGCTGCTGCTCGTCGCCGGACGCCCAGTTGTCCTTCTGGTTGATGATCGTGTCGACCGCGATCGCCGTCTTGCCGGTCTTGCGATCACCGATGATCAGCTGCCGCTGACCGCGACCGATCGGGGTCAGCGCGTCGATCGCCTTCAGGCCGGTCTGCAGCGGCTGACGTACCTCCTGGCGGTCCATCACACCGGCGGCCTGCAGCTCGAGCGCACGCCGCTCGTCGAGCGGGGTGACCTCGCCGAGGCCGTCGATCGGGCGGCCCAGCGCGTCCACCACGCGGCCGAGGTAGCCGTCGCCGACCGGGACCGAGAGGACGTTGCCGGTCCGCTTGACCGGCTGTCCCTCCTCGATGCCCTCGGAGTCACCCATCACCACGACGCCGATCTCGCGGACGTCGAGGTTCAGCGCGATGCCCAGGGTGCCGTTCTCGAACTCGAGCAGTTCGTTGGCCATCGCCGAGGGCAGCCCCTCGACCCGGGCGATCCCGTCACCCGAAGTGGCGACCGTGCCGACCTCTTCGCGGCTGGCGGTCTCGGGCTGGTAGTCGCGGACGTAGCGGTCCAGTGCGTCCCGGATCTCCTCCGGGCGAATCGTGAGTTCTGCCATCGTTTCCTGCTCTCGCCTACGTTGCCTAGTAAGTGATCTTGGACCGCTGTCTCAGCGGTTATTCGAAAAGCCGTCGAGCCTGGTCGAGTCGGCCGGCCACGGTGCCCTCGATCACCTCGTCGCCGAGTTCCACCCGGATCCCACCGAGCACCTCGGCGTCGACGATGACCTGGACCGAGATCTCCCGGCCGGCCTGCCGGCTCAGCGTCTGCTGCAACCGCTCCAGCTGAGTCTGGTCGAGCGGCCGCGCCACCCGTACCGTCGCCAGCAGCCGGCTGCGCTCTGCCGCCGCCAAGGATACGTAGCCGGCGATCGTGTTGGCGAACGTCCGCTGCCGGGCCGCGACGGCCCGCCGGGCCAGCGCGATCGTGGCGTCGTTGGCCTTGCCGGACAACAGTTCGGAGACCAGATCCTGCCGCCGGTTCAGCGCCGCCGACCGGTCACCCAGCGTCGAGCGCAGCGCCCCGTCGGAGTCGACCAGGCGGCCGAACCGGAACAGTTCGTCCTCCGTCTCCCCCAGGCTGGACGACCCGATCGAACGCAGTTGCGCCCGGACCGCCTGCCGCTCCAGCGCCGCCGTGAACGTGCGGCCACCGGCCCAGCGGAACCGGACCGCCGCGACCAGCACCTCGACCGCAGCCGGGTTGACCTTGCCGTCGAAGAGCGACCGGACGATCCCGGACCGCGCCTCCTCCGACGTCCCCGGGTCGGTCAGCGCCCGCCGCAGGGCCGGTTGCGCGTCGAGCGCGTCGACCACCGCGAACAGGTCCGAACCCACCGTCAGCCCCTGCTCGGTGCCGGCCGCAGTGGCCAGGATCGAGTCCAGGGACGAGTCGAGCGCGCTCAGTCGGTCCTCGGCGGCGGAGCTCATCGGGAAGCCCCGGTCTCCGACGCCGCGACGTCCTGGCCCTCGAGATCGGTCAGGAACCGCTCGACGGTACGGCGAGCGCGCTCGTCGTCGTCCAGCGACTCGCCGACGATCCGGCCGGCCAGCGTGGTGGCCAGGCCACCCACCTCGCGACGCAGTTCGCCCAGCAACTGGGTCCGCTCGGCGGCCAGCTGCGCCTCGGCGGTGGCCTTGATCCGGGCCGCCTCGGCCTGAGCCTGCTCGCGCATCTCGGCGAGGATCTGAGCACCCTGCGCCTTGGCGTCCTCGCGGATCTTCGCGGCCTCGCCCCGGGCCTCGGTCAGCTGCGACTGGTATTCCTCCAGCGCGGCCTGAGCCTCGGCCTGAGCCTTCTCCGCCTTCTCCATTCCGCCTTCGATCGACGCACGACGCTCGTCGTACATCTCCTCGAAGCGCGGCATCACCTTGGCCCGGATCACCAGATAGAGCACGATCATGAGGAGGATCCCCATGATCAACTCCGACAGGTGGTGCGGCAGCAGCGGGCCGAGATCGATTCCCTCCATCGGCACCATGATCATGTTCTCGTTTCTGGGATCAGGTGAGGAACAGCGCGAAGGCGAGGCCCAGGATGGCGAGCGCCTCGACGACGGCGAAGCCGATCCAGGCGGTGCCCATCATGGCGCCGCGGGCCTCGGGCTGCCGAGCAGTGCCCTGGATGACGGAGGCGAAGATCAGCCCCACGCCAATACCGGAGCCGATGACGGCGAGGCCATAGCCGACCAGGTTGATCGAGCCGTTGATTTCCATCGGGGTCATGCTTGTCGGTTCCTTTCGATTTCCTGTTGCCGTTGCCGGGCAGGTCAGTGTTCGTCCGCCGTGGCCGAGGCCACGTACGAGGCGGTCAGGACGGTGAAGATGTACGCCTGGAGGGAGACCACCAGGAGTTCCAGCGCGAAGATCGCGAAGGTGAACAGCAGCGTGAAGCCGCCGGCCGCGTTGAGCAGGATCCCATCGGCCTGCGTCAGCAGATAGGTGCCGCCGACCACGAACACCAGCACGACGAGGTGACCGCCGAGCAGGTTGCCGAAGAGTCGGAGAGCCAGCGTGATCGGCCGGATGATGAAGTTCGACAGGGCTTCCACCGGAATGATCACCGGTGCCAGCCACAGCGGGACGCCGGCCGGCAGCACGCTGTTCTTGAAGTACATCAGGCCGTGCTTCTTCACACCGGCCGCGTTGTAGATGATCCAGCTGAGCAGCGCCAGGCCCCACGCGTACCCGATGTTGGAGAACGTCGGGAACATGAACACCGGGAACAGCCCGAACAGGTTGTTCACCCAGATGAAGCAGAACAGGCCCAGCAAATACGGGAAGTAGGGCTTCCAGTTGTGCCCGATGGTGTCCCGGGCGACCCCGTTGCGAATGAACGAGTACAAGAACTCAGCGACGAACTGGCCCTTGCCCGGCACCACCTTCAGGCGCCGGGACGCGATCAGCCAGAACGCCAGAATGACGATCACCGAGATCAGCGCCTGGACCAACGGCTTGTTGAACCAGTCGACGCCCGGGATGAACCCGCCGTTGAACTCGAAGTCCTCCAGACCCGGCGGTACGAATCCGCCTTCGCCGCCCGTCTCGAGCGGAACCAGAACGGGAATCAGTGAACCCACCGACCCTCCTCTCCCAAGGTCCTATGAACCGACCGGTCAGAGACGGTCAGCGTTTGTTCCGCGGATCCGGCGTGCCGCCGTACCGCCTGATGATCAAGAAAATGGCCCCGGCCGCGCCGAGGATGATGCCGATCGGAAGCAGGAATCGCGTCTTCAGCAACTGATCGCCGATCCAGCCCAGACCGCCGTAGAAGAGCATCCCGGCGATCAGGTACGACAGCACCCGAAGGCCCTGGTCCGTTCCCGTCGCCTTGTCGGACCGCTGCCGATCCTTCGGTGAGGTCGAGCGGTCCTCCTCCGGCGGTTGTTCCGGCGGTGTGCCCGCCGGCGGCTCGCCGCTGCCGCCGTCGTTCCGATCCGTCATGGCGAGACCGACGATAGCGTGTCATGGCTGATCACCGCTCACCGCCGGGGCGACGTACTCGCGGTCGTAGGCGCCGATCCGCAGCCGGGAGAAGACGAAGATCTCCACGGCCAGCCAGCCGACCACCACGGCGACCGCGGTCGCGGTCACCGCCTGCGGCGTCAGTGCGGCCCATCCGGCCCCCTTCCTGGCGACCAGCAACAGGAACAGGCCGACCACACAGAACCGAGCAAAGTAGCTGGTCATCGAAACGATCATCAGCGTGCGGGCCCCGGCGTCGGCGGTCCGCACCATGACGTACTGCCCGACGGCGTAGAAGGCGAGCACGATGCCGCCGCCGACGGCCGCCGAGAGCAATCCGGAGGGACCGCTCAGCAGGCCGAACACGACCAGGCAGATCAGCGTCGCGGCAGATCCGCCGATCAGACCACCGATCAGCAACTTGCGCGCCCGGACCACGTGAATGCTCGGCCCATTGCCAACAGCAGTCTCGGCTGTCGAGGGAGAGTGTTCAGTCGTCATGATGGCGGCTGTCCTAATCTGCGACCCACGGTGCTGGGCCCTAGTCGGGCGATCCCCGGCCTTGGGGTGTCTCTCCGGCCGGCCGATCTACTCGGCGTTGCGATGCTTGTGAAAAATAGCACAAGGTCTCCCTCGAGCTCCAATCGGGACCCTACTTCGCGACCCGGCGCGCCTTCAGCCGGGTACGGCCGTTGAGCGGCCGGCCGAGCGTCGCCACCAGCAGCACCAGTGCGAGCCCGAGCAGGCCGACCGCGACCAGCACCGAGATCCGGTCCTGGACCAGGCCGAGGCCGATCATGCCGAACGAGACCAGCGCGGACCAGCCGTACATCAGCATCACCGCGCCGCGCTGGCTGTGCCCGCGCTCCAGCAGTCGGTGGTGCAGATGCTGCTTGTCCGCGGCGAACCACCACTTCCCCTGATAGGTACGGCGGATGTAGGCCATCACCAGGTCCAGCAGCGGTAACGCGAGGATCGCCACCGGCAGCACCAGCGGCAGCACGGTCGGCAGCAGGCCGCGGTCGCTCGGCATCTGCGACGGATCGATCTGCCCGGTCAGGCTGACCGTCGAGGTGGCCAGCAGCAGCCCGAGCAGCAGCGCGCCCGAGTCACCCATGAACATCTTCGCCGGGAAGAAGTTGTGTGGCAGGAAGCCGAGACAGGCACCGGCGACGGCGACCGTGATCAGGCTCGCCGTGGTGGCCCGGGTCAGGTCCTGGGTCACGGTGAGCAGATAGCAGTACGCGAAGAAGGCGAACGCGCCGATCCCGACCACGCCGGTGGCCAGCCCGTCCAGCCCGTCGACGAAGTTGACCGCGTTGGAGCAGAGCACGATGAAGAACACCGTGATCGCGATCGAGGCGGAACTGTCCAGGGCGATGGTCTGCCCGGGCAACGGGATCCAGAGCATCTTCACGCCGAGCGCGACGACGACGCCGGCCGCGACGATCTGGCCGGCGAACTTGGCCAGCGCCGAGAGCTCGAACAGGTCGTCCAGCACGCCGACCAGGCAGATGATCGCCGCCGCGATCAAGATCGCCCGGGAGTCCTGGATGACCAGCTCCTGGGCGCCGAGGAACGGCAGCTGCCAGGCCACGACCACCGCGACGGCGAGCCCGCACAGCATGGCCAGGCCGCCGAAGTACGGCATCTCGATCGTGTGCACGTCCCGGTCCCGGACCTTCGCCAGCGCCCCGAACCTCAGCGCGAGCTTGCGGCACAGGCCGCTGACCAGAAAGGTCGCAGCCGCCGCGATCAGCAGCACCAGCAGGTATTCGCGCACGCTCGGTCTTCCGGGTGGATTGCGGAACTAGGTTTTGGGACTCGCCTCGCTCGGCGACGGCGCGGCATGATCATCAGTGGCGTCTTGATCATCGGTGGGCACAGGATCGTCAGCGGGCACAGCGTCGTCGGCGGGTACGGGTTCGCCGGCGTGCTGCTCGATCAGCCGCTCGATGTCCTCGCTGCTGTCCGGCTCCTCCGAGGTCGTCGACTCGTCCGACGCGGCGGCTGCCTCGGCCGCCGGACCAACATCGGTCGGCTCGGGGTCGGTGGACTCCCCCGCCTCGGCCGGTGCAGCGTCGGTCTCTGCAGCGTCGGTCTCTGCAGCGTCGGTCTCTGCAGCGTCGGTCTCTGCAGCGTCGGTCTCGGCAGCGTCGGTCGGCTCCGCGTCGGCGGCGGCCTCGGCCTCGGTGGGCTCGGGATCCTCGGGTGGTGCGGTCAGGTCCTCCATCTCGGGCAGCGTCTCCCGGAGCACCTCGACGCTGATCGCGCCGGAGCGGAGCAGCTCACCATGATCATTCTGGGAGAAGTCGACCATCGAGGAGGGTGCGCCGTCCGGGCTCGCGACCGGACCGCCGTCCAGGTAGACCGCCACCTTGTTGCCGAAGTACTCGATCGCCTGGTCGCAGGTCAGGGCCGACGGCCGGCCGCTCAGGTTGGCCGAGCTGACCGCCATCGGACCGGTCTGCCGGAGCAGGTCCCGGGTCAGCGCGTAGTCCGGCACCCGCAGCCCGATCGTGCCCCGGGTCTCGCCCAGGTCGATCCGCAGCGACTCCCGGGCCTTGACGATCACGGTCAGCGCGCCCGGCCAGTGCTTCTCGGTGAGCGGCGTGACCAGTTCGGGCACATCTTCGCCAAGGGCCCGGATCAGCGAGGCGTCGCCGATCAGCACCGGCGGCGGCATGTCCCGGCCGCGCTCCTTGGCGTCCAGCAGGCGCTGCACCGCGTCGGTGTCGAACGCGTCGGCGCCGATCCCGTACACGGTGTCGGTGGGCAGTACGACGCACTCGCCGTTCTCGATCGCGATCCGGGCCGCCTCCGCCGCCTCGGCCAGCACGTCCGGATCCGTACCCGTGACGTCGAACCGCTGGTAGGCCGGCAGCGGCGGCTCTTCGGGCTCCGCGGCGTCCTCGGCCTCGGCCGAACCCTCCGCGTCCTGATCCTCCGCCGTCTCGCCGGCCTCCGCCGGTTCGGCACCGCTCTCGGCGACCGCCGGCTCGTCGGCGCTCGCCGCGTCGCCCGACTCCTCGGCGCTCTTCGCGTCCGCGGACTCGTCAGCGCTCTTCGCTTCGGCGGGATCCTCGGCAGCCGGATCCTCCGTGCTCTGAGCCTGTCGAAGGGCCGGGTCCGATTCGGCCTCGCCTACCTCCGGCTCGGCCTTCGGAGCCGTCACCTCGGAGACGGCGACCCGGCCGGCCATCTGGTCCTTGATCCACTGCTCGGTCTCGGCCCGGCGCTCTTCCTCGATCGACTCCGCCTCGGTCGGCTCGGGTCGGGGGTCCACGGCAGCCTGAACCGGCTCTGCGGACTCGTTGGGCCCCGTCGGGTTCAGCGGCTCGTCGGCCGCGGCGCCGGCGCCCTGCTCACGGCGTACTTCGTTCACTCGGCCCATCCTGCCAGAGGCCCGCCGGCGGATCCGTCCCGCACGGCGGTGGTGAACCGGGAGCGTCCGGTCAGGTCCTGATGGTCGCGGACCGAGCCGAATCCGCCGTGCCCGGCGAAGATCGCGACCACGGCCTCGCCCTGCAGGTCGGAGTGCTCGGTGGCGAGCAGTCCGCCCGGCTTCAGCAGCCGCGCCGCGAGGCTGGTCAGCACCCGGATCGCGTCCAGGCCGTCGGCCCCGGAGTACAGCGCCAGTTCCGGGTCATGATCACGAGCCTCCGGCGCGACGGACTCGTACGCCTCCAGCGGGATGTACGGCGGATTGCTGATCACCAGGTCGCAGCGCCCGTCCCAGTCCCCCGGCAGGTCGGCCATGTCGGACTCGATCAGCTCGACGCCGGTCCCGGCCAGGTTCCCGGCGGCCCACTCGGCTGCCCGATGATCACGCTCGACGGCGATCACCGTACAACCCGGTGCCTCGTCGGCAAGGGCCTTGGCGATCGCCCCGGATCCGGTGCCCAGTTCGATCACCAGCGGCCGCCCGCCGTCCATGATCGACTTCTGCAGCCGTTCGACCGCCCAGCCGGTCATCACCTCGGTCTCCGGCCGCGGTACGAACACGCCGGGCCCGACGGCCAACTCCACGTGCCTGAAGAAGGCCCGACCGGTCAGGTGCTGCAACGGTTCCCGGCCTTCCCGCCGGATGATCAACTCCCGATACCGCTGAAGTTGATCATCGTCGATCCGGTCCATGATCAACAGCCGGCTCGGCTCGACGCCGGCGACGTGGGCCAACAGCAGCCTTGCGTCCGTGTCCGGACTCGGCACGCCCGCCGCGCTCAACCGGCCGGTCGCCTCCGCGATCACCGTACGCACGGGAGTGCCCATGATCATCTTCTGGTTCATGCCGGACCGGCGAGGGACAGTCGCTCGGCGGTGTCCGCCTCCTGCAGCGCGGTGATCACCGGGTCCAGCTGGCCGTTCAGTACCTGGTCGAGGTTGTGCGCCTTGAAGCCGATCCGGTGGTCGGCGATCCGGTTCTCCGGGAAGTTGTAGGTCCGGATCCGTTCCGAACGGTCGACCGTGCGGACCTGGCTCCGGCGGGCCGCCGAGGCGGCGTCCGCCGCCTGCTCCTCGGCCAACGTGGTCAGCCGGGCCCGCAGCATCCGCATCGCCTGTTCCCGGTTCTGCAGTTGGGATCGCTCGTTCTGGCAGGAGACCACGATGCCGCTGGGCAGGTGGGTGATCCGGACCGCGGAGTCGGTCGTGTTGACGCCCTGGCCGCCCGGCCCGGACGACCGGTAGACGTCGATCCGAAGATCATCGTCGTTGATCTCGATCTCGGTCTCCTCGACCTCCGGCATCACCAGGACGCCGGCCGCGGAGGTGTGCACCCGGCCCTGGGACTCGGTCACCGGCACCCGCTGCACCCGGTGCACGCCACCCTCGAACTTGAGCACCCCGTACGGCATGTCGTCCGGCGAGCCCACCTTCGCCGCCTTCACCGCGACGGTGACCGACTTGTAGCCGCCGAGGTCGGTCTCCTGGCTGTCCAGCACCTCGACCTTCCAGCCACGCAGCTCGGCGTAACGGCTGTACATCTTCAGCAGGTCGCCGGCGAACAGCGCCGACTCCTCGCCACCCTCGCCGGACTTGATCTCGATCAGCGCATCGGACGAGTCGTTGGGGTCCCGCGGCGCCAGCAGCCGGGTCAGTCGCTCGGTCAGCTCGGCCAGCCGTCCCTCCAACTGCTCGGCCTCGGCGGCGAACGCGGGATCGTCGGCGGCGAGCTCGAGGGCCGCCTCCCGATCCTCGGTCAGCCGGTCGTGCTCGGCCAGGCCGCTGACGATGGGGGTCAGCTCGGCGTACCGGCGGCCGAGGCGCCGGGCCAGCGCGGGATCGGTGTGAGTCGCCGGGTCGGCGAGCTGGCCTTCCAGCTCGGCGTACTCCTCCCGCAACGGCTGGGCTGACTCGAACATGGACCCTCCACGGGAGCTGACGAACGGGCAAAACTTGGGCGGGCACGCAAACGGGCGCCGGGAAGGCGGGTCTCCCCCGCCTCCCGGCGCCCGGTCGAAGCTACTTCTTCTTCGCGTACCGCTTCTCGAACCGGGCCACGCGGCCGCCGGTGTCGAGGATCTTCTGCTTGCCGGTGTAGAACGGGTGGCACGCCGAGCAAACCTCGGCGCGCATCACGCCTTCCGACGCGGTGCTGCGGGTGGTGAACGTGTTGCCACAGGTACAGGTCACCTGGGTCACCCCGTACGCGGGATGGATGTCAGCCTTCATTTCTCTCCTCGGTCTCTCGGCACCGGGTCGCCCACCACTCGCGGACGTGAACCGGCACCACCGGGCAAGTTTGCCGTACTTGCCTCCACCCGCCAAATGCGCCACGCCCCGCAGATATTCCCGCCGCGCGCCCCGCTGGTCCGGTCTCGTCGAACGCCGACTTTTCGACCTCGATTCTCCTGCGCCCAGCACGATCTCGGACCGAATCGCGCGACCCGTGAGCGAGAATGGCGCCGTGCTCGCTGCTGCGAACGACGGACGGCCGCCAACAGGCATGCTTCTCGTCATCTCCGGGCCCTCGTCCGCGGGCAAGACCAGCGTCGGACACGCACTGGCCGAGCGCAGAGAACGTGCGATCCACATCGACGGCGACGTCATCCAGCGGCTGGTCGTCTCCGGCTCCGTCACCATGGAGATCCCGCCACCGCCGGGTGCCATCGACCAGTTGCGACTGCGCTTCAAGGCCGCACTCACCGTGGCCAACCTCTATCGCGCCGCCGGCTTCGACGCGGTCCTGAGCGACAACCTGTTCGAGGACGAAGCGCGCCGGTTCCTCGACTCGGCGCTCGAATCACAGCCCTCCCGCCCGGTGCACTTCGTGATGCTCAATCCGTCCGTCGACGCGATCTGGACGAGATACCGGCAACGCCCCGGAGGCGGCTACACCGACACCCTCACTCCGGAGATTCTCAAGACGGCGGTCGAACGCACGCCCCACGTCGGGCTCTGGCTGGACACCTCCGACCAAACCCTCGCGCAGACCGTCGACGAAGTCCTCGGGCGGCTGGAGGACGCGGTGGTCGATCCCGCTGCGCTTCGCATCGCAACCTGACCGCTGTGGTCGATGGTTCGGACGCGGCTACCGTTCACCGGGCCCCGGCGTGGCGGGCGGGCCGGGGTTGTCCAGCATCACCCGCTTCCGGCGCTGCCACGGATCCAGGTGCAGGTACGGCTTCGCGAACGGATCGACCTCGGTCTCGGCGAGGATCCGCCCGACCTCGTCGACCGATCGACCGACCACCTCGACGGCCTCGAAGCTCCGATCGTCTGGCGGAGCCTGAACCGCCGAGTCGACCACGGGCAGGGTGCGCAGGATGATCAACTCCGGTTCGCCGGTCTCGCCCAGATCGGCATACAGGACGACCGCGAGGCAGGTCTGCCCCACCTCGAATCCTCGCTCCCAGCCGACGGTGAACGTCTCCGGCATCGCGATCCCCGGGTTCCGGGACGGCCGGCTCCACACGACCCGGTCCGTGCGCCACTCCATCCGACCGGGCACATCGCTCGCCTGCGGCGCGGGTTCGTCCTCGGACCGCACGGTCAGCAGCACGAGGAAGTCGCCGTAGGTCACCCAATCCTCAACCGTCCCGTCCGGGAACGCCTTCAGCCCCATCGACGGGGCACCGCAGTGGCCGGCGACTGCGGCGCGGGGACCCGGGCTCGCTCCGGCACAGGCCGACAACGCAAGAGCGAGGGCCAGCCCCAGGGCCGCCGCCACCAGGGGCAACCGCGACGTCGTTGTCATGAATCGAGACTAGGAGCGGCGGCGATTCCGGCCCATGGCCATAGGTCCCACGGCGGCTGCGAAAACCATTGGCCCGCTGTCGGTGGCCGACTCTAGACTCGTCCGCGACGTAGAAGGAGGTGCACACACCTTGTTGACGAAGGACATTCCCTCGACTCGCTGGTCGGCCGGTCCCGGCTGGCCCGCGCCGGCTGAGTTCGGCGCGCCCGGTTGTGCCTCCGCCGATTCCGTCGCTTGATTCGGCCCCAGCTCTGACCGTCCGCCGCGACCACGCGGCCCACCTCCGCTGACCCTTCGGGGTCGGCCGCGCCGACTTCCGCTTCCCGATCTCGTACGACCTCTCTGCTTTCAACGCCCTCGAAAGGAGGACGACCCATGAACACGCACGACCACGATCCGCGCGAGACCGCCGTCTGGGTTCCCGGATCGCTGGTATTCGTCCGGACGGAGCAACGCCAGCACGGGCTGGCGGCCGAGGAGGCTCTGTTCCTGCGCACCCTGGAGCAGGTCCAGACCGACCGGCGCCGGCGGCCCAGGCCCCGGCCCATCGCCCGGCTCCGGCTGCTCGCCGCCCGTCGGCTCGGTGTCGCCAGCCTCACCGACTGAGAAAGACTGCGCCGCGCGGAATACCTTCCGAGGTTCGCTCGTTGGTGCTGTTGGTCGAGCTGAAAACGCTCGGTCCAGCGGCGCCGGAGCCTCATCCGGTAGCCGAACCCCAATGACGCTGCCAGCCCCGACCGGGGCGGGCTGTGCGCTGGGCACCCACTCTCACAGTGCAGTGACCGGACCAAGCCTGCCCAGGCTCCGGTCCGGGCCGCCACGACCACAAGCAAGACCCCTCGAAGGGAGGGAAATACGATGAACTTTTCCCAGTACGATCCGCGAGATGTAGCGCTCTGGACCCCGGGTTCCGTGACGGTCGACCGTCCGGCCCTCGGCCGCTTCGGCCGTCCGAGCGAGGAGGCCCTGATCCTGCAGGCACTCGAGGGGCGGCGCGCTGCGCGCGCCCGTCGGCCGCGCCGGTTCGGGCGGCTCCGTCTGATCGCCCGTAACGCCTGATCTCAGATCAGGCCCTAGAAACGACTCGATCCCCGGACCTCACGGTCCGGGGATCGAGTTGTTTCTGCTTGTGGCTCAGTCGTCGTCGGAGCCGGTGGTGACACCGGTCCGGGCGCCGGCGCCGGGCACGGTCCGGGTGATCGCCACCAGGAACTCGTTGTTGCTCTGCGTCTTGCGCATCCGGTCCAGCAGCATCTCCAGACCCTGGACGCCCTCGAGGCCGGACAGGACCCGGCGCAACCGCCAGATCACGTTGAGCTCTTCCTTGCTCATCAGCAGCTCTTCGCGGCGGGTGCTGGAGGCGTCGACGTCGATCGCGGGGAAGATCCGCTTGTCGGCGAACTCGCGGCGCAGCCGGAGTTCCATGTTGCCGGTGCCCTTGAACTCCTCGAAGATCACTTCGTCCATCTTCGAGCCGGTCTCGATCAGCGCGGTGGCCAAGATCGTCAGCGAGCCGCCGTTCTCGATGTTCCGCGCGGCACCGAAGAACCGCTTCGGCGGATACAGCGCATTGGAGTCGATACCGCCGGACAGGATCCGGCCGGATGCCGGCGCCGCCGTGTTGTACGCACGGCCGAGGCGGGTGATGCCGTCGAGCAGGATCACCACGTCCTTGCCGAGCTCCACCAGCCGCTTCGCGCGCTCGACCGCCAGCTCGGCCACCGTCGTGTGATCATCGGCCGGGCGATCGAACGTGGACGAGATCACCTCGCCCTGAACGGTCCGCTCGAAGTCGGTGACCTCCTCCGGACGCTCGTCGACCAGCACCACCATCAGGTGGACTTCCGGGTTGTTCGTGGTGATCGCGTTCGCGATGGCCTGCATGATCAACGTCTTGCCGGCCTTCGGCGGCGAAACGATCAAGCCACGCTGGCCCTTGCCGATCGGCGACACGATGTCGATCAGTCGGGTGCTCAGCTTGTTGGCCGTGGTCTCCAGCCGGAGCCGCTCCTGCGGATACAACGGGGTCAGCTTGCTGAACTCGAGCCGGCCCTTGCTGGCCTCGGGATCCGTGCCGTTGACCGTGGTCAGCTTCACCAGCGGATTGAACTTCTCCTTCCGCTCCCCATCCTTCGGGGTACGGATCTCGCCGGTGATGATGTCGCCCTTGCGCAGGCCGAACCGCTTCACCATGGAGAGCGAGACGTACGCGTCGTCGGGCCCGGGCAGGTAGCCGGTCGTCCGTACGAAGGCGTAGTTGTCCAGCACGTCGAGGATGCCCTTGGTCTCGACCAGGACGTCGTCCTCCGACACCACCGGCTCGTCGAAGCGCTCCGCGCCACCGCCGAGCTGGCCCGAGCCACCGCGGCGCCGGCTCTGCCGGTCCCGGCTGCGCCGCCGCCGGCCCCGACGACCGCCCTGCTCGTCGTCGAAGTCGTTGCCACCGCGATGTTGATTGTTGTTGTTGTTCTGGTTGCTCTGGCGGCGTCCGCGCCGGCCGTCGTCACCGTCGTTGCGGTCGCCGTCGGCGTTGTTGTCGGACCGGCCTTCGGCGTCGCCGCCGCGCTGGCGCGGTTCCCGGTCGCCGTCGCCGTCCCGCTGGGAGCGGCGCTCGACCTGGGCCTTGATCTCCTGCTCGACCCGGGCCTGCACCTCCGGGTCGACGGACGGCCGCTCGGCCTGACCGTCGCGAGACTGGGCCTGGTCACGCGGCTCGCGCTGCTGGTTCTGCTCGCGCGGCGGGTTCTGCTCGCGGCGCGACTGGTTCCGCTCCCGCGCCGGTTCATGGGTGCCGTTGCTGCTCGGCTGTTCGATCGACGCCTCCAGCGTCGGCTGATCGGCCGGCGCCGACTGGCGGGCCTCCCGGCGGCTCCCGTTCCGAGGCCGCTCCGTCGCGGATTCGGTGGCCGGAGCCTGCTCAGCGGCGGCCGGGCGGCTCGAACCACCCTGCGCCGCCTTGATGGCGTCGATCAGCTGGCCCTTGCGCATGGCGCCCAGGCCCTTGATTCCGAGTGAGCCGGCAAGCTGCTTCAGCTCCGGGAGGACCATGGCCTCCAGACCAGAACCCTTGCGCTTGCGGGGAGCGTCGCCCTCAGCGGGCGCGCTCGTCACTTCGGCGGTATCTGTCACGAGTTTCCTTCTCGGTTCGGGTGGTCTTCACCCTTCCTGACCCCACAGGATTCGCCTGGGGGAACGTTTCTTGAATACCCCCGCCACCTTCGCCTATGCCAAGGCCGTGGACGCGGGATTCATCAGTGGGTCATCGACAGCGATCAGGTCGGAACTCTCATCGACCTCTGGGTGATCGCCGTTGCGCCAGACCCGGGGCGCTGCCGGGGAAAAGACCCGCAAGCCAAACCGCGTGCTCTCTTCACCGTCGGCACAATCAGGCTAGCACCATCGGAGCAGAAAGGGAGATTTTCCGCGGCCTGACACCGAAAGTCGTGTTCGTCACACTACTGCGGACCGGTCTTCGACCCGGGCTCCGGTGCCCACCGACAGGTTCCTCCGGCGGAACCCGGGCTGGTCCGGAAGATGGGTCAGCGACGGCGCCCGGCCGAGCACCAGGACGGACGGCCCGGCCCCACTGACCACGGCCGCAAATCCCTTGTCTCTAAGGGATTCCAGGAGATCGTACGATTCCGGCATGGCGGTCCGGCGATACCTTTGGTGCAGCCGGTCCTCGGTCGCCGGCAGGAGCAGCTCGGGGCTCCGGGACAGCGCCTCGACGAGCAGCGCGGCCCGGCCGGCGTTCGCCGCGGCGTCACTGTGCGGCACCTCGGCCGGCAACAATCCGCGCGCCTCGCTGGTCGGCACCGACGTGTCGGGCAGATAGACCATGGCCGCGAGGTCGGGATGTACGGGCACCTGCACGGCGCCGACCCGGTCCGGGCCCGGATAGGCGATCACCAGTCCGCCCAGCAGCGCCGCCGCGACGTTGTCGGCGTGGCCCTCGATGTCCGTGGCGAGGCCGAGCAGCCGCTCCGGCTCCGGGTCCGCGCCGGCGAGCACCGTACCGGCGAGCAGACCGGCGACGATCGCCGCCGCCGACGAGCCGAGGCCGCGGCCGTGCGGGATGACGTTGTCCGCGGTCAGCGCCAGGCCCGGAACCTCGCAACCGAGGTCGGCCAGCGCCGCGACCGCCGAACGAAGGATCAGGTGCGAGCCGTCCCGCGGCACGTCCTCGGCGCCCTCACCGGTCACCTCGGCGCTGAACCCGCTCGCGACCACGCGCAGCGTCGCCGCCTGGCGCAGGTCGAAGGCGAGCCCGAGATGGTCGAAGCCCGGCCCGAGATTCGCGCTGGTCGCCGGTGCCGAGACGGTCACCGTGCGCCCGACCAGGTCCGCGGCCAAGGCGACTTACTCCAGCCCGCAGACTGCGGCGACCTCGGCCAGCGCTGCCGGCACCACCGGAGCGGCCTCGACCGTGTGACCGGACAGGGCGGTGTCGATGTCCTTGAGTCCGTTGCCGGTCACCGTGATCACGATCCGCAGCCCCGGCTCCAGCTCGCCTCGCTCCGCCTTGGCCAGCAATCCGGCCACGCCGGCCGCGGACGCCGGCTCGACGAACACGCCCTCCTTGGCCGCCAGGAACTGCTGCGCCGCCAGGATCTGCTCGTCCGGTACGGCCTCGAACAGGCCACCGGACTCGTCCCGCGCGGCGACCGCGAGCGCCGCCGACGCCGGGTTGCCGACCCGGATCGCGGTGGCCAGGGTCTCCGGGTTCAGGACCGGGTGCCCGAGCACCAGCGGCGCCGCACCGGCAGCCTGGAACCCCCACATCCGGGGCTTCCGGGTGGACCGGCCGGCGTCGGCGTACTCCACGTAGCCGCGCCAGTAGGCGGGCAGATTGCCGCCGTTGCCGACCGGCATCGCGTGCACGTCCGGCGCGTCGCCGAGCACGTCGACGACCTCGAACGCGGCCGTCTTCTGGCCCTCCAGGCGGATCCTGTTCACCGAGTTGACCAGGGACACCGGGTAGTGATCGGCGAGCTTCTGGGCCAGCCCGAGACAGGCGTCGAAGTTGCCGTCGATCTGGACCACCCTGGCACCGTGCACGACCGCCTGGGCCAGTTTGCCGGCGGCGATCCGCCCGGCCGGCAGCAACACGATCGGCAGCAGTCCGGCCTTCGCCGCGTACGCGGACGCAGAGGCCGAGGTGTTCCCGGTGGAGGCGCAGACGACCGCGGTCGCGCCCTCGTGCGCGGCGGCGGTGACGGCGACGGTCATGCCGCGGTCCTTGAACGAACCGGTCGGGTTGGCGCCCTCGACCTTGAGCCAGACCTCGCCGCCGAGCCGGGCGGACAGGTTCTCCGCGGCGACCAGCGGTGTGTTGCCCTCGCCCAGCGTGATCACCTTGGCGGCGGGATCGATCGGCAACCAGTCGCGGTAGCGCGCGATGATCCCGGAGGTCGTCACCTGCCCTCGGTCAGCAGACACCGTCATCACTCACCCTCGACTCTCATCACGCTGGTCACCTCGACGACCTCGTCCAACTCCCGCAACGATTCCACAGTGGCACTCAGCGCCGCATCCGGCGCCGGGTGGGTGACGATCACCAATTGGGCGTCGGCGCCGCGGCCCTGCTGCCGTACGGTCTGGATGGAGACGCCGTGGTCGGCGAAGCAGTTCGCGATCGTGGCCAGCACGCCCGCGACGTCGGTCACCTCGAGGGACAGGTGATAGCGGGTCACCACCGTGTCGATCGTCGAGATCGGCCGGGCCGCATAGCTCGACTCCCCCGGTCCGGACGCGCCGCGGAGCCGGTTCCGGGCGACCGTCACGACGTCGCCGAGCACCGCGCTCGCGGTCGGGGCACCGCCGGCGCCCGGCCCGTAGAACATCAGCCGGCCGGCCGACCGGGATTCGACGAAGACCGCGTTGTAGGCGCCGCCGACCGAAGCCAGCGGGTGGTTGCGCGGGATCATCGCCGGATGGGTCCGGACCGAGACGGACCGTTCGCCGTTCGCCCCGGGCGCGGTGAGCTGACAGATCGCGACCGCCTTGACCACGCAGCCCATCGCCTTGGCCGAGGCGATGTCGGTCGACGTGACGTCGGTGATCCCCTCGCGGTAGACATCGGCGCTGGTGACCCGGGTGTGGAAGGCCAGGCTGGACAGGATCGCGGCCTTGGCGGCGGCGTCGAACCCCTCGATGTCGGCGGTCGGGTCCGGCTCGGCGTACCCGAGTTCCTGGGCCTCGGCCAGCGTCTCGGCGAAGCCCGCGCCGGTGGTGTCCATCTTGTCCAGGATGAAGTTCGTGGTGCCGTTCACGATGCCGATCACGGCGGAGATCTCGTCGCCGACCAGCGACTCCCGCAGCGGCCGGATGATCGGGATCGCTCCGGCCACCGCCGCCTCGAAGTAGAGGTCGACGCCGGCCTCCTCCGCCGCCGCGAACAGGTTCGAGCCGTCCTGGGCGAGCAGGGCCTTGTTGGCCGTGACCACCGAGGCGCCGTTCTTCAGCGCGGTCAGGATCAGGTTCCGGGCGGGCTCGATGCCGCCGATCACCTCGATCACCAGATCGGCACCGGAGCTGACCAGCTTCTCGGCGTCCGTGGTGAGCAGCGCCGGATCGATCCCCGGGCGCTCCCGGCCGGCCCGGCGGACCGCGATGCCGATCAGTTCGAGCGGCCGGCCGATCCGGGCCCGCAGGTCATCGGCCGAGTCGGTGAGCAGGCGGACCACCTCGCTGCCGACGGTGCCGCAACCCAGCACGGCGACCTTCAGCGGCGTGGTGGCGAGCGGCTCGGCTGTGCTCATCGATGACCTCGTGAATTCTGATGGTTGTCGCGGACCGCGCCGACTCGGTTCGGCCGCCTCGGTCCTGGCGGTTCATTCTGTCCTATCGAGCGAAGCTGACTCACCCGACGTCGAGCCGCAGCAGGTCCTCGATGGTCTCCCGGCGGACCAGGGTGGTCAGCCGGCCGTCCCGGACCCCGATCACCGGTGGCCGCGGGACGTGGTTGTAGTTGCTGGCCATCGACCGGCAGTACGCGCCGACCGCAGGCACCGCCAGCAGATCACCCGGCGCGATGTCGGCCGGCAGGAACTCGTCCCGGACCAGGATGTCGCCGCCCTCGCAGTGCACGCCGACGACCCGGGCCAGGACCGGGTCGGCACCGGACCGGCGGGAGGCCAGGGTGGCCGAGTAGTCGGCGCCGTAGAGGGCGGTCCTGATGTTGTCGCTCATGCCGCCGTCGACGGACACGTACAGCCGGGTGTGGCCGCCGTCCAGCTCGACCGGCTTCACCGTTCCGACCCGGTAGAGGGCCAGCGTCGACGGGCCGCTGATCGCCCGGCCCGGCTCGATCGACAGGTGCGGCACGGTCGCCCCGAGCGCCTCGCACTCGGACTCGATGATCTTGGTCAGTGCGCCCGCGAGCTGATCCGGCGTAGCCGGCGCATCCTCTGACGTGTAAGCGATTCCGAAGCCACCACCAAGATCAAGTTCGGGCAGTTCGACGCCGATGATCTTGGCCGCCTCGGCCCGCAGCCGGAGGGTACGGCGAGCCGCGACCTCGAACCCGTCCGGCTCGAAGATCTGCGACCCGATGTGGGAGTGGATGCCGATCAGCTCGAGCCGCGGTTGATCATGACACTCCCGCAGCGCCCGCAGCGCGGCACCGCCGGCGATCGAGAAGCCGAACTTCTGGTCCTCGTGCGCGGTCGCGATGTACTCGTGGGTGTGCGCCTCCACGCCGGTGGTCACCCGGACCATCACGCGGGGCGTCCGGTCCAGCTGCTCGGCCAGGCTGGCGAGCCGGCCGATCTCGTCGAACGAGTCGACGATGATCCGGCCCACGCCCGCTTCGATGGCGGTACGGAGCTCGGCGATGCTCTTGTTGTTGCCGTGCAGGCCGATCCGGCCCGGGTCCACGCCCGCCCGCAGCGCGACGGCCAGCTCTCCGCCGGAGCAGACGTCGACGCCCAGCCCCTCCTCCGCGACCCAGCGGGCGACCGCCGTACACAGGAAGGACTTGCCGGCGTAGTAGACGTCCCAGCCGTCGAACGCCGTACGGAAGGCGCGGGCCCGGGACCGCAGATCGTCCTCGTCGAGCAGGTACGCGGGCGTACCCATCTCCTCGGCGATCTCCGTCACGGTGCGCCCGGCGACCGTCAGCACCCCCTGGTCGTCCTTTGCCACGCGCCGGCTCCACAGGCCGGGCAGCAGCGCGTTGACGTCCTCGGGTACGTCGAGCCAGCGCGGGTGCGGCCCGGCGGCGTCGGCATGGATCGCGCCGGCGATGTGCGACGCGATCATCGGTGGGACCCGGATCGGAGCGGGCCGGAGGGGCACGAGATCACGGCGGAACTCTGCCAGAACCGGCCGGCCGATGCCCCGCCTTTTCAACTCGTGGACCTCCCCGCCGGATCCGAGTGCGCATCCTCGCTCGATCACTGATACATTTCTCTTCGGCCATCCGGCCCCCGTAGCTCAGGGGATAGAGCACCGCCCTCCGGAGGCGGGTGCGCAGGTTCGAATCCTGCCGGGGGCGCCAGCATCTCACCTGATCAGGTGAGGATCGCAGCGCCGAATTCACCTTCAACCGATCGCCGATCACGGCGCCCGCCACGTATCATGTAGGACAAGCGATACGTGTCAGGAGGCCGAATGAAGCTCAACAGCAAGGGACAGGTCACCATCCCGGCCGAGCTCCGCGCCAAGCACGGCTTCGCCGAGGGCGACGAGGTCGACGTGGTCGAGGACGGCAACTCCCTGCGGATCGTTCACCGCAACCCGGGCCAGAGCCGCGGCGCCCGAACCGTGCACCGAATGCGCGGCCGCGCGACCACCAACCGGACCACCGACGAGTTGATGGACCTGTTGCGTGGCGAATGAGCGCGGCGGAACGACTCTGATCGATTCGAATGTGCTGCTCGACATCCTGACCGACGACCCGACCTGGTCCGAGTGGTCGGGCACCCAGCTCGCCAACGCACTCGATGGCGGCACGGTGATCATCAATCCCCTGATCTACGCCGAGGTGTCTGTCGGCTTCGAACGGATCGAGGAGCTCGACGAAGCCCTGCCCGAAACGATCTTCCGGCGGGAGCCGCTGCCGCATTCCGCCGGATTCCTTGCTGGGAAGGCGTTCCTGGCCTACCGCCGTCGCCGCGGCTCAAGGTCGACGCCACTGCCCGACTTCTACATCGGGGCACACGCGGCCGTTGCCGATCATCGTTTGCTGACCAGGGATGCCCGCCGGTACCGGACCTACTTCCCGAGTGTCGACCTCATCGCTCCCGCGTAGTCGCCGGCCTCGCCGCTCCTTGCCGATTCCGCAAACGGCCGTGCCCGCTCGGCGAGTGCCGACGAGACTGGTGGCTGTACCGCCCGGTCGTCGTCGAAGGAGTCCAACGTGCCCACCACCACCCGCCGCGCCCGTCGCCGGGACACGCCGCCGCCCCGGACCGGAGGAAGCGAGACCGAGGTGCTGCGAGGTTTCCTCGACTACCTCCGGACCTCGATCGCGGCGAAGGTCGACGGCGCTCCCGAGCCGGAGGTGCGAACGGCCATGGTGCCATCCGGTACGAACCTGCTCGGCCTGCTCAACCACCTGACCTTCGTCGAGCGGGCCACCTTCCTCGGCGCCAAGATCACCAACTGGCCGGCGACCTTCCGCGCGGCGCCCGAGGACGCCGTCGCCGACGTCGTCGCCCGCTACCGGGAGACGATCGAGCAGGCGAACGCGGTGCTCGACGGCTGCACCGAGCTGGCCGCGACGCTCCCCCGGCCCGACGGCAAGCCCGGCCCGAGCGTCCGCTGGGCGCTCACCCACCTGATCGAGGAGACCGGCCGGCACGCGGGCCACGCCGACATCCTGCGCGAACTGATCGACGGCAGCACCGGCCGCTGACCTCAGACCGGCAGCGGCAGGTCCACGGTTCGCCCCGGCGGGGTCAGCCGGTAGGCGTCGAACAGGTGCATGATCGCCAGCGACTCGTCCAGGGTGCCCTTGGTCGGCGCGGTGCCGGCCAGCACACTGTCGCAGAAGTGCCGCACCTCCGGAACGTAGCCGAGATAGAACAGATTCTTGTTGTAGAGCTGGCCGAGCGAGAACTCGGGCTGCCAGACCAGCGGCGCCACCTCGTCATCCACGACGTAGCTCGGGTTCCGGCCGTAGCCGAGCCGGGCACCGGGCCGGTAGTAGGTCAGCCGGACGCCGTTGTCGATCACCAGATTGGCGTCCCGGCCGACCACCTCGACCCGTTCCAGCGGGCTGGTCGCCGCCGCCCCGGACGCCAGGTGCAGCGAACCGACCGCGCCCGACTCGAACCGCAACATCGCCACCGAGCCGCCCGCCGGCTCCCGCTCGTAGCCGAACCGGGTGATCGCACCACCGAGATAGCCGAGCACCGCGCCGGGATGGTAGATGTGATCAAGAAACCCGATCAGCTCCCGCGGGTCCTGCTTACGCTCTTCGTCGGGCAGCCCCTGCGGATACCGTACGGTGATCGACGCGACCGGCCCGAACTCCTCGGACTCGATGATCGACTTCGCCTTCTCCATCGCCGGCGTGAAGATCTTCTTCAACCCCGTCATCACGAACCGGCCGGCCGACTCGGCGGCCGCCTTCAGCTCCAGCACCTCCGCCGCCGAGGCCGCGGTCGGCTTCTCCATCCAGACGTGGCTGCCGGCCGCCAGGCACTCCAGGGCCAGGTCGGTGGCCTGCACTCGGCCGTCCTCGTCGTAGCTGGTCACGATGAAGACGGCGTCCGGCCGCTCCCGTTCCAACATCGCGCGATGATCATCGTAGGACTGCGCCGCGCCGAACGTCCGCGCGTACGCCGCCGCCCGGTCGGCGGCCCGGTCGCACACCGCGACCAGGTCGACCGGTGCGTACTGGAAGGTCGGATAGACGTTGCGGTACGAGTGCCCGCCGGCGCCGATGAACGCGCACCGGACCCGCTGCTCGTACTCGAACTGGTAGGTGATCTCTGCACTCCCCTGGGCCATCCCACCAGTCTGGCAGTGATGATCACCGATGCGGAGAAGTCCGATTAGGACAGTGCTAGCCGGATTTGATCTTGGCGGCCCGCTCGACGGCCTTCGCGATCGCGTCCCGCTCCCGCTGGACCGCCTCGCGCACCTTGAGGTCGGCCTCCCGCCGTTTCGCCTCGGCCTCCCGCCGTTTCGCCGCCGCGACCTTGACCGCCTTGTCGCGGCGCACCTCGTCGCGGGCGAACTCGCCGATCTCCGGCGGGTCCGGCGGAGCGGCTGCGTCCGGCCCCGTCCGGTCCCCGACCCGTTCCAGGTAGCGCTCGAACCCGTCCAGCAGCCGGTCCAGGCCGAACCGGAAGTCCGCGTCCTCGAGCCCCGCCTCCGACGAGCCGAAGTACTCGCCCGACACGACCATCGGATAGAGATCCGGAAACCGGTCCGCCGTCACCAGCTCCCGCAGCGCGCCGGCCTGCGCCTCCGCCGCCCACGCGTCGCGGGCCAGGTCGATCTCCTCGTCCGCGACCTCCTGCTCCAGCTCGCAGTAGCTGCGCACGTACATGCTGACGACCATGATCACCGAGACCTTCTCCGGCAGCTCCAGCCGGGCCGGCCGGAGCGCGCGCAGACCAAGATCGACGACCGCCATGTTGTTCGGCGTCATCAGCAGCGACGGGGTGCGGTTGATCTCCAGCATCCATGGGTGATCGCGATAGCAACCGCGGAGCAGCGTCGCCCAGTCCCAGGTGTTCGCGCGCCAGTCGTCGCCCCAACCGTCCTCCGGGTACGAGATCTCGCTGGCCGCGTCGGCCATCAGGACCAGCAGGTCGTCCTTGCTCGAGACGTAGCGGTAGAGCGACATCGTGGTGAAGCCGAGCGACGACGCCACCCGGCTCATCGTGACCGCCGCCAGCCCTTCGGCGTCGGCGATCCCGATCGCCGCCTCGACGATCAACTCGTGGCTCAACTCCCGCTTCGGACCGCGCTGCGGGTTGGCCGCGATCCCCCAGGCCATCGCCACGGCACGCGGCAGTTCCTGCTCCACCGGATCGCTCATCGGGCCAGGATAGTGCCCCGTACTCGTACTGTGTGCCATGCATACTGTTTACGTGATACGCTGCGTATCCAGTACACAGTTAGGAGACGTGATGACACCCGCCGTCGAGATCTCCGGTCTCGCGAAGTCGTACGGGAAGACCACCGTGCTTGACGGGATCGACCTCGCCGTCCCGACCGGGACGATCTTCGCCCTGCTCGGCCCGAACGGCGCCGGCAAGACGACCTTGATCAACATCCTCAGTACGCTGATTCCGCCGGACCGCGGCCGGGCCACGATCCTCGGCCACGACGTGGTCACCGAGGCGGACCAGGTCCGCCGGTCGATCAGCCTGACCGGTCAGTACGCCGCCGTCGACGAGCTCCTCACCGGCACCGAGAACCTCCAGTTGATGGGCCGGCTGTCCGGACTCACCCCGGCCGACGCCCGCCGCCGCGGCGCCGAACTGCTGGCCGACTTCGACCTGGTCGACGCCGGTGCCCGCCGGGTGAAGACCTACTCCGGTGGCATGCGACGCCGGCTGGACCTGGCGATCAGCTTGATCATCACGCCACCGGTGCTGTTCCTGGACGAGCCGACCACCGGCCTGGACACCCGCAGCCGGCTGGCGCTCTGGCAGGCCATCCGCGGCCTGCTCGACGCCGGTACGACGATCTTCCTGACCACTCAGTACCTGGAGGAGGCCGACCAGCTCGCCGACCGGATCGCGGTGATCAACCACGGCCAGGTGGTTGCCCAGGGATCGGCGGCCGAGTTGAAGGCCCAGGTCGGCACCGAGCTCGTCGAACTGCGCGATCCGGCCGGCCGGCTGCTCGCCGAACATCACACCGACGGAACCATCGACGGCCTGCAGGCGGTGCTCGCCGGGCTCGACCGCTCCGCGTACCCGGACGCCCAGGTCACCCTCCGCAAACCGACCATGGACGACGTGTTCCTGGCCCTCACCGGGGACGCGACGGCCGACCAGAACCGATGGGAGCTGGCCCGATGACCACCCTGACCGTACCGGCGCCGCGCGCGGTGCCCACCCCGCTGGCGACGAACCTCGCCTTCATCGGCCGCAGCGTGAAGCATTCGCTGCGCGAGGTCGACGCGCTGCTGATGGCGATCGCCCTGCCGGTGATGTTGATGTTGGTCTTCACGTACGTCTTCGGCGGCGCGATCGAGACCGGCGGCGACTACATCAACTACGTGGTGCCGGGGATCATCCTCACCTGCGCCGGCTTCGGAGCCAGCAGTACCGCGGTCAGCGTGAACACCGACATGACCGAGGGCATCATCAACCGGTTCCGGACCATGCCGTTGCAGGCGTCCGCGGTGATCACCGGCCATGCGATCGCCAGCCTGCTGCGCAACCTGGTCGCCACCGGGATCGTCTTCGTGGTCGGCCTGCTGATCGGCTTCCGCCCGTCCGCCGGCCCGCTCGGCTGGCTCGCCGCGTTCGGCGTGATCGCCCTCTACATCCTCGCGATCACCTGGATCTTCGCCGTCCTCGGGCTGCTCGCCCGGAGCCCCGGCGCGGCCAGCGGCTACGGTTTCGGCCTGCTCTTCCTGCCGTACGTGTCCAGCGCGTTCGTCCCGGTCGACACGATGCCGTCCTGGCTCCGCGCCTTCGCCGAGCACCAGCCGCTGACCCCGATCAACGAGACCATCCGCGGCCTGCTGATGAACCTGCCCCTCGGCAACCAGCCCTGGTGGGCCCTCGGCTGGTGCCTGGTCATCCTGATCGCCGGCTACCTCTGGGGCCGCTGGCTCTTCCCCCGCCGCCTCGCCCACTAACCCCCGCCCCCCCGCTCCCCCCGCTGACCGGGCACAAAAGCAGCCGTTCTGACGGCGTGTCGCTGCTGTTGTGCCCGGTCGGCGGTTGGGTTTGGGCGGGTGGAACCTCGACGGGTTCGGGCGAGACGAGGACGGACCGGGCAAATCTCGTCGGGGTGAACCGGTCCGACAGATCCGGTCGAAGCCAATCCCACCGACAGTTCCCGTCGAGATGAAGCCGTACCGACAGATCCCGTCGAAACGAAGCCCGCCGACAGATCCCGTCGAAACGAAGCCCGCCGACAGATCCCGTCGAGATGAAGCCCACCGACAGATCCCGCCGAGATGAAGCCCACCGACAGATCCCGCCGGTGCGAAACCCAAGCAACAGACCCCGCGGCCCGAAACCCAACCAACACCCGCCGAGGTGAAGCCAGGCCGGTTGACTTGATCAGCGCGATGCCCTGGACCAGCGGACTCCGTCCCGGAGCTCCGAGCACAACCCGCCGAATCCCACATCCCATCCCCGAACCGACCGGATGCCCCTATGTTTGTCAAGGGGTCGCGGGTGTGGGTTCTGCGGGTCGGAGGGCTTTGGTGATGATCTTGTGGACGTCGCGGGCGATGTAGCGTTTGAGGCGGCGGATGATGTCGCGTTTGGACT